>NZ_JAELVH010000030.1 GCF_019399235.1 Streptomyces poriferorum | reverse complement strand
CTCCTCGCGGAGTTCGCGTACGACCGCGTGTTTCCAGTCCTCGTCGTGGTCGATGAAGCCGCCGGGGAGGGCGGTGCCGCCGAGGCAGGGCTCGATGGTGCGGGTGATGACGACGAGTCCGGTGCGGTCGTCACCGGTGCCGTCGTCCCCGGTGACGGGAGCAGGGCGACGGCGACCGGCAGCGGGTTGCGGTACGCGGTGGCACCGCAGGCGGCGCAGACGCGGGGCCAGGCACCGGGGTGCGGCAGCGCGGTGTACGGCGCCCCGCAACTGCCGCAGTGGGAGTCCTTCACGGGCTTCTCCGGTTTCCTCGTCACGGCCACGCGCGGACTGTATCCGATCACCCGCCCGGGACGACCGGACTAGTGGACGATGTGCTCATGACAGGTATGGGTTCCGTTTTCCGCGTCCTCGCAGCGACCGCCGCCACGCTGCTCGCCGTCACCGCCGCCGCCCCCGCGGCCCAGGCGAAGCCCGAGCCGAAGGCTCCCCGGGACTTCGTCGCGCTGCGCACGGTCGATCCCATGATCATCCAGGAGATGCGCTACCCCACCGGGCACGACTTCATGGGTGTACCGGTGGACGGGTACCGCCAGTCGCTGTGCATCCTGACCCGGCCGGCGGCCGAGGCCCTGCACCGGGCCCAGGTCCGGCTGCTGGCCCAGGGGTACTCGCTGAAGGTGTACGACTGTTACCGGCCGCAGCGGGCCGTCGACCACTTCGTGCGGTGGGCGAAGGATCTCGACGACGAGACGATGAAGGGCGAGTTCTATCCGCAGGTCGACAAGACCCGTCTGTTCGCGGACGGTTACATCGCCGAGAAGTCCGGACACAGCCGGGGCAGCACGCTGGACCTGACGCTGGTGCGGCTGCCGGCCATGCCGACCAGGCCGTATCGTCCCGGCGAGAAGCTGGTGCCGTGCTACGCCCCGCAGGCCGAACGCTTTCCGGACAACTCGGTCGACATGGGCACCGGATTCGACTGCTTCGACACGCTCTCGCACACCGACGACCCGCGGATCCAGGGCGTGCAGCGCGCCAACCGCCAGTTCCTCAAGAAGACGCTCACCGACGTGGGCTTCGTGAATCTGGCCGAGGAGTGGTGGCACTACACCTTCAAGCCCGAGCTGTTCCCGGACACCTACTTCGACTTCCCGGTGGCCCGCAGGTCCGTCGCCGGCCACTGAGGCGCCGCGCCCCGGAAGGAGAAACGAGCGGGCGGCTGGGACCACCCCCGTGGGTTCCGGCCGCCCGCTCTCCTTCTCGGACGCGGATGGGCCGTATCCGGTTGCCGTTCCAGCCACTACGGTGCCGGTATGTCACAGCAGACGTTCGATTCGTACGAAGAGTTCTGGCCCTATTACGTAGCGATGCACTCCCGGGCCGCGACCCGCTGGCTCCATCTCACCGGCACCCTGACCGGTCTCGCGATCACCGCCTACGGGCTGGCACGCGGCCGGAAGCGCTACGTGGCCGCGCTGCCGCTGATCGGGTACGGCACCGCCTGGCCCGCCCATTTCCTGATCGAGAAGAACAACCCGGCCACGTTCGGTCATCCCGCCTGGTCGCTGCGCGGTGACGCGCAGATGATCGGGATGATGCTGGCAGGCCGCGACCACGAGCTCGCGGAGACCGCTGCCAAGTGGCTCGCCGACAACAGCTGACCGTGGCACACTTCTGACGTTCCGTCAGATCCAGTGCCGGGAGGGGCTTTGCCGAGCAAGCGCATACCCGTGGTGGCCGGGTGGTTCACCGAGGACGGTACGGAGGAGGACTTCCGACTGCTGGGCACCCGCTGCCCGCTCTGCTCGTCGGTCTTCTTCCCGCCGCAGAAGGGGCTCTGCCGCAATCCGGGCTGTACGGGCGGCGAGCTCGCCGAGGTGCCGCTGTCCCGGCACGGCACGGTCTGGTCGTACACCGACGGCCGCTACCGGCCTCCCGCGCCCTACCTCTCGGATCCGGAGGTGCCCTGGGAGCCGTACACGCTGGTGGCGGTGGAGCTGGCCGCCGAGCGGATGGTCGTGCTCGGGCAGGCCGCGCCCGGGGTGGGCGTGGGGGATCTCGCGGTCGGGATGACCGTGGAGGCCGTGCCGGGGGTCATGGACGCCGGCCCGGGTGACGACGGTGCGGTGCGGACCACCTGGCACTGGCGTCCGGTCGCCGCCGGCTCCTCGGGAGGTGCGGCATGAGCGGGGACGTGGCCGTCCTCGGCGCCGGGATGCACCCCTGGGGCAAATGGGGCCGCGGTTTCGTTGAGTACGGCACGGTGGCGGCCCGCGGCGCGCTCGCGGACGCGGGCATCGAGTGGCGGGACGTGCGGTCGGTGGTTGGCGCCGGCACCGTGCGCGGCGGCTATCCGGGGTACGTGGCCGGGGCGACGTTCGCCCAGGCGCTCGGCTGGCAGGGCGCCCGCGTGACCAGTGTGTACGCGGCCTGCGCGTCGGGCGCCCAGGCGGTGAACACCGCGAGGGCGCAGATCCTGGCCGGCATGGCGGACGTGGTGCTCGTGGTGGGCGCGGACGCGGCCCCCAAGGGGTTCTTCGCACCGGCGGGCGGCGAACGGCCGGACGATCCGGACTGGCTGAGGTTCCGGGTGCTCGGCGCGACCAATCCCGCGTACTTCGCGCTGTACGCCCGCCGCCGGATGGCGCTGCACGGCGACACTCCGGAGGACTTCGCGCTGGTCAAGGTGAAGAACGCGGCGGCCGGCGCGCTCAACCCGAACGCCCGCTACCGGGCGGCGGTGAGCCCGGAACAGGTCGCGGCCTCCGCGGTGGTCGCCGATCCGCTGCGGCTGCTGGACATCTGCGCCACCTCCGACGGCGCGGCGGCCCTGGTGCTGTCCAGCATGGACTTCGCCAGGCGCCACGGGGCTTCGGACCCGGTCCGCATCCGTGCCGTGTCGACCGTGACGCCCACGTACCCGAAAGCGGTGCTCGATCTGCCGGACATCGCCACGGACTCCGCGGTCGCCGTGGAACCCTCCCCCATGAGTTTCCGGGGCTCGATCGCCCGGGCGGCGTACGAGGAGGCGGGCATCGGCCCCGGGGACCTGTCCCTGGCCGAGGTGTACGACCTCTCCACGGCGTTGGAGCTGGAGTGGTACGAGGACATCGGACTGTGCGCTCCCGGGGAGGGCGCGGCGCTCGTGCGCTCCGGGGCGACGGCGCTCGGCGGGCGCATCCCGGTGAACCCGAGCGGTGGACTCGCCTCCTTCGGCGAGGCGGTGCCGGCCCAGGCCATCGCGCAGGTCTGCGAGCTGACCTGGCAGCTGCGCGGCACGGCGGGGGAACGCCAGATTCCGGGCGCACGGGCCGGGATCACCGCGAACCAGGGGCTGTTCGGTCATGGCTCGGCGGTCGTCGCAGTGCGCTGACACGCCATCCACGAACATCAACAGCGTTTGTTGTCAGCCTTCTTGACGACCCATCAAGCACGGAGAACACTCCATTCCCAGCCGATGCCGTCCTCCCACACCGCGGCGGCCGGCTGATCCCACGCTCGTCACGGTCGCCGGGCGGGGCACGGATTTTCCCTGCCCTCGGCCTCCGCAGCCATGGAAGCGCCCGGCGAAACCCGCCGGACAACCACTGGGAGCGCCATGAGCAATGGAGACATCTTCACCGGGGAAGTCCTCGGAACGGCCATCCTCATCCTCTTCGGCGCGGGCGTCTGCGCCGCCGTCACGCTCCACCACTCGAAGGCCAGAGCCGCGGGCTGGGTCGTCATCGCCTTCGGATGGGGCTTCGGGGTACTGGCCGGGGCCTACACGTCCGCCCCGTTGTCGGGTGGCCATCTCAACCCGGCGGTGACCGTCGGCATCGCCGTCGACACCGGCGAGTGGGACAAGGTCCCGCTCTACATCGCGGGTCAGCTGACGGGCGCCGTCATCGGCGCCGTGCTGGCCTGGCTGACGTACTACGCACAGTTCCGTGCCAACGCCGACAAGGAGACGTCCGGACCCACGCTCGGCATCTTCGCGACCGCTCCGGAGATCCGGAATCCGGTGGCCAACCTCGTCACCGAGATCATCGCAACGGCCGCCCTGGTGCTGCCGATCCTGGCCTTCGGGAAGAACGCGGGCATCGGGATCGGCCCGGTCGCGGGTTCGGAGGCCGGGATCTACGGCTCCGGGATCTCGGTTCTCCTGGTGTCCCTCCTCGTGGTGGGCATCGGGCTCTCGCTCGGCGGCCCCACCGGATACGCCATCAACCCGGCCCGTGACCTCGGCCCCCGGCTGGTGCACGCGCTGCTTCCGATTCCGAACAAGGGAACGTCCGACTGGAGTTACGCCTGGATACCGGTCGTGGGACCGCTCCTGGGCGGGCTGCTGGGCGGTGTCGTGTTCAACGCCGCGTTCTGAGGCCTCGGCCACAAGCACCCGAGGGACAAGGGGAGTCATGACGATCAGGTATGTCGCCGCCATCGACCAGGGCACCACCTCCAGCCGTTGCATCATCTTCGACCAGGACGGCGCGGTCGTCGCCGTCGACCAGCGCGAGCACCGGCAGATCTTCCCCCGGCCCGGCTGGGTGGAGCACGACGCCTCGGAGATCTGGACCACCGTGCAGGCCGTCGTCGCCGGCGCCCTGGACCGGGCCGGGCTGCGGGCGGACCGGCTCACCGCGCTCGGCATCACCAACCAGCGCGAGACGACCGTGCTGTGGGACCGGGCCACCGGGCTCCCCGTCCACCACGCGATCGTCTGGCAGGACACCCGTACCGCGGACCTGTGTCACGAACTCGGCGGCACCGACGGGCAGGACCGGTTCCGCGCCACCACGGGTCTTCCGCTGGCCAGCTATTTCTCCGGCCCCAAGGCGGCCTGGCTGCTGGACCACGTACCCGGGCTGCGTGAACGGGCCGAGCGGGGCGAGATCGCGTTCGGCACGATGGACTCCTGGCTGATCTGGAACCTCACCGGCGGCACGGCGGGCGGTGTCCACGTCACGGACGTGACCAACGCGTCGCGCACCATGCTGATGAACCTGGAGACACTCCGGTGGGACCCGGCGGTCCTGGCCGCGATGAACATCCCGGAGGCGGTGCTCCCGGAGATCAGGTCGTCGTCCGAGGTGTACGGAACGGCCGTGGGAGCGCTGGCCGGAGTACCGGTCGCCTCCGCCCTGGGAGACCAGCAGGCCGCGGTGTTCGGCCAGGCCTGCTACGACCCGGGCACGGCCAAGAACACGTACGGCACCGGCAGTTTCCTGCTGCTCAACACCGGGAACCGCCCCGTGCCGTCCAAGAACGGGCTGATCACCACCCTCGGTTACCGGATCGGCGACGAGCCGCCCGTCTACTGCCTGGAGGGGTCGATCGCGATCACCGGGGCGCTCGTGCAGTGGTTCCGCGACCAGCTCGGGATCATCGGGAACGCGGCGGAGATCGAGACCCTCGCCGCGAGCGTCGAGGACAACGGCGGGGCGTACATCGTGCCCGCGTTCTCCGGGCTGTTCGCCCCCTACTGGCGTTCCGACGCCCGGGGGGTGATCACCGGCCTGACCGGGTACGTCACCAAAGCGCATCTGGCACGGGCCGTCCTGGAGGCGACCAGCTGGCAGACGCGTGAGGTCGTCGACGCGATGTACCAGGACTCCGGGGTACCGATCACGACGCTCAAGGTGGACGGCGGCATGACGGCCAACCATCTGCTGATGCAGCACCAGGCGGATGTGCTGGGCGTTCCGGTGATCCGCCCGAAGATCGCAGAGACCACGTGCCTGGGCGCGGCGTACGCGGCGGGGCTGGCGACCGGGGTGTGGTCGGGGCTCGACGAGCTCAAGACGCACTGGCAGCGCGATGTGGAGTGGCAGCCGCGGATGGAACCGGAGGACCGTGAACGCGAGTACGGAAACTGGCGCAAGGCGGTGGAGCGGAGTTTCGGCTGGCAGGAGTAGCGGGGGCCTGCGCTCCCCGGCCGCCCATGGACGCGCGGCCCGTACCCCCGTCGGCGGGGGTACGGGCCGCGTTCCGCCCGCTTACGTCGTGACGGGTTCGCGGAGCCGGTCCACCCGGGCCACCGCGTGTTCGACGACGGCCACCAGGACGTCCCGTACGGACGACCGGTCCCGCGCGTCGCACATGAGTACCGGCACCTGTGGATCCAGGTCCAGCGCCGCCTGCACCGTCTCGGTGGGGAACCGGTCGGCGCCCTCGAAGCAGTTGACGGCCACGGCGAACGGGATCTCGCGGCGCTCGAAGTAGTCGACCGCCGCGAAACAGTCCTCCAGCCGGCGGGTGTCCGCGAGGACGACCGCCCCCAGCGCGCCCTGGGCGAGTTCGTCCCAGAGGAACCAGAAGCGGTCCTGTCCGGGGGTTCCGAAGAGATACAGCACGAGGTCCTCGCGCAGCGTGATCCGCCCGAAGTCCATCGCCACCGTGGTCGTGGTCTTCGCCTCGACACCGTCCAGGTCGTCCACCGGACGTCCCGCCTCGCTCAGCATCTCCTCCGTACGCAGCGGTCTGATCTCGCTGACCGCCCCCACCAGGGTCGTCTTGCCCACTCCGAAGCCGCCCGCCACCAGGATTTTCAGGGTAACGGGCTCAACGGGCCGCCTGTTGCGGCTAGAGCGCCCGAAGGCCATTGATCACCTCGCGAAGAATGTTCACGTCCGGCAGCTCGGCCGGCGGAACGGGACGGGTTACGTGCACCAGTTCGTCCTCGACGAGATCGCCGACCAGGACCCGGACCACCCCGACGGGGAGGTCCAGACCGGCGGCGAGCTCGGCGATCGACTGGGGCATCTCACTGCAGAGTTCGATGATCTCCACGTGTTCCGGGGAGAGCATCTGGTCCCTGCCGGGGTCGTCGGCCGCGGGTTCGGGCATGACGATCGCGATCAGGTCGAGGCGGTGACGGGACGCGCTGCTGGTGCGTCCCCTCGTCATCGCGTACGGGCGGACCACCGGCCCCGCGTCGGCGTCGTACCAGCGCGAGGACTGTGGGTCGCCGGGGGTCCCAGGGGTGCGGGAGGTGTCGGCGCTCATCCCGTCCACTCACCCTCCGGAGGACAGACCGGTCGTCCGGGGCGCGTTGGCCAGGTGGGCTCCCACGCGCTTGACCATCAGCGTCATCTCGTACGCCACCTGCCCGACGTCCGAGTCGGAGTCGGCCAGTACGGCGAGACAGCTGCCGTCACCGGCCGCCGTGACGAACAGGAACGCCTCGTCGAGTTCGACGACGGTCTGCCGGACCCTGCCCGCGTCGAAGTGGCGGCCGACGCCCTTCGCGAGGCTGTGGAAACCCGAGGCGACGGCCGCCAGGTGCTCGCCGTCCTCCCGGGTCAGGTCCTTGGACGCGCCGGTGGGGAGGCCGTCGCTGGAGAGCACCAGCGCCTTGCGGATGCTGGCGACGCGCTCGACGAGTTCGTCGAGGAGCCAGTTGAGCTCGCCCGAGCCCTGACGTGCGGAGTTGAGTGCTGCGGCGTTCGGTGCGGTCATGGACCGTCCCCTCCCGGAGTGGTTCCTTGTGCTGTATCGCCGGGGCCGGTCCCGTCCTCGGCGTTCTGCAGGCGTCCGCGCTGCCAGCCGCGCTGGAGCGAGGCCATGCGGTCGCGTACCTCGTCGGCGTCCCGCTCGATGTCCTCGACGCTCTCCACCAGGTCCGGGCCGGCCGCGCCCGAGCCCTCGCGCAGTTGCGGGGCGAGACTGGCCTGACGGACCCGCCGGGGCAGCCCGCCCACGGTGTCGGCCTCGGGCGACGAGGACCGGACAGCTGATGTGGACGACCGTGGCGCGGGCACCGAAGGCGCGGGCCACGGGGCTTCGGCCGGCCCGGTCGGCGTCCGGAAGCCCGTGGACCGCCGGGGTTCGGCGGAGCGGATCCGGTCCTCGTGCGGAACGGGGCCGGTGGCCCGGGGCCGGGCCGAGGTGTGCGCGGGCTCCGGATCGCCGGTCGTGGGGTGGGAGCGGCTGCTCTCGTCGACGCGTACACCGCGGTCGGTGACCAGGGTCGGCGGCTTGCGCCGGGGCAGCGGGCGCGTGCCGTCGGGGCGCAGCGCCCGTACGCCGTCCGGCTCCGCCGTCCGGTCGGGCGCCTGCTGGTGCTGCTCGCGGTCGGCTTCGCGCCGGAACTCGCGGGCGCGGAAGATGCCGCCGCGTTCGCTCTCGGTGTCGTCCAGGTCGGAGACCCCGTCGAGTGCGGGGTCGGTGCCCCGGCCGGCGACGGCCTCGAGGAGCGGGTCACGGTCGAAGTCCAGGGAAGCGACCGGTCCTTCGAGCTCGACCGGGCCGTCCAGCAGAGCCGGGTCCATCAGCCCGCTGGGAACTGGCGAGAGACTGCCCGGCCGTTCCTGCGGGCGTTCCTTCGACCGTTCCTGCGACCGTTCCTGCGACTGGGCGGCGGCGATGCCGCGGTCCGGTGTGCCGGGGCCGCCGTTCTCCTTCGGGCCGCTGCCGGGCCTGCTGCTGGCGATCGCCTTCTCGGACCTGCGGTCGAGGCGGAATCCGGTGCCGTGGGAGTCCGGGGCGTCGGTGAGCAGCGCCGCCGGGATGAAGACGACGGCGGTGGTGCCTCCGTACGGGGAGGTCTGGAGCGAGACGCGGACGTTCTGCCGCTGGGCGAGCCGGCTGACGACGAAGAGGCCGAGCCGGTCGGTGTCGGACAGTTCGAACTCGGGGGTCTCCGCCAGCCGGAGGTTGGCGTCCAGGAGTACTTCGGGAGGCATTCCGAGGCCGCGGTCGTGAATCTCGAGGGTGAACCCGTTGGCCACCTGCTCGCCGTGCACCTGGACCGCCGTGTGCGGGGGCGAGAACACCGTGGCGTTCTCCAGGAGTTCGGCGATGAGATGGGTGAGGTCGGCGACGGCGGGGCCGCCCACTCCGATCCGCGGGAGGCGCCGGACCTCGATCCGTTCGTAGTCCTCCACCTCGGCGACGGCTGCCCGCACCACGTCCATCAGCTGGATGGGCTTGCGCCACTGCCGGGAGGGCGCGGCACCGGAGAGGATCACCAGCCCTTCGGCGTGGCGCCGCATCCGGGTGGTGAGGTGGTCGAGGCGGAACAGGTCGGCGAGTTCGTCGGTGTTCTCGGTGCGGCGCTCCATCGTGTCCAGGAGCGTCAGCTGGCGGTGCAGCAGCACCTGGTTGCGGCGGGCGAGGTTGACGAAGACCTCGGAGACGCCGCGCCGCATGTCCGCCTGTTTGACGGCCGCCTCGACCGCGGCGCGCTGCAGCGTGTTGAGGGCCTGGCCGACCTGGCCGATCTCGTCCCGTTCGTACTGGAGGTGCGGGGACTCGGTCTCGACGTCGATGTGCTCGCCCGCGGCGAGGCGGCGCATCACGCTCGGCAGCCGCACCCCGGAGACCTCGTGGGCGTCCTTGCGCAGCCGGGAGAGGTCGCGGACGAGCTCGCGGCCGATGCGTACGGACACGAAGACGGAGACGAGCAGGGCCAGGAACCCGAGCACGCCGGCGACGCCCGCCTTGATCAGGACGCCGTAGCCGGCGGGCTTGCCCCGGTCCTGGAAGCGGTTGTTCATCTCGGTCGAGTCGTTGGCCAGCCGGTCCAGGACCGGCGGCGCGACCTCCTGCCAGCGGGCGGCGTCCACGGCGCGCGAGTCGCGGGTGGGGCCCTGGGCGATGAGTTTGTTCTCGGCGGTGCGCAGCGGTTCGCTGTCGGGGCCCGACCAGTACTGCTCCACGCGCCGCCGCTCGGAGGCGGGCAGCACCTGGAGGTTGATCTCGTACAGCAGTCCCCGATTGGCCACGAGGTCGGAGATCTGCCGGAGTTCGGGGGCGGTGAAGCGCCCTGCCAGGAGTCCGGAGGCGATGAGCGCGTCTTCCCTGGAGAGCATCTCGCGGGCACGCGAGACGCCGGCCAGCGCCCGGACCTGCTTGTCCATGGACACGTTCTCCATCGTGTGGAGCCCGGTCAGGAAGCGATAGCACGGGTCGATGAGGCGGTTGTAGTAGTTCATCGCCCTGGCCCGGCCGATGGTGCGCCGGTCGACGGAGTCGCGGAGGGCGTCCAGTTCGTCGACCGCGCCGAGGATCGAGCTGAGCTGGGTCTCGGCGTCGGGGCGCAGTGCGTCGCGGATGTCCTTCTGCTGCGCACTCGAGGTCACACGCTCCACGACCCGGTCGGTGACCGCGCGCTGGGTGCGCAGGACCGGAAGGGCGTCGGAGGCCCTCGGGTCGGCGAGGAAGACGAGGGTCTGGCGGCGCTCGTTCTGCACCGCCCTGACGGTGTCCTCCAGGGGGTGGCCGACCTTCTCCACGACCGTGCTGGCACTCAGCAACTGGCCGGCCTCGCGTCCGGTCAGATAGGTGGCGAAGCCCCAGAGTGCGGTGAGGGAGACGAGCGGCACCAGAAGCAACGCCACGATCTTCCTGCGGATGGACTTTCCGCGAAAGCGCATGGCCTCCCCCAGCTCGGCCCCGCAGGGCGGGGATGGTGTTCCGTCAACAAACGGCGCGAGCCTACTACCGACACACAGACAACTCGAAGGCGCGTCCGGACGATTTTCGGCCGCCTTACAGGGAGTTGACCATGAGTTGTCCCGGTATTCCGGGAGATGAAATTCGCGAATGCGACAGAAGACGCCGATCAGAGCGGCATATTCCACCCTCCGCCGGTTGGCTGGAACTCTTCGTTCCGTGCCGATCCGGGGGAATCTTCACCGTCCGGCACTCGTCTGTCTGTACGGGGGCAGGAGAGCTGCAGGAGTGCACTGGGGCGGGACGGGACGGTCCGCCCGCGTAGAAAGGGTGCATGCGGGGCAGCAACCCTGAAGTCGGACAGCGGTGGGGAGTTGAAAGGCGTTGGACACGCAGGAGCGTCACGGTGCGGTGGAGGTGCCACCGGCCCGGACGGCGAAGGAGGCGGGCACCGCGGCTTCGGCTGCGCAGAGCGGGCCGGAGGTGCCGCGGCAGCCGCTCTGGGTCGAGGAGGCGGCCACACGCCGGCGGATGCCGGATCCCGTGCGCAGGGCCGCCGTGCGGGCTGTGATCATCACGTCGTTGACCCTGATCCAGGCAATGGTCGCGTTCCTGGCCTCGCTGACCGGTTCATGGCTGGCCTTCCCGATGGTGCTCAGCAGCGTGGGCAGCACGGTGGTCGCGACATGGTCGGTGCTGGACGTGTGGGTCACCCGGCAGGTATGGAATCAGCGCAACGGCGTGGTGTCGGTGCCCAGCAGTTCGGCCCGGCGGCTGCGCCGCGAGCGGCGCAGGGCCCGACGGGCGGCGCGGACCGCCGAGCGGGACGCGGCGCGGATACGACGACGGGACGCGGGCCGCCGGCTCTCCCGGGCCTGACCCGCGCCCGGCTCCTGCCGGCTGCGGGCGACTCACGACGAGCCCCTCGCGCCCGGCCCCTTCCGCCTGCGGAGCGACGCACGCCGAGCCCCTCGCGCCCGGCCCCTTCCGCCTGCGGAGCGACGCACGCCGAGCCCCTCCCGTCTGCGGGGCCGACTCGGCACGAGCCCCTCCCGTCTGCGGGGCCACTCACGACGGGCCCCTCCCGTCGGCGGGGCCGTGTCGAGGTTCGCCCTGGGGCCTGTGTGATGTCGTGATCAACATCTGTATTCCGCTGCCGTCCAGGGGTGGTTCGGGTAGTACGTCGCTGTGGCGAGGTAGCGTCTTCATCCTGTCGTGGGCGGATCGGCCCAACTGCCGTTCAGGGAACGACCGTACGACGCCCTGAGGAACACCCGCATCGCCGCTCTCACCGCCGTCAGCCCCGTCAGCCCCATCAGTCCATGAACTCCCGCTCTACGTTTGGCAGTTCGGCGGTAACGGCCCGGATGGCATCCCGGAGCCAGCGCTGGCCCAGGTCGCCGTCCAGGCGCGGATGCCAGGCCATCTCGTAATGCAGCGAGCGGATTTCCTCGGGCGCGGGCAGAATCCGGATGCCCGGGTCGGAACGCTCCTCCGTCAGCAGTCGTGCGGGCAGCGTGAGGATCAGCCGGGTGCTGGGGACCGACTGCGCGGCGAGGGAGTGGTACGGCACGGTCAGCCCGGCCCGGCGGCGCGCCCCGAGTTTCTCCAGCCGCCGCTCGATCGCGGTCTGGCGCTCGCCGAAGGTGCCGACGATCACGTGCGTGGCCTCCAAGTACGCGTCCAGAGTGATCTCCGGGAGCCCGGCCAGCGGGTGGTCCGCGCAGAGCACGCACACGAACCGGTCGTCGAAGAGGTGCTCGGTGCGCAGCGCGGTGACCGGCTCCGACCTGGCGTAGAACAGCAGGTCGACGATGCCCCGGTCCAGGTCTTCGTGGATCGCGTCGTGCCAGCTGCGGAAGTGCAGCGTAGAACGCGGTGACTCCCGGAAGACGCGCTGGAACACGGCAGGGGCGAACACCCTGCTGTAGTCGGTCCCGGCGGCTCGGAAGGTCTCGGCAGCCGTGGCGGGGTCGTACTCCTCCGGCGAGAACAGGCTCTCCAGGCGCGGCAGAACCGCCCGCACCTCGCGCTGGACGCGCTCGGCCCGCGGGGTGAGCCGGTAGCCGCGCGGCGTGCGCACCAGCAGGTCGTCGCCGAGCGTGTCCCGCAGCCGCTGCAGCGCCCGGCTCATCGCGGGCTGGCTCATCCCGGCGACCTCGGCGGCGCGCGAAACGTGCCGCTCCTCCAGCAGCGCGGCCAGCGGGGCCAGCAGGTTGAGATCGACCCGTTCCATATGCGTCATCTGAATAACGTACATATTTGTGATGCATTGGACAAATAGTGGCCCGCGCCGGAGGGTTGGCCCAACGCCAGGCCCTGTCGGGGCCGGATCGGATCACGGGAGCGGTCATGAACAGTGCGGAAGCCGACACGGAGGTGCGGAAAGATGCCGGTCGGCCCAGGGTGGCCGTGGTGATCGGCGGATCGGGCGGCATCGGCGGCGCGGTCGCGCATCGCCTCGCCGCCGACGGAATGACCGCCGTCATCCACTGCGCGGGAAGCGCGGCGAAGGCCGAGGCGGCCGTCACGTCCGTCGCCGCGGCAGGCGGCACGGCGGTGGCTCTGCCCGGCGACGTCGCCGAACCGGCCGAGATGACCCGTCTCTCCGACACGGTGGAGAGCCGTTTCGGCGGCGTCGACGCGGTCGTCAACACAGCCGGAATCATGCTGCTTGCCCCGCTCGCCGAGATGGACCTCGAAACGTTCGACCGGATGTACCGCGTCAATGTTCGCGGCACCTTCGTCGTCTCCCAACTCGCCGCTCGCCGCCTGCGCCCCGGCGGCGCGCTGATCAATTTCTCCACCTCGGTGACCCGGCTCCAGCAGCCCGGCTACGGCGGCTACGCGGCGAGCAAGAGGGGACCTGATCGCCGAGATCGCCTCCGCCGCGCCCCTGGAACGGCTCGGCACCCCCGAGGACATCGCGGAAGCCGTCGCCTTCCTCGCCGGACCCGGCGGCCGCTGGATCAACGGCCAGGTGCTGTTCAGTAACGGCGGCATCGCCTGACCCCCTTCCCCTCTCCTTCTTCCCTCGTCCCTCAGTGCAAGGAACCGATGACATGACCCGACGTCAGCTGGACTCCATATCCGACCTGTTGCGGCACGCGCCGCTGGACCTGGGCGGTGACGTGGAGAAAATGCGTGTCGTCTTCGACGAGATGCTCGGCTCCGTTCCGCTGCCCGGCGACGTTCGCACCCGGACCACCGAGCTGGGCGGGGTACCCGCCGTCGAGGTGCGCGCCGGTACCCCCGGGCCGACGGCCGTCACCGTCCTGTACTTCCACGGCGGCGCCTACGCGATCGGCTCCGCCGCCGGCAGTGTGGGCCTGGTCTCCGAGATCGCCCGCCGCACCGGGGCCAACGCCTACTCGGTCGACTACCGGCTCGCCCCCGAACACCCCTTCCCGGCCGCCACGGACGACGCCCTCGCCGCCTACCGTGCGCTGCTCGACCAGGGAATACCCGCCGGGTCGATCGCGGTCACGGGTGAATCGGCGGGCGGCGGCCTCGCGCTCGCCCTGCTCCTCGCGATCCGCGACGCGGGGCTGCCGCAGCCGTCGTCCGCGACCGTCATGTCCCCTTGGACGGACCTCGCCCTGACCGGCTCCACCATGGAGGCCAGGACCGACGACGATCCGGCGCTCACCCCCCGCGCGCTGCGGACCCGGGCCGCCGACTACCTCGCCGGTGCGGACCCGCGCACCCCGCTGGCCAGCCCGCTCCACGCCGACCTGCGCGGACTTCCGCCGCTGCTGATCCAGGTCGGCGGGCGCGAGATCCTGCTCGACGACGCCCTGCGCCTGGCCACGCACGCCTCACACGCCGACGTCCCCGTCACCCTGCGGACCTTCCCCGGGGCACCGCACGTCTTCCAGGGCTTCGCCGCGATTGCCGACGAGGCCGCCCAGGCCCTCGACCAGGCCGCCGCGTTCGTCAACAGCCATGTGGCGCAGGCGGGGTGAGCCCTGGCAGGGCCGAGTAACAGTACGAGCAGGGGCGCGACGGCCCGCTCCGTCTTGGGCGCCCCCGTTCCGCGAAGCTCAGTGATGTCGGAAACGACGACCACGGACGCAGACGGATCAAGACGGGGCAGAACAACGGGCGCGAACACGGTGACGGTGGAGCAGGCGCGGCAGATCGCGCGGGGTACCGACCGCCAGTGGCTGCCCACCCAGTACCAGCGGGAGGCGGGCGCCCTCCTGGAAATTTGCCGGCAGCCTGGCGGGTGTCGGGGGCCGCCGTCAGTGACGATCCCAGCGGGTCCTGCGCTCATCGATGTACCTCGGTGCGCCCATAGATGCGCCCGAGCAGAAGAGCGGCCTCCGACCAGCGAAGCCAGGGCCCGGTGGCCGGCACTAGGTGTATTGACCCGGAGCGTTGTTGACGCGGGTGAGGTCGTTGAGCCAGATCATGGAGGCTCGGAGGTGGAGGCCGGCGTCGTAGCTTTCGGGGGTCTTGTCGTAGCGGGTGGCGATGCCGCGCCAAGCTTTCAGCTTGTTGATCATGCGCTCGACGGTGTTGCGGTCCTTGTAGAGCTCGGCGTCGTGAGTGACGGGCCGCCCGCCCCTGTGGCCCTTGTTCTTCCGGTACGCGGCCTGGTCCTTCTTCTCCGGGATGACGGCCTTGATGCCGCGTTTACGCAGGAAGGCGCGGTTGGCGCGGGAGGAGTACGCCTTGTCCCCCGCGACTGCTCCGGGCCGGGTCCGGGGGCGGCCGACGGGCAGCCGGATACGGACCTTGCCCAGGACGGAGACGAACTGCGGGCTGTCGGCGGCCTGCCCGGCCGTGATCACGATCGACAGCGGCCGGCACCTGCGGTCTGAAGCGAGATGAACCTTGCAGGTCAGTCCGCCTCTGGACCGGCCCAACAGGGCCTGTTTCAGGCGGGCTTTGCGCCGCCGTCGGATACGCCGCCGCTCTTCGCAGCCAGGGTCTCCTGCCGACCCCTGCCCTTTGTTCCTCGCCGGTGCCCCCTTTTGCCGGGCACGTTCCTGTTCCCGCACGGCATCCTCAAGGGCCTCCAGCACCTCGGGTTTGACGCGCATCCCGGCGGCATCGTGATGGGCGCGGGCGGTCGTGGAGTCCACACTGACCAGCGCCAGGTCGGTCTCCCCCCGCCGGGCGGCCTCGGCGATCAATCCCTCCAGCAGTGCGCTGAAGACCCCTGCATCGCGCCAGACCCGAAACCGGCCATAGACGGTGGGCCAGTCTCCCGCCACTGGGCACCGGACCGGAAACGCCAGATCATTCCCTCGAACTGGTCCCGCAGCTTCACCGGGTAGGGGCCGTACTCGCCGAGCGGCAAGTACGGCTCGATGAACTTCCACTGGCCATCGTCGAGCTGTCGCCGCGTCACAGCGGCGTTCTACCCGAACCACCCCTGGACGGCAGCGGAACACAGATGTTGATCACGACATCACACAGGCCCTACGGGGCCGTGTCGAGGTTCGCCGTGGTGCGGGGTTCGCCCTCGGTCAGGGCCGCCGGTACGTCCGGCGCCGGCGCGGACCGCTTGAACATGCGGGTGGCGGTGATCTCTCCGTGCACGGTCTCGGTGCCCGGGTCCTGTTGGGGCAGTCCGGGGCGCAGATGCTCCTCGACGCTGATGTACTTCAGTCCGGCCCTCAGGTCGGCGTCATTGCGCAACCTGATCACCAGCGGGAATTCCGCCAGCGCCGTCGTATCGAAAAGGCCTGTGGTGTAGAGCAGCTGGACGCCGAGCGCATCGGAGACCGCACGCTGCAGCTCCAGCAGATACGTGGCGTTGGCGCGGCCGATGGGGTTGTCGAGGAACAGCGTCCCGGCGTGGCGGTGCTGGTGCCGGTCGCGGCCCCGGTCGTTGCTTCGCAGGGCGGCCATCGTGCAGTACAGGGCGATGGCGGCCGTGAGCAGCTGGCCACCGGAGAAGACGTCGCCCATCTGTCCGACCGGCACCCGCTCGGCGCGCAGCACCGCGTCCGGCTTGAGGATCTCGACGGCGATGCCACGGGGCTCCAGCGCCGCCTGCACGCCTCGCAGCAGCAGGGACATTCCGTCGCGTCGCAGGTCGGAGTTCTTCTTCAGCGCCGCCTTGGTGGCCTCGTCGATGACGTCGCCGAGCCGGTCGGTGAGCGTGGCCTGGTCGGGTTCCTCGAAGCGGATACGGAGGAACTCCTGGCCGGACCACTCGCCCAGGCCCTCGGGGAGCCGGGAGAGCCGCTGGGCGGAACGGAGCGTGGTCAGCGCGGAGTCCACCAGGCCGCGCAGCCGGTCGACGATGGAGTCGCGGTTGCGCTCCAGCTGGGCCAGTTCGTCGGTGAGGACCCGCAGCCGGGGCGCGAACGCCGTCGCCCACTTCTGCGCGTGCTCGGGCAGGGCCGCGGCCGGGAGTTCGCGGATCTGCTGGCGGGCCGGGGTGCGGACCTGTTCGTAGCGGGTGGCGTTGGCGTGCCGGACGAGTACGTCGCTCGCCTCCCGTACGGCCGCTTCCGCGGTGGACAGGTCGGCGGCGCAGCCGCGCAGTGAACGGCGGGCCTCCGCCGCGGACTGCCGGGCCTCCTCCAGGCTGCCGGGGTACGGCTCGGGGGTCTCGGGGTCCTCTTCGGCGCCGTGGTCCCGCAGGAGGTCGCGCAGCAGGGCCGCGGTCTCGTCGAAGCCGCCCGCCGAGTCCTCTGCGGTCCGATGGGCGTGCAGGAGCTCGGCATGGGCGGCGCGGGCGGTGTCCAGGGCGGCGGTCGCGGCGGCGAGCTCGGCCGTCGCGGTACGCAGCAGCGCCTGCGCCTGTTCGGCGTCGGCGGGCACCTGATCGCCGGCGAGTTCGGTGTGCAGGCTCTCACCGTCGGCCGGGGCCAGCCGCTCGGCCTCGCCGCGCAGCCGGCCGAGCTGCTCGCTGGCGGCGGAGGCGCGTGTTTCCAGGAGCTGGACCAGGGACTCGGCGCGGGCCGCGGCGGCCTGCCGGGAGGGCCCGTCGGCGCCGTCCGTGCTTTCCAGGAGCTGCGCGGCCCGGGTGCGGACCTTGTTGGTAAGCCGGTCGAGTTCGGCGAGCGCGGCGCTCTCGTCGCTCTCCGCGCGCGCCTGCTCGGCGCGCAGGTCGGCGCCGACGCCGACCTTCTCGTACAGCTGGGACGCGGCCCGGTAGGCCTCACGCAGGGCCGGCAGGGTGTGCCGCGGGGCGCCCGGCTCCGGCTCGGGGAGGTGTTCGGGGGCGCCGGCGATCTCGGCCCGTTCGGCGCGCAGGGCGCGGGCGGTGCGTCGGGCGTCGTCTGCCGCGCGCTGGGCGGCCCTGCGGTCCTCGTCGGCGGCGCGGGCCCGCTCCAGGCAGACGGTGGCGCGGGCCTCGGACTCCGCCGCCTCGTCGACCAGTTCGCGCAGCTTCACCTGCCAGCCCGCCCGTTCGCGGAGCCGGAAGGCGAGTCCGGCGAGTGCGTCGGCGGCGCGGCGGGCGCGCTGGGCGGCCTCCTGGCGTTCCTCCCGGACGCGGGCGGTGTCCGCCGCCGCCTCGTCTGCCTCGGCCCGCACGGTACGGGCCTCGGCGAGAGCGGCCTCGGCCGTCGCGGCGGCCGCACGGGCGGTGCGGGCGGCTTCGGCGAGTTCGGCGAGCATGCCGGGCGGGCAGTCCGCGCGCCAGGAGCCGATCCGGGCGGCGAGCGCGCGGTCACCGGTGAGGCGGGCCGCCAGCGTGCGGATGTCCTCGTCGCGGGCCGCGGTCCGGCTCCTGAGCGCCTGCCGTTCCTCGTCGGCGGCGTGCTCGTCGTGCATCGCCGGGTTCGGCGGGACGAGGAAGACCCCGTCGGCGCTCGCGGCGGCTCCGGCGGTGGGGTCCGGTACGGGAGCGAGGAGCGCGGCTGCGGTGCCCACGGCCACGGCTGAGCGCGGCAGCAGGGCGGCGGCGCCGAGCACCTCACGGGCTCGGGAGTGGGCGTCCGGGTCCGTGATGACGACGCCGTCGACGAGTTCGGGGCGGGCCGCGAGCACGGCGGCGTGGTCGGCGGGGTCGACGGCCTGGGCGAGGTAGCGCCAGCCGGGCAGTGCCGGAATGCCGTGTTCGCCGAGGTATTCGACGGTGGCGAGCACATCGGGTCCTGGCGGCAGCAGTCCGCCGTCGCCGAGCGCGCCCAGGATGCGGGAGTCGTCGGCGGCCGCGGTGCGCAGTTCGAACAGGCGTCGCTCGGCTGCGGCCACGCCTTGGTCGAGGAGGTCCCTCAGCTCCTCCGCGTTGCGGTCGAACTCGTCTGCGGTGAGGGGCTGTTCGGCCGGCCTGGGCTGTGCGGTGGCGCGGGTTCCGTGCGCGGCCGGTTCGGCCCCGTCCGCGGAGGTCCCCGGCTCGTGGCCCTCTTCGTGCCGCTGGTCGTCGGCGCCGTCCTGTGCGCCCGGCGTGCTCTGCCGGGGCCGGGGAACGCCGCCGGCGGTGGGCAGGCCCAGGAGGTCGGCGAGGCGGTGTTCGGCGGCGATGGACTCGGCGGCCCTGAGCTCGGCCTCGTAGGCCTGCTCCGCGGCACGTGCGCCGTCGGCGGCGCGGGCGGCGGCGAGTTCGGTCCGGCTCTCGTCGGCGGCGGCCTGCCGGGACCGGTCCGCGGCTGCCCCGGCCGCGTCGCGGGCGGTGTCCCAGGCGGCCACCGCGGAGTGCTCGGCGTCG
Organism: Streptomyces poriferorum; assembly: GCF_019399235.1. GTDB lineage: Bacteria > Actinomycetota > Actinomycetes > Streptomycetales > Streptomycetaceae > Streptomyces > Streptomyces poriferorum. The sequence goes on along the minus strand of NZ_JAELVH010000030.1, from coordinate 17,694 downwards.
TTCGCGGCGAGCGCGGCGCGGGCCGGGTCCGCGTTGGGCGCGGTGTCATCGAGCCAGCCCGCCCGGACGGCCTCGGCGGTCTCCTGCTCCACCTCGGCGAGGCGCTGGCGCAGATGGCCGGCCTCGCTGCGGGCGCGCTGGGCCTCGGTGGCGGCGGTGGTGGCGTCCCGGTGGGCGGCCTCGCCCGCGGTCTGGAGGGTGTCGGAGCGCTCCTCCTCCTCGTTGGCCACGTTCTCGCCCGCTTCGGCGGCGGTGTGGAGGGCCCGTACGAGATCGGCGGCGGCGGTGGCCCGGGCGGCCAGGGCCGGTGCGGCATCGCGCTCGGCCTCGCGGATGGCGACGGCCACCCGGGCGGAGCGGTCCGCGGCGGCGCGGTGGCGGAGCACGGCCTCGGCGGCCTGCCAGGCGGAGTGCAGGGTGCGGGCGTCGCCCAGCTCGCGGCGCTGGGCGGCGGCGCTCCTCTCGGCCGCGGTCAGCGCCAGGGAGGCGTGCCGGTAGGCGAGTTCGGCGGCGATGAGGGCACTGCGGCCGCGGGTCTCCTCGGCACCGGTGACGGTGTGGGCGGCGCCGGTGACCTGCTGGGCGAGCTCCCCGGTCCGGCCGCGCTCCAGACCGGCGCGGGCGGAGAGCCGGCGGGCCAGGGTGCGGGTGCGGCGCTCGGCACCGGCGTGGATGTCGCGGGTCCTGGCCCGCGCTTCGGCGGCCTCCACGATGCGGCCGAGCAGGTCGACGGAACCGGCGGTGAAGTCGCGCTCGGCGGTGAGTTCGGCGCGGCGGCCCAGCTTGTTGCCGAAGCCGCTGACGAGGTCGGCGAGTCCGTCGGTGTCACGGGTGTCGGTGACGGCGCGCAGCAGCAGGTCGGTGAAGTCGGAGTCCTTCTTCACCGCGAAGAGGCCGGCCGCCTCGCCCTCGTCGGCGTTCATCTCGCGCTGGTAGCGGAAGAGTTCGGGGTCCAGGCCGAGTTCGCCGAGGTGCTCGTTCCAGCGGTCGTGGATCTCTTCCCAGTGCACGTCGAGGTGCTGGTAGAACTTGCCCGCCTCGGTGAGCGCGTCGCGGAAACCCTTCATGGTGCGGCGCCTGCCGCGCGCTCCGGAGACGCCTTCGGCGGGGCGGCCGACCGAGGTGGCCTCGGCGACGGGCAGCGAGTCGAGACTGAGTCCCGGGCCGGGGCGGAAGGAGTACCAGGCCTCGGCGAACTTCCTGGGGTCGTTGGAGACCTGGCGCCCGCGCCACTCGCTGACCTTGCCGACGACCACGCATTCACCGGTCAGCGTGTGCTGCCATTCCAGCGCGACGTGTCCGCAGTCCTCCGCGAGCAGGAACTTGCGCAGGACGCCCGAGCTGGCGCCGCCCAGGGTGTTGCGGTGGCCGGGCAGCATCACCGAGAAGATCAGCTTCAGCAGGACGGACTTGCCGCCGCCGTTCTCCAGGAAGAGCACCCCGGCGGGGGCGGGCCGGCGCGGCGGACCGACCGGTTCGTCCTCGAAGAACTCCGCCTGTGCCGGTGCGGGGTGGGGCACGGGCTCACCGACGCCGCGCAGGTCGAGCACGGTGTCGGCGTAGCGCGCGCCGGCAGGCCCGATGGAGTAGAGGCGGACCCGGGACAGCTCGTACATGGCGGCGGACTCTCGTCGTTCAGGCAGCGGGAGGGTGACGTCGGTGGCGGGGCCGGTCTGTGGCCGGCCCCGGCGGGGGTGGGCCGGTCAGCTGTGGAACGGCAGGCCGGCGTCGGCCGCCAGTTCCAGGTCGTCGGGGTCGGGTGGCGGGAGCAGCGTGGCGGATCCGTCGGTGACCGGCACCACACCGAGTTCCAGGAGCTCGGCCAGGGCCGCGCTTCCCGCCATGTCGCGGACCTGGAGCTGGTAGCGGGCCGTGGTCCGGAAGGCGCCTCCGGCGTCGTCCCCGGTGCGCTGGAGGAAGCCGGAGTCGGTGAGGAAGGCCACGGCCTTGCCGACGATGCCGGTGGTGGATCCGGCCAGCCGCCGTGCGTCCTTCGTCGCTCCGGTGGCGCTGCGCCGGGAGTAGACGCGCCAGCCCGCCTCCAGACCGGGGGCGTCACTGGCCGGGTCGGTGTTGTCGCCGTGTTCGTCCGCGCGCTCCTCCAGGCGGTGGCACGCCTGACGTACGAAGGCGTCGACGCCGTTGACGGTGATCCGGCCGATGTACGCGTCGTCGGCGAGGTCCTCGGGCCGCGGGAAGGCCATGGCGGCGACGGCGAGGTGCGCGAGGCCGTGGAGGAAGCGGTCGGCGGAGTCCGAGGAGGCCCGCCGGGCGTAGTCGCCCATGCGCACGGCGAAGACCGAGTCCTCGCCCGCCGTGACGGCCATCCCGGCCCTGGTGGACACCTCCAGCACGACGAGGCCGAGGCCGGTGGCCACGGCGTCGGCGAGCCGGGCGAAGGCGGGCTCCTCCCGGTAGCGGCGGAGCAGTTCGGCATACTCGGCGTCGCGGGCGGGCAGCAGTTTCGGCTGGAGCCCGAAGGCGACGAGCCGGGAGGCGTCCGCCGCGTCCGCCGGGGTGACCGCGGCAGGGGCGGCGGGTGCCGCCGGGCGCTCGGCGGGGTACCCGGACGCCGACCGGTCGGCCGGGTGTGCGGCGGTCGGGTGCACGGCCGGGTCGCTCCACGCGTCGGTGTGCTCTGCGCGGTGGTCGCTCACGACGGTCGCTCCTCGTTGCGGAAGGTCTTCGGTACGGGGTGGCCTGCCCGGGCACGTGCGGCTGTGGCGCCGGTTCTGGCGGGGGCGGTTCTCGAAGGGCCGGTTCTCGCGCGGGCGGCCGCCGTGCGAAGCGTCCTCATGTCGCCTCCGAGCGGTCCGCCGCCATGCCCACGGCGTCCAGCAGGGCCATGCCCACGATCAGGTCGGCGCCGCCGAACTCGGGGTCGTCGAGCTGGGTGCCGTCGTCGACGGAGAACAGCAGGCGGCGCTCACCCTGGCGGTAGGCGGTGCCGACCGGAGGGCTGGCGGCGTGCACCGCGAGCAGGGCGACCAGGTAGGGCAGTTCCGCGTCGCGCCGCCGGGCCTCGGCCAGGAGACCGGAGAGGCGGCGCGGGGCGTCGTGCTCCAGGTCGAGCAGTTCCATGGCCGACGCCAGCTGCTCCTCGCTGAACCGGCTGTCGTCCGGGGTGGCGATCAGATCGGGTTCGGGCATCTGGGCGCCCAGGTGTTCCCGTTCGAGCGGCGGGGTGAGCAGCATGTCGACCAGGTCGCCCATCCGCACCGAGGTGGGCGTGCGCAGGCCCGTCCCCCGGGCGAAGAACGCGTCGGTGGCCCGGATCCCCTGCTCGACGGGGAGCGGCAGCAGCGGGGCCAGGAGCTGGCCGTAGAGGTCGAGGCCGGTGCGGGCGGCCGGTGCGGCGAAGGCCTGACGGTCCTGCTCGGCGCGGAACAGCGGTCCGGCCTCCAGGAGGCGGGACTGGAGCTGGGTGTGGCGGCGGATGCAGTCCTTGACGATGTCGACGAGCTCGGCGGCGCGCCTCTTGTGCTCGGGTTCCTCGGCCTCGTCCCGGGCCTTGCGGATGTTGGTGAGGATGGCGTTCTCGTGGCGGTAGCGGTCGGCGACGTGGTCGAGTGCCTCGGCGATCATGTCGGGCACGGCGTTGAGCCAGTCGACCGCGCGGACGTTGCGCCGGGTCGCGTCGAGCGTCTTGCGGAGCGTCTCCGCGTACTGCACGGTCCGGTAGCGGGCCTGCTCGGCGGCGAGCTGGGCGTCGGCGAGGCGGCCCCGGCTGATCAGGACCTCCAGTTTCACCTCGGCGGCGATCTGGGCGCTGGTGACGTCCGTGTCGAGCGCGCCGACCAGGACGTTGACCGCTTCGTCGGTGGCCCGCAGGTAGACGCTGCCGCCGTATCCGGGGACCTCCTCGATCAGCTTGAAGTCGTAGTCCCGGCGGACGTAGACGCCGTCCGGTCCGAAGGTGCCGTAGACCGCCCGGAAGCCGCGGTCCACACTGCCGACGTTGATCAGGTTCTCCAGCACCCAGCGGGCGACCCGTTCGTGCTCGGCGACGGGGCGGCCCGGGGCCTGGGCGGCGACGCGGGGCAGCAGTCTGGCCACTATCTGGTCGTGGTCGGCCCCGGTGTCGAAGTCCATGTTGAGGGTGACGTGGTCGATGGCCGCGAGGGCGACCTCGGCCATCGCGTACACGGTGTACTCACCGGCGAGGTTCGCCTTGCGCACGTCGAGGTCGTGCAGCGGCGCCGTGCAGGCGAGCGCGCGCAGCCGTCGCGAGAGCCCCTCGTCGGCGGCCGGGCCCGGTGCGGGCCGCGGCCCCGCGCTGAGCTGGGGCGCAGCGTTTTCCGTGTAGGCAGGCGAAGTCACGCTGCACAGATTAGGTCCTCGGACTGACAACGGTCGAAACGGCGCAGAAGCGGCCGCTTGCCCCGAGTCGGTCATGCCCCGCCGCGGGCGTCTCCAGGGCTCCGGTCGCCGGTCGTGTCCGGCGCTCCGTATCCGCCTTCGCACCGGCCTCCGGGGCCCCGGTCACCGGTCGTGTCCGAGGCTCCGTACCCACCGCCACGCGGCCCTCCAACGCCCCGGTCACCGGTCGTGTCCGGCGCTCCGTACCCACCGCCGCCCGGGGTGCGCAGGACCAGTACGTCCCCGGCGTCCAACTCGGCGGTGTCGCAGCCCTTCAGCGGAGTGCGGCCGCCGTCGGCGCGTTCGACGTGCTGGCTGCCCAGGGCGCCCGGGGCGCCACCCGCCATGCCGTACGGCGGGACGCGGCGGTGCCCGGTGAGCAGGGCCACCGTGACGGGTTCGAGGAATCGGATCCGGCGTTCCACGCCGCATCCGCCGTGCCGGCGGCCCGCTCCCCCGCTCGCCTCGCGCACCCGGAAGCTCTCGAGCAGTACCGGATAGCGCCATTCGAGGATCTCCGGATCGGTGAGCCGCGAATTGGTCATGTGCGTCTGCACGGCGTCGGTGCCGTCGAAGTCCTCCCCCGCGCCCGAGCCGCTCGCCACGGTCTCGTAGTACTGCACCCGTTCGTTGCCGAACGTGAGGTTGTTCATGGTGCCCGAGCCCTCGGCCTGGATGCCCAGCGCGGCGTACAGCGCTCCCGTGACGGCCTGCGAGGTCTCCACGTTCCCGGCGACCGTGGCCGCGGGGTAAACGGGTGCCAGCATCGAGCCTTCCGGAACCCTGATGTCCACGGGCGTGAGGCAGCCGCTGTTGAGCGGGATGTCGTCGGCCACCAGGGTCCGGAACACGTACAGCACGGCGGCCATGACCACCGACTTCGGCGCGTTGAAGTTGCCCGGCTGCTGCGGGGAGGTGCCGGTGAAGTCGACGAGCGCGCTGCGGGCCTCCCGGTCCACGGTCAGCGTCACCTCGATCACGGCCCCGTTGTCGGTCTCGTACCGGTAGTGGCCGTCGTGGAGCCCGGCGATGATGCGGCGCACGGACTCCTCGGCGTTGTCCTGCACATGGCCCATGTAGGCATCGACGACGTCGGGGCCGAACTGCTCGACCATGCGGCGCAGTTCGGCGATGCCCTTCTCGTTGGCGGCGATCTGGGCGCGCAGGTCGGCGAGGTTGGTGTCCGGGGCGCGGGAGGGGTACGCGGCGGAGCCGAGCAGCTCGCGGGTCGCGGCCTCGCGGAACGTGCCGTCGCGTACCAGGAGCCAGTTGTCGAAGAGCACGCCCTCCTCGTCGACGGTGCGGCTGAAGGCCGGCATGGAGCCGGGCGTGATGCCGCCGATCTCGGCGTGGTGACCGCGCGAGGCCACCAGGAACCTCAGCGCGTCAGGGACGCCGTCCCGCTCGTCGAACACCGGCGTCACGACGGTCACGTCGGGCAGATGTGTGCCGCCGTGGTACGGATCGTTGATGGCGTACACGTCGCCGGGCCGCATCGTGCCGTGGTTGCGGCTCAGCACTTCCCTGATGGACTCCCCCATGGAGCCGAGGTGCACCGGGATGTGCGGTGCGTTGGCGATCAGGTTGCCGTCCGCGTCGAAGAGGGCGCAGGAGAAGTCGAGCCGCTCCTTGATGTTGACGGAGTGGGCGGTGTTCTCCAGGCGCACGCCCATCTGCTCGGCGATGGACATGAAGAGGTTGTTGAAGACCTCCAGCATGACCGGGTCGACCCGGGTGCCGACGGCCTGTTTCGCGGGGCGCGGGCGTGCGCGGGTCAGGATCAGATGGCCGGAGGGGGCGAGGGCGGCCTGCCAGCCGGGGTCGACGACGGTGGTCGCGCCGTCCTCGGCGATGACGGCCGGGCCTGCCACGGTGTCCGTGGTCCGCAGGTCCGCCCGGCGGTGAAGGGGGGCATCCTGCCAGCTGTCCCCGGCGAACATCCGTGCGGTGTCGTGGGGTTGCGGAGCGGTGGCCCCGCCGCGCTCCGGTCCGGACGGTCGCGGTGCGGCATGCTCCCCCGCCGCACCGGTCGCCTCGACGGAGACCGCCTCGACGACCAGCGGCCGGTCCATCGTGAAGCCGTAGCGTAGGCGGTGCTCGTCCGTGAACGCCTCGGTCATCGCTGCCACCGTGTCCAGGTCCACGGAGAGGCTCGCGTCCGTGCCCTCGTACCGCAGGAGTACGTGTGCCCGGGTGCCGATGTCGCGGTCGGGGACGCCGTCGGCGCGCAGTTCGGCCCGGGTTCGGGCGGCCAGCGCGTCGCAGACCTGGCCCAGACGGTCCCGGGCGGAGGGGTCGAGCGGCGCCTCGACGGACTCCTCGCGCATCGCCGTCGCATCGGCCAGCCCGATGCCGTAGGCGGACAGCAGCCCGGCCAGCGGGGGTACGAGGACCGTGTCGATGCCGAGAGCGTCGGCGACGGCGCAGACGTGCTGGCCGCCGGCGCCGCCGAAGCCGGTGAGGGCGTACCGGGTGATGTCGTGCCCGCGCTGCACGGAGATCTTCTTGACCGCGTTCGCCATGTTGAGCACGGCGATCTCCAGGAACCCGGCAGCGGTCCCGGCAGCCGTACGGCGGGTTCCGGTGGCCCGTGCGACCTCATCGGCGAGTTCCTCGAAGCGGCTGTGCACGATGTCCGCGTCGAGGGGCAGATCGCCGTCCGGCCCGAAGACGGCGGGGAAGTGGGCCGGCCGGATCCGCCCGAGCATCACCTGCGCGTCGGTGACGGTCAGCGGACCGCCCCTGCGGTAGCAGGCCGGGCCCGGCACCGCTCCGGCCGAGTCGGGGCCGACCCGGTAGCGCCGGCCGTCGAAGTGCAGGACCGATCCGCCGCCGGCCGCGACGGTGTGGATGTTCATCATGGGGGCGCGCATCCGCACACCCGCCACCTCGGTGCCGAGTTCGCGTTCGAACTCGCCCGCGTAGTGCGAGACATCGGTGGAGGTGCCGCCCATGTCGAAGCCGACGACCCGGTCGTAACCGGCCTGCGCGGAGGTGCGGGCCATACCGACGACGCCGCCGGCCGGCCCGGAGAGGACCGCGTCCTTGCCCCGGAAGCGGGCGGCCTCGCGCAGGCCTCCGTTGGACTGCATGAACATCAGCCGGATGCCGTCGAGTTCGGCCGCGATCGTGTCGACGTACCTGCGCAGGATCGGTGAGAGGTAGGCGTCGACGACGGTGGTGTCGCCGCGCGGCACCAGTTTGATCAGCGGGCTGACCTCGTGGGAGCAGCTGATCTGGGTGAACCCCGCCGCGCGGGCCTCGGCGGCGACCGCCTTCTCGTGGTCCGGGTGGCGGTAGCCGTGCATGAGGACGACGGCCGCGCTGCTCAGTCCGTCGTCGCGCGCCTCGCGCAGCCGCTCCGCCACCGCGGCCCGGTCCAGGGGCCTGACGGTCCGCCCCTGGGCGTCTACCCGCCCGGGGACCTCGATCACCCGCTCGTACACGGCCTCCGGTAGGAGGATGTGGCGGTCGAAGAGCCGGGGCCGGTTCTGGTACGCGATGCGCAGGGCGTCGCGGAAGCCTTCGGTGATGACGAGGACGGTGGGTTCACCGCGCCGCTCCAGCAGGGCGTTGGTGGCGACGGTGGTGCCCATCTTGACGGCGGCGACGCGGTCGGCGGGGACCGGGTCGTCCGGCCCGAGGCCCAGCAGCAGCCGGATCCCTGCGACGGCGGCGTCCCGGTAGCGGTCCGGGTCGTGCGAGAGGAGCTTGCGGGTGACCAGCCGTCCGTCGGGGTCCCGGCCCACCACATCGGTGAACGTACCGCCTCGGTCGATCCAGAACTCCCAGCGTCCGGTCATCCCTCCATAGTGGCGCGCGGCCCTTCGGGAGGCACGCAGGACGCGAGGAGGTCCGGTCCGGGGTTCTGCGGAGCGGCGCGCCCCCGACGCGCTGCGCTCCTTCGGTTTCCCGGTCGTGCGGGCTCCGGCTGCGGTTCCGTCGCGGTCAGACCGCCGGTGCGTCCGGCCCGATCCTGCTGCGTACGGCCGACTGGACCTCGGCCTCCTCGGCCGGATCGGCGGCCAGCCTGCGCAGGCGCTCGGCCACCCTGATGTCACCGGTCTCCGCATGGCGTGCGGCGACCTCGCGGGTCGTCTCCTCGCAGTCCCACAGGCATTCGACGGCGAAGCCGGTGGCGAAGGAAGGGTCGGTGGCGGCGAGGGCTTGGGCGGCCCTGCCCCGCAGGTGGGAGGAGGACGTCTCGCGGTAGACGTGACGCAGTACGGGCGCGGCGCAGGCGATGCCGAGCCGGCCGGCACCGTCGACCAGGGTCCACAGGCGGGGTGCGTCCGGTCCTTCGCCCCGTACGGCGTCCCGCAGGGCGCCGAGGACGAGCGGGGCGTCCTGTGCGCCGCCGCGGCAGGCCAGCACACCGGCCGCCGAGGCGCCGAGCGCGTCGGGCCGCTGGGCCCAGCGGCGTGCGCGCTCCACGGCCGCCTCGCCGCACATCCGCTCGAAGGCGGCGACGGCCGCTTCGGCGACGGTCGGTGACGCGCCGAGCGTCGCGGCCTCGATCAGGTCGAGGACGACCGGGTCGCGGACCTCGGCGGCGAGGTAGTGCAGCGCGGCGCAGCGGGCGCCGTCAAAACCGCTGCGGGCGGCCTCGACGATCACGGGCCGGTCCTCGGGCCCCGCCACCGCGGAGAGGCAGCGGGCGGCCGGTACGTGCAGGACGCTGCCCCGGTCGAGCCCTTCCTGGGCCCAGTCGAAGACAGCCTGTACGCCCCAGCCGGGGCCCGGACCGCCCGGCCGCATCTGCCGCTGCCAGCGGTCGAAGGAGCCCTGTTCGGAGGCCGCCCTCACCCGGGCGCCCACCGATGGGCGCGGATCGTCGGCCCAGAGCCGCCAGGGACGGGGCTCGTAGGCGTCCCGCACGGTGGTGGCGAGCTCGGCACGGCCCTCGGCGTTCTCCGGGAAGCGGGCGAGCACGGGCACGGCGAGGGACCGCAGCCCTGCGTCGTCGTCACGCAGCGCAAGCTCGTCCAGGGCCCAGGCCCAGTTGGAGCCCGTCGCGGCGTAGCGCCGCAGCAGAGCCAAGGCGTCGTCGCGGCCGTACGAGGCGAGGTGGCCGAGGACCGCCAGGGCGAGGCCGGTCCGCGAGTCGTCCGTGTCGAGGTGGTCGTCGGCGTCGCAGAGGTGCCGTTCGATCTCCTCGATCCCGCCGTCGAGGTCGAGATACAGGCGTGCGTAGTAGAGGGAGCGGTTCTCCACCTGCCAGTCGTGACGCGGGTCGCTCAGGACGCAGTGGTTGAGAGCCGCCAGGGCCTCGGGGCGTGGTGCGGCGAGTGCGTGGAGCGTGCCGTCGCCGCGGCCCCTCTGCAGCAGGCCGAGCAGGGTGCCGCTCGGCGCTATGAACGGATCAAACATGGGAAAAGCCTCACATCAAGCTGTCGACGCAACCGGGACTGTGCAGTTCCATGTGGACGAAACGCCCCCTAGACCGCGCAGCAACATGATCGGCCGACCGCCGTCTTCTGCCTGGTGCAGACCATCTTCCCTGCCTCTCGTCGGTGGCCCGAATCGGGCCCGCGACGTCATGATGACCCAGCCATTTCGCCACCGCGACCACATTTACGGCGAAGCCCCTTCAGCGGGCGCCGAAGAGTTCCAGCAGGTCGGCCTTGCCGAACATGCGCGCCGTGTCCAGTGCGGAGGGTGTTCCGGCCGCCGGATCGGCTCCCGCGTCGAGCAGGGCCTTGACAACCGCGTCCTCGCCCTTGAAGACGGCTCCGGCGAGCGGTGTCTGCCCTCGGTCGTTGGCGCGGTCCGGGTCGGCGCCGCGGCCGGCCAGGGCGACGACCGCCGGGGCGTGCCCGTGGTAGGCCGCGAGCATCAGCAGCGAGTCGCCCCGGTCGTTGGTGAGGTTGGCCGGGACGCCGGCGTCGACGTAGGCCGCGAGGGCGTCGGCGTCGCCGTGGCGTGCCAGGTCGAAGACCTTGGCCGCCAGCTCGACCACCTCGGGATCAGGGGTTTCGCTCATCGGGGGACCGCCTTCCTATAACCGTTTGCGCTGATGCCGGCCTGCCGGGGCGTGTGCCGCGTGGGCCGTACGAGTGAATCGACAGGGTACTGCCCGGGGGCGCACATGCCCGGGCCCACCCATGGCAAAAGATCACGTCGAGTGACGACGAGGAGAGGCCCGGCCCCGAAATCCCGTCTGGCGACGCCCTCTTGTACGCCAGTCAAGTGAAAAAACAGACTTTTCACCCAATTGCAGCTTTTATCATATAGATACTTCCGGTGAGCTTGGAAGGACTCATGGTGACTGTCCCCCCAACCAGGAGAACCACTCATGATCCTTTCCATGTCAGGCGTCGTCATCCTCGGCATCATCGTCTTCCTGTTCTTCAGGAAGGACGGCCTCAAGGCGTCACACGCCCTCGTCACCGCCCTGTTCGGCTTCTACCTGGCCGGCACCGCCATCGCACCGAGCATCACCGCGGGCGGAGCGAGCCTCGCCGGTCTCTTGGGCGGGATCAAGTTCTGACCTTCCGCTACCGCTCCCACCCCCTTCAGGAGACCGACGTGGCCCGGCGACCACTCCCCCGCATTCTGAGCAGCGGCAGCGCTTCGATCACTCGCAGTCGAGAGTTCGCGCGCACGGCCGCCGACAGCGCCACCGACGTGCTCCATCCGCTGATCATGATCACTCGTGGTCTGCGGCTGCTGGCCGGTGCAGGACGGCAGAAGTGGGCCGCGACGCCCAAGGACCGGCGTGGTCCCACGCTGTTCCTCGTCGCGGCCTGCGTACTCGTGGTCGCGCTCATCCCGTACGGGCCGCTGCTGGCCCTCGTCACGGTGATGGGCGCCGCCGCATGGAAGGGACGGGAACGCACACCCGTCAAGACCGGCCCGGACGAGGCGGAGACCGGGCGTCTGCAGGCTCTGTACGAGGCCCTCGTGCCGTACTTCTCGACGGCCGACGACCCCAGTCCGCTGTTCACCCACGGCGGCGACTGGGACAAGGTCTTCAGCGGATACGAGTTCGACGGCAACGGCCGGGTCAGCAGTCTCCGTGTGACGTACCCCGCCTACTTCACCGACAGCGAGGCCACCTCCCGCGCCCGGATCGAGCAGCTGCTGCACGCCAAGTCGGGCCGCGGCCGGGAGTACCTCTTCAGCTGGGACGAGGAGGGCAACCAGCTCCTCATGAACGTGCTCGACGCCCTGCCCACCACCCTCACCGCCCAGCGCTTCGTCACCGCCCCCGGCGAGACGGTCCTCGGGTTCACCGACGACGACGCGGTACAGCGCACCGTGCCGGTGAGCGACGGCGACGAGACCCGAGACGCGCCCGGCGTCGTCTGGCGGACCGGCGCACGCTCCACCGAACCGCATCTGCTGATCGCCGGACAGCCCGGCAGCGGCACCACCACACTCCTGCGCTCCATCGCTCTCCAGGCGCTCCAGCAGGGCGACATCCTGATCGTCGAAGGCAGCGGCACCGGCGAGTACGCGTGCTTCACCGGCCGCGAGGGCGTCCTGGCCGTCGAATGCGGACTGGCCGGGGCGCTGTCCACCCTGGAATGGGCGGCCAGCGAGACGGAGCGCCGGCTGATCGAGGCCAACCGGGCCCGGCAGTCCGGTCAGGCCGCGCCCGAGGACATCAGGCGCCCGCTCTGGATCCTGCTGGACCGGCCGAGCGTGCTCGGCCACCTCGCCGCCGCGGACGGCGGCCCCGATCCGCAGGAGCTGCTGCAGGTGCCCCTGCGCCACGGCAGGGCCGCCAACGTCACTGTGGTGATGACCGAGCAGTTCGACAGCCTGGACGGCCTGAGCGACACCGTCCGGTCCCACACCAGGGCCCGGGTCGTGCTCGGCCAGTGCTCGCCCGGCCAGATCGAGTCCGTCCTCGGTCTGGAGCCGCACACCACTCCCACTCCGGACGTCCCGCCCGGCCGTGGGTACGCACGGCTCGGCACCGGCCGGGTGCTGCGCATCCAGGTGCCCGCCACTCCCGATCCGTACGACGACGCGACGAGCGAGGCGCAGCGCCAGGCGGTGCTCGACCTGCTCCCCGAGCGGCGCACCGCCGTCGAGGCGAGCAGGCCCGAACCCGTGATGGCGGACTCCGTGACGGCGTCCGTCGCCGTAGAGGGCCTGGCGCTCAGCGACTGACCCCGCATCCGGCGAGGGGCCCGCGGATGGATCCGCGGGCCCCTCGCCGTGTGCCGGGGTCAGGCGACGAACGTACGGGGCGCCTCCGCGCCCGCGCCCGCGCCCGAACCGACCAGCTGGGCGGCGGCCGCCAGCCGCTGGGCCGCCTCGTCCGCGACCGGCCCGCCGACCGTGAACGGCAGCCGTACGTAGCCCTCGAAGGCCCCGTCGACCCCGAACCGGGGCCCGGACGGCACCCGCACCCCGACCCGCTCCCCGGCCACCGCGAGCCGCGATCCGGAGAGCCCGCCGGTACGCACCCAGAGGGTCAGCCCGCCACGCGGCACGGCGAACTCCCAGTCCGGCAGCTCCCGGCGCACCGCGGCGACGAGCGCGTCACGGTTGTCCCGGGCCTGCTCCCGGCGGATCTGCACGGCCTCTTCCCAGCCGCCGGTACGCATCAGCCAGTTGACGGCGAGCTGTTCGAGTACCGGCGTCCCCATGTCGGCGTAGGCGCGGGCGGCCACCAGGCTGCGGATCACGTCGGGGGCGGCTCGGACCCAGCCGATGCGCATGCCCGCCCAGAAGGCCTTGCTGGCCGATCCGACCGTGAGGACGGTGCTGCCGGCGGGGTCGAAGGCGCAGACCCGGCGCGGCATGTCCACGTCGTCGTCCAGATACAGCTCGTGCATCGTCTCGTCGACCACCAGGACCGTGCCGGCCGAACGCGCGGCGTCCACCAGCGCGCGCCGGCGGTCCTCGTCGGCCAGGGCGCCGGTGGGGTTGTGGAAGTCCGCGACGACGTACGCGAGCCGAGGCGCCGCGTCCCTCAGCACCTGGCGCCACCGGTTCATGTCCCAGCCGCCGAGCCCCTCCTCCATGGCCACCGGCACGAGGCGGGCACCCGCCTCCCGCATCAGCTGGAGGATGTTGGCATAGCTCGGGGACTCCACCGCGATCCGTTCGCCGCGGCCGGCGAAGAGGTGGCAGATCGCATCGATCGCGCCCATCGCCCCGGTCGTGACCATGATCTGTTCGGGCATCGTCGGGATGCCGCTCGCGGTGTAGCGGTCGGCGATCATCTGCCGCAGCGCGGGCAGACCGGCCGGGTAGTCGCCGTGGGTGTGGGCGTAGGGGGTCAGTTCCTCCAGGGCGCCCTGGACGGCCCGGGTGAGCCATGGCTCGGGGGCGGGCAGCGAGGCGCAGCCCAGGTCGATCATCGATCCGAGCGCCTCGGGCGGCAGCGGTTCCAGTCCGCGGGCGGGCAGCGGGTTGCCCGCGGGGACCGCCGTCCAGCTGCCGGCCCCGCGCCTGGACTCCAGGAAGCCCTCGGCCCGCAGCGCCTCGTAGGCTGCGGCGACCGTCGTGCGGCTGACGGAGAGGGCCAGCGCGAGTTCGCGCTCGGCGGGGAGGCGGGCGGCGACGGGGACCCGGCCTTCGAGGACGAGCAGCCGGATGCCGTCGGCGAGTGCACGGTAGGCGGGCGGCCTGCGGGTGCCGGGGCCGGCGGGCCGGGGCTGCTGGGCGTGGAGTTGCCGGGCAAGCTGTGCCGCGCCGACGGCCGAAGTCCACTGCGCCATGAGAATCAGTCCACCTTCCTCGGATTGGCCATAGTTGGCAGCCAATCCCCTGCCACAGAGTGACATGCAGCAGGCCACCACCACCACACCAGGGGGCACCACTTGTCCATCACCGCCGTTCCGCGCGGGACTCACCTCACCCGGCGGCTGATCCAGCTCTACGCGGGCCTGGCGCTGTACGGGGCGAGCTCGGCACTGCTGGTCGTCGCCGGACTCGGCCTGGAGCCCTGGGGGGTGCTTCACCAGGGGCTCGCGGAGCACACCGGGATCAGCATCGGAGCCGTCTCGATCATCATCGGGGCGATCGTGCTGCTGCTCTGGATCCCGCTCCGGCAGCGGCCGGGCCTGGGCACCGTGTCGAACGTCTTCGCCGTCGGTCTCGCGATGGACGGCACGCTCGCCCTCGTCCCCGAGGTGCACGGGCTCGTGGCGCGGGCCGGGGTGATGGTGGCGGGGATCGTCCTCAACGGTGTGGCGACCGGCCTCTACATCGCCGCCCGGTTCGGTCCCGGACCGCGCGACGGGCTGATGACCGGGCTGCACCGGCGGACCGGCCGGTCGATCCGGTTCGTCCGCACGGCGATCGAGATCGCGGTGGTGGTCACCGGGTTCCTGCTCGGCGGCTCCCTCGGCGCGGGAACGGTCCTGTACGCGCTGGCCATCGGCCCGCTCGCCCAGTTCTTCCTGCGCTTCTTCACGAGCACGGACAACGGTGGCACCACGGTCCCCGCCCGGACATCCGGGCAGGCCATACTGCCGCAGTGACTTCCGTACGCCACCCCTACCTGGACCACCCCGCCCCTCTCGCGTTCGCCCACCGGGGCGGGGCGGCGGACGGGATCGAGAACACGGCGGCCGCGTTCCGCCGGGCCGCCGACGCCGGGTACCGGTACTTCGAGACCGATGTGCACGCCTCGGCGGACGGCCGGCTGGTCGCCTTCCACGACCCCACGCTGGACCGGGTCACGGACTCCCGGGGCCGGATCGCGGAGCTGCCGTGGAGCGAGATACGGCGGGCCCGGGTGGCCGGGCGGGAGCCGCTGCCACTGTTCGAGGAGCTGCTGGAGGCGTTCCCGGAGGGCCGCTGGAACGTGGACATCAAGGCCGGGCCGGCCCTCGTGCCGCTCGTGGAGCTGATCCGCCGGACGGACTCCTGGGACCGGGTGTGCGTCGGCTCCTTCTCCGAGGCCCGGGTGGCCAGGGCATACCGGCTCGCGGGCCCGCGGCTCGCCACGTCCTACGGTGTTCGGGGCGTCCTGGGGCTGCGGCTGCGCTCGTACGGAATCCCGGCGGCCCTGCGCGCCGGTGCGGTCTGCGCACAGGTTCCGGAGAGTCAGGGCGGTGTCCGGGTCGTCGACCGGCGCTTCGTTCGGGAGGCGCACGCGCGCGGACTCCAGGTGCACGTGTGGACGGTCAACGAACCGGAGCGGATGACCGCGCTCCTGGACCTCGGGGTGGATGGCATCATGACCGATCACATCGAGACGCTGCGTACGGTGCTGAGCGAGCGGGGGGCCTGGGCCTGACGCGGGCCGGCGACGTCTTCACGGGGAGAGACGAGGGGTGCGCATGAGCGCCGAGACCGCGGACACCGCCGAGCCGGCGGACGGGACGGCCGGGCCGGACGTCTCCGGCGAGCGGCGCCGTGAGCAGCGTGGCTGGTACTTCTACGACTTCGCCTGCTCGGTCTACTCGACGAGCGTCCTCACGGTGTTCCTCGGGCCGTATCTGACGTCGGTCGCCAAGGCCGCCGCCGACGCCGAGGGGTACGTCCATCCGCTCGGGGTGCCGGTCCGGGCCGGGTCGCTGTTCGCGTACGCGGTCTCGGCCTCCCTCGTCGTCGCGGTGGTCCTGATGCCGATCGTGGGTGCGGCGGCGGACCGTACGGGCCGCAAGAAGCCGCTGCTCGCGGCGGCGGCGTACACGGGTGCGACCGCGACGGCCGCGATGTTCTTCCTGGACGGGGACCGCTATCTGCTCGGTGTCCTCCTGCTCATCGTGGCCAACGCCTCGATCTCCGTGTCGATGGTGCTCTACAACGCCTATCTGCCGCAGATCGCGGAGCCCGACGAACGCGACGCGGTGTCCTCCCGCGGCTGGGCGTTCGGCTACACGTCGGGGGCGCTGGTCCTCGTTCTCAACCTGGTCCTCTACACGGGCCACGACTCCTTCGGTCTCTCCGAGTCGGACGCCGTGCGGATCTGTCTCGCCTCGGCCGGTGTGTGGTGGGGCGCCTTCACCATCATTCCGCTGCGCCGTCTGCGTGACCGGAACACGAAGGGGGCCGGCGCCGAGCCCGTCGGATCCGGTTGGCGGCAGCTGAGGGCGACCCTGCGCGACATGCGCCGCCACCCGCTCACGCTCTCCTTCCTGCTGGCCTACCTCGTCTACAACGACGGCGTGCAGACCGTCATCTCCCAGGCGTCCGTGTACGGCTCCGAGGAACTGGGCCTGAGCCAGACGACGCTGATCACGGCCGTACTGCTGGTCCAGGTGCTGGCGGTCGCCGGGGCGCTCGGCATGGGACGCATGGCCCGGGTGTACGGGGCGAAGCACACGATTCTCGGGTCACTCGTGGTCTGGACGCTGATCCTCGTCGCCGGCTACTTCCTGCCCGCCGGTTCGCCGGTCTTCTTCTACGCGCTGGCCGCGGCGATCGGCCTGGTACTCGGTGGCAGCCAGGCGCTGTCCCGGTCCCTCTACTCGCATCTGGTGCCGCGCGGCAAGGAGGCGGAGTACTTCTCCGCGTACGAGATGAGCGACCGCGGGCTGAGCTGGCTGGGGCCACTGGTGTTCGGGCTCGCGTACCAGCTGACCGGCAGTTATCGGGATGCGATCATCTCGTTGGTGGTCTTCTTCGTGGTCGGTTCCGTACTGCTCGCGAGGGTGCCGGTACGGCAGGCCGTGGCGGCTGCCGGCAACCCGGTTCCCGAACGGATTTAGACGTTGAAGTGAAAGGCCGGTAGTGTACGCCTTTGGCCTGCCCGGAGGACCGTTACTGCGAGTGGAAGAATCCAAACCGTTGGGTGACAACTTCCGCCAGATGTGACAAACCGGGCACTGGCGGGTACTTCAACACTCGCAAACCTGAAAATGCAGCGGCACGACGGGCGACGCATGACCGGCAACGGGAATCTTTGCCGCCGACCGGACGTTGACCGGATGACGACGACAGCGACATTTGTCCTGTGGGCGACAAGCCCGGGAGGCACGATTCATGAGTGAGCGAGCTCTCCGCGGCACGCGACTCGTGGTTACCAGCTACGAGACGGACCGCGGCATCGATCTGGCCCCGCGCCAGGCGGTGGAGTACGCATGCCAGAACGGACATCGATTTGAGATGCCGTTCTCGGTAGAGGCGGAAATTCCGCCGGAGTGGGAGTGCAAGGCGTGTGGCGCCCAGGCACTCCTGGTGGACGGGGATGGCCCCGAGGAGAAGAAGGGCAAGCCTGCGCGCACGCACTGGGACATGCTCATGGAGCGGCGCACACGCGAGGAGCTGGAAGAGGTGCTGGCCGAGAGGCTGGCGGTTCTGCGCTCCGGCGCCATGAATATCGCCGTGCATCCGCGGGACAGCAGGAAGTCTGCTTGACCGCGTAGCACGCATAGAGACAGAGCCGCGGGCCGCGACACCTTGTGTGTCGCGGCCCGCGGC
>NZ_JAELVH010000309.1 GCF_019399235.1 Streptomyces poriferorum | reverse complement strand
GAGTGCCCCGAGGACCGGGACAAGTGGGTGACGGAACTTCAGGAGCCGGTGACCCGGGCCTGATGCCTACGGGGAGGGGTGGGGGCGGGCCGCACGCGGGCCGCCCCCACCCCTCCCCGTAGGCATCAGGCCCGGGTCACCGGCTCCTGAAGTTCCGTCACCCACTTGTCCCGGTCCTCGGGGCACTCCAGGCTGATCTCCCGCGCGTACCCCGTCGAGCGGCAGCCGCTCGCTTCGATCCCCCGGGCCAGGGCCTGCGCCGTAGGCAGGATCCCGTCCATCGAACCCCGGTGGACGATCGTCGCCGCCTCGAACGGCGGCAGCTCGATCACCGTCACCCCGGTGTCACCCAGCGGCCCGGCCGGGGCCGAGACCGTCACCCCGGCATGGCGGTCAGCTCCGCGACCCGTACCGCCGGAACGCTCTTGATCACGACATCGTCCACGGACATGTGTCCCTCGCTCTCGATCGACCGGAGCCTCGCCTCGACCTGCGCCAGCCGGGCTGCCGCCGCGGCCATCGCCGCCTCCAGCTCCACGCGTCGCAGCCGCAGCATTCCGCGCAGCTCCTCCGGGCCCACCTCCTCGTCGAGGACGGCCCGCACCTGCTGGAGCGTGAAGCCGAGATCCTTGAGGGCGATGATCCGGTTGAGCCGGGCGAGCTGGGCGGCGCCGTAGTAGCGGTAGCCGGTGGCCGGGTCGGTACGGTCGGGGTGCAGCAGCCCGACGGCGTCGTAGTGACGCAGCATCCGGGCCGACACCCGCCCGTACCTGGCGAAGTCTCCGATGGTGAACATGATGTCTCCCAGTGCAAGGCCTCACACGGCGTCAAGGTCAAGCGTGGCAGCCGGCCGGTGCGCGTCACCCAAAGGCAGGAGCCCCGCTCCTCCGCCGAAGCGGGGGAGCGGGGCTCCTTGGGTACTGCGTTACCGGCCGCGATCGGCCGACCCGGGCAACTAGGCCGGGGTGACGTTCTCAGCCTGCGGACCCTTGGGTCCCTGAGTGACGTCGAAGTTCACGACCTGGTTCTCCTCGAGGGAGCGGAACCCGGACGCGTTGATCGCGGAGTAGTGGACGAAGACATCCGGGCCGCCGCCGTCCTGGGCGATGAAGCCGAAGCCCTTTTCAGCGTTGAACCACTTGACGGTTCCGGTAGCCATAAGCCCTCCTTGGGCCAAAGGGTTGCCCTGCTCCAGAACCTGCAAAGAAGTCTGAAAACTACAAAAGCCTGCGGGTTACATGCTCCGCAGGCTCTGTACTGCAAGGGAAACCAAACTGCAACTTGGCGATGAGCCTAGCACGCAGCATGTGGGGAACGGTAGAGGGAAAGATCACTTCAACCGGATGTTTGGCAGCCGTGCGGATGACCGCTCGGGATGCTCCTTCCGGGTGACTCCCGGCCCCTTCCCGAGAGGCCTTCCGAGACCCCTTCGGCGACCATTCCCGGAGCGCCGGAAGAGGGGCCGGTGCGACGCCGCGCGCCCCCGGTGAGGCCGTCCGCCGGTCGCGGGTCTAGCCTCGCGATGTGGACAATTCAACCGTCTCAACCGTCGCAGGCGACGACCGTCGCAGCAGGCCGCGCGTCGGCCACATCCAGTTCCTCAACTGCCTTCCCCTCTACTGGGGGCTCGCACGGACCGGAACCCTGCTCGATCTGGAGCTCTCGAAGGACACCCCGGAGAAGCTCAGCGAGCAGCTGATCAGAGGCGACCTGGACATCGGTCCCGTCACCCTCGTGGAGTTCCTGCGCAACGCCGACGACCTGGTCGCCTTCCCCGATATCGCGGTCGGGTGCGACGGGCCCGTCATGTCGTGCGTGATCGTGTCGCAGCGCCCTCTGGAAGACCTCGACCGGGCCCGGGTGGCCCTCGGCTCGACCTCCCGCACCTCCGTGAGGCTGGCGCAGCTGCTGCTCTCCGAGCGGTTCGGCGTCACGCCCGACTACTACACCTGCCCGCCCGACCTCGGCCTGATGATGCAGGAGGCGGACGCCGCCGTCCTCATCGGTGACGCCGCGCTGCGCGCCAACCTGCACGACGCGCCCCGGCTCGGGCTCCAGGTCCACGACCTGGGCGCCATGTGGAAGGAATGGACCGGGCTGCCGTTCGTCTTCGCCGTCTGGGCCGCGCGCAAGGACTACCTGGCGGCCGAGCCCCTCGCGGTGAAGAAGGTGCACGAGGCGTTCCTGGCCTCGCGCGACGTGTCCCTGGAGGAGGTCACGAAGGTCGCGGAGCAGGCCGCGCGCTGGGAGGCCTTCGACGCGGAGGTCCTGGAGCGCTACTTCACGACCCTCGACTTCCGCTTCGGCCCCGCCCAGCTGGCCGGCGTCACGGAGTTCGCCCGCAGGACCGGCCCGACCACGGGCTTCCCCGCGGACGTGAACGTGGAACTGCTCGGCGGGTGACGACCACCGCCCGGCAGCCACCGCTCGACGGCTGACGGATGTACGGCCCGCGCGGCCCGTGCGGATGTGCGGATACCGATATCGATTCGGGTGAATTCGCGTTGAATGGCCGATTGGCGGGAGGGCTCGGGAGTATGACAGGAGTACGTCTTCGACCCCTCCCGCAATCGAACCGGGGAACGGCACATTCACGCCTTTTGTTGTGGTGAATGGCGTCGTTCGTTCCCTTGGGGGCGAAATCGGCGGATGGTTTCCCTGTGACCCGATGACCTTCGCCCCTAGGCTTCGGTCGGAGGTCCGGCCGGTCCACAAGGGGAGTCCTTATATGCAGCCGCTCGAAGCCGGCGAACCGCTGAGCATCGGTGCCTACCGGCTGCTGGGCCGACTCGGGGCCGGCGGCATGGGCCGGGTGTATCTGGGGCGCAGCGCGGGCGGCCGGACCGTCGCGGTCAAGGTCGTCCACCCGCACTTCGCGCTCGACGAACAGTTCCGTGCCCGGTTCCGGCTGGAGGTGGACGCGGCGCGGCGGATCGGCGGGCAGTGGACCGCGCCCGTCCTGGACGCCGACCCGGACGCCCCCGTGCCCTGGGTGGCACACGGCTACGTCGCCGGGCCGCCGCTCTCGGAAGCCGTCACCGAGCACGGGCCGCTGCCCGAACAGGCGGTACGCACCCTGGGCGCCGGGCTCGCGGAGGCGCTGGCCGCCGTCCACGGACAGGGCCTGATCCACCGGGACGTGAAGCCGTCCAACGTGCTGCTCGCCCTCGACGGTCCCCGGCTGATCGACTTCGGCATCGCCCGGGCCATCGACGCCACCGCCTCGCTCACCTCCACCGGCGTCTCGGTCGGCTCGCCCGGCTATATGGCGCCGGAGCAGATCCGTGGCCTGGACGTCTCGGGCGCGGCCGACGTCTTCTCGCTGGGCGCGGTGCTGGCGTACGCGGCGACCGGGTCCGCTCCCTTCCTCGGCGACTCCTCCGCCGTACTCCTCTACAAGGTGGTGCACGAGGAGCCCGAACTGGGCGAGCTGGAGGGCGGGCTGCGTGACGTCATCGCCTCCTGCCTGGCGAAGGACCCGGCCGGGCGGCCCACCCCGGCGGAGCTCGCCCGGCAGCTGGTGCCCGGTGGGGCGGCGGCCGCGGTGGCGGCGGGCTGGCTGCCCGGTCCGCTGGTGCGCGAGGTCAGCAGGTCGGCGGTCGCGCTGCTCGACCTGGAACCGCAGGAGGCGCCGGTGCAGTCGGGGCCCGTGCCGTTCACCCACGCGTCGTTCGGCTTCAACGGGGGCGTCGCTCCCGGTGTGTTCGGCCCGCCCGTCGAACCGCACCCCACGGCCGGCCCGGCCCCCACTCCCGGCCCGTACTCCGCAGCCGGCCCGTACGGCACGCCCGGCCCGGCGCCGTATCCGTCGGCCGCCGGGACCGACGGGCTGCCCGGGCAGCGCACCTCCGATCCCCGGTTCAGCGTCGGCGTGAGCACCGAGGCCGGTCCGGGGGAGCGCGGCGGGCGGAGGCTGAGCTGCACCGTCGCCCTCGCGGTGGCCGGCGCGCTCGCCGCGGTGACCGTGGGCAGCGCCTTCCTCTTCGACCTGATGCCGGGCGGCAGCGGTTCCAACACGGCCGAACACGGGGACACCGGCACGGCCCCGGGCGCCACACCGTCGAGCAAGGAACCCACACCCGGGCCCACGGCCTCCGCCACCGGCGGCGCCCGGCAGGTCACCGAGGTACCCAAGGGGTTCATCGGCACCTGGAAGGGGCCGATCACCGAGAAGACCAGCGGCCAGCCGCACGGCACGCTCACCGCGGTGTTCGAGGAAGGGAAGAAGGGCGCCGACGTCGTCAGGATGAACACGTCGCTCTCCACCCTCGGCATCGAGGTCAGCTGCAACAGCCGCGCCTCCCTCACCTCCGGCACCGACAAGGAACTGACGCTGCGCGAACGCGCCGACCCGGACCGCCCCAGTACCGCGGGCCTGTGCACGAGCACCGTCGCCGACGTCCACTTCACCCTGGCGGCCGACGGCACCCTGCGGTTCCGGTCGGACGAGCGGGGCGCCGGACTTCCGTACGGCACGCTGAGCCGGTCCGGCCAATGACCCGGAGCAGGGCTGGCGTACGCTGAACCGGTCCGTAGATCCGTTGAAAAACCGCCGAAAGGTGACAGCCCGGTGACCGAGAAGGCCGACCTCCAGCCCATCCTCGACCGAGCCGCCGAAGGCGGCCGGATCACTCCGGCGGAGGCCCTCGACCTCTACCGGTCGGCGCCCCTGCACGCCCTGGGCGCGGCCGCGGACGCCGTGCGCCGGCGCCGGTACGCCGGTACGGAGCACATCGCGACGTACATCATCGAGCGCAACATCAACTACACGAACGTGTGCGTCACGGCGTGCAAGTTCTGCGCCTTCTACGCCGCGCCGAAGGACACCGCCAAGGGCTGGTCCCGCGACCTCGACGACATCCTGCGCCGCTGCGCGGAGACGGTCGAGCTCGGCGGCACGCAGATCATGTTCCAGGGCGGACACCACCCGGACTACGGCGTGGAGTACTACGAGGAGCACTTCTCCGCGATCAAGAAGGCGTTCCCGCAGCTGGTCATCCACTCGCTGGGCGCCTCCGAGATCGAGCACATGGCCCGGATCTCCAAGGTCTCCGCCGAGGAGGCCATCAGCCGCATCCACGCCGCCGGGCTCGACTCGTTCGCCGGCGCCGGTGCCGAGCTGCTCCCGGCCAGGCCGCGCACCGCGATCGCCCCGCTCAAGGAGTCCGGCGAGCGCTGGCTTGAGATCATGGAGATCGCCCACGGCCTCGGTGTCGAGTCGACCTCCACCATGCTGATGGGCACCGGCGAGACGAACGCCGAGCGCATCGAGCACCTGAGCATGATCCGCGACGTACAGGACCGGACCGGGGGCTTCCGCGCCTTCATCCCGTACACGTACCAGCCGGAGAACAACAAGCTGAAGGGCCAGACGCAGGCCACGCTCTTCGAGTACCTGCGGATGATCGCCATCGCCCGGCTCTTCCTGGACAACGTCGCCCACATCCAGGGCTCCTGGCTCACCACCGGCAAGGAGGTCGGCCAGCTGTCGCTGCACTACGGCGCGGACGACCTCGGCTCGATCATGCTGGAGGAGAACGTCGTCTCCTCCGCCGGTGCCAAGCACCGCTCCAACCGCCTGGAGATCATCGACCTGATCCGCAAGGCGGACCGGGTTCCGGCCCAGCGCGCCACCACGTACGAGCACCTCGTCGTCCACGACGACCCGGCGAACGACCCGGTCGACGAGCGCGTCGTCTCGCACATCTCGTCCACCGCGATCGAGGGCGGCACGGCCCACCCGGAGCTCAAGCTCCTGGGCGCCAACTAGGGCCTTTCGCCTTGCTGACGATCCACGCCGCCGCCCTGCTCCTGCCGGGCGGCGGCCGTGCGCCCGTGCCCGGCGGAGCGGTCGCCGTGCAGGACGCGGTGATCGCGGACTTCGGACCGTACGGGGAACTGGCCGCCGCCCACCCCGCCGCCCGGGTCCGGCGCTGGCCGGGCGTCCTGACCCCGGGGCTCCTGCAACGGGACGCCGTCCGGCTGCTGGAGGAGTCGTACTTCCCCGATCCGCGCGAGGCGGACACCCTCGGCACGGCGCCACTGACCGGCGGGGCACTCGACGCGCTCGGGCCCGACGACACCTGGCGGGCCGGCAGCGTGCGGCGCGGGCTGCACCGGATGCTCCGCCACGGTACGACCGCGGCGACGGCCGCCCCCACCGCACCGCCCGCCCTGATCACGGCCATGCGCCGGTCCGGGCTGCTGGTCACCGGCGCACCGGAGCGCCCCGGCGCCGCGCCGCTGCTCGACCCGCTGGCCGGGGCCGCGACGGTGGCCGAAGCGACGGCGGCGCCGCTCGCCGTCGGGGAACGGGCCGACCTCGCGGCCTTCGACGTGCCGGACGAGGCCGCACTGCTGGCGGCGGGCGCGGCGAGCTGCGTGGCGACGGTGGCGGCGGGACGACTGGTGTACCGGGGCAGATAGGGCCCGGTACTACGGCACCGAAGGGCCGCCGAGGTACTTCCCGGCGGCGTCGTACGGCCAGGCGTTCGCGACACAGCCCTTGAGGCCGTCGATCTGCTGCATCATCGCGGGCGCGGGCCGGCCCCTGCCGGGGCACGTCTCGTGGCCGTGGCCCAGCCAGTGGCCGACCTCGTGATTGATGATCAGCGCCCGGTAGTCGGCGAGGGGACCGTCGAACTCGGGCGAACCGGTCTTCCAGCGCTTGAGGTTCACCATGACGTCGGTCCCGACCCGGCAGTTCACCTCGCCGTGCGTGTCGAGGCCGCCCCTTCCGCAGATGCGGTCGGTGGTCGCGGGGGTGGCGATCCGGACGACCAGTCCCGCCGGCCCCTCGGCGACCTGCCGGAAGGAGTGCTTGCCGTGGTGCGACCAGCCGAGCGGCGCGGCCAGGATGCGGGCGACCTCGGCGGCGGCCTCGTCCGCGTCCAGCCCGGAGCCCTTCTCCACCTCGACCCGGTAGGCGTCTCCCCTGCCGGTCTCCGTGGCACCCTCGCGGGCGACCGTGAAGGTGGCGGACGCGGAGGAGGTGCTCGGATCGTGCCCACCGCTCCACCGGATGCCCACGACGGCCG
Organism: Streptomyces poriferorum; assembly: GCF_019399235.1. GTDB lineage: Bacteria > Actinomycetota > Actinomycetes > Streptomycetales > Streptomycetaceae > Streptomyces > Streptomyces poriferorum. The sequence continues at coordinate 531 of NZ_JAELVH010000309.1, read as the reverse complement.
CCGCCACCAGCACCACCGGCACGACGGCCTTGGCGAACAGCCGGTTCCGGCCGCGTTCCCCCGACCCTCCCCGGCGCACATCCCCTGCGGACATCCGCGCCCCTCCCCAGTCCTCTGCGGTTTGCCTTCCCCGCTATAAGGACCGGCGCCGGCGCCGATTGGTTCAGTCCGCACACATATCGATCGTCCGGGCACGGGCCGGACGGGCGTCACCGTACGGAAGGGCCGCCGAGGTACTGCCCCTGGGCGTCGTAGGGCCAGGCGTTGGAGACGCAGCCCTTGAGGCCGTAGATCTGCTGCATCATCGCGGGGGCGGGCCGTCCTTCGCCGGGGCAGGTCTCGTGGCCGTGTCCGAGCCAGTGGCCGACCTCGTGGTTGACGATCAGGGCGCGGTACTCGGCGAGCGGGCCGTGGAACTCCGGGGAACCGGTCTGCCAGCGCTTGAGGTTCACCATCACCACCTCGGCCAGTCGGCAGTTGACCTCGCCGTGCGTGTTCATGTCGCCCGTCGCGCAGATGCGGTCGGTGGTC
>NZ_JAELVH010000308.1 GCF_019399235.1 Streptomyces poriferorum | reverse complement strand
CCGTGGACAGAACACCTAGTACCAAGGACGAGCGTCATGTGCGGGCAGCGGACGCAGCGTGGGCCAGCGTTCGAGCAGGCGGCCGGCCAGCGTCGAGCTGAGGCGGCCGAGGGCGTGCAGGTGGTCGTGGTCGCGGGTCATGCCGGCGACCACGCCGAGGCGGTGGACGAGCCGCTCGCGGGCGGAGATGTAGCCCCACTCGAAGTCCTCGGCGGGCACCCGGGCGAACTGGTCGGCCGTTCCGCGGTGGGCCCGCTCGACGAGGGCGTCGCCCTGGATCAGCCAGCCCGCGCACGCGTCGGCGAGGTCGCCCGGCACGTCCTTCCCGGTGAGGCCGCGCCAGGTGGCCCGGTAGACGTCCTCGACCTCCGTGAGCGGGGCCGCGGTGACCGACATGGCGCACCAGCAGGTGGGGAAGCCGATGCGGAAGTAGGCGAGTTCGATCAGGCCGTTGCCGAGCGAGGCCCGCTCGAAGTCGACGAAGCGGACGCCGTCGGCGGTGCGCAGATCGTTGCCGGGGCAGGGGTCGCCGTGCAGCAGCGCATGGTGCGGGGTGGGGTCCAACCGCTCCAGGAGGCCGGCGAGTTCATCGGGAACCGTGGACGGTACGGGCACGTCGAGCGCCCTGGCCAGGGTGAGGAAGGACTCCGCGTCGGTGGCCGTGGGCCCTGACGAGGCCGGTAGCGCGCCCGCGTCGGCGGGGCCGGTCAGGGCGTGCAGCCGGGCGAGCGACTCGGCGTACCCCGGCATCCAGTCGTCCGTCCTGCCGAGGTCCTCCAGGTGCTCGAGGACCAGTACCCGCGAGGGCAGGTCCGTGGCGAGAACCGCGGGGGCCACGGCGGGCCGCCCCGAGGTCCGCCCCGCCAGGCGCAGCCCGGCGGCCTCCCGCGCGAAGCGCGTGTCCGCGTCGGCGCTCGTGTCCCCGGCGTCGGTGATCTGTTTGACGATCACCATCCGCCCGTCGGTCAGCCGCACCCGCCACACGCGTGACCGCGGACTGCTGTCCAGGAGCTCGGTCTGCTGGGGCGTGCCGACGGTCGAGAGCAGCGCCTCGTTGAACGGAACACGGTTCGGCATGCCGACGAGCGTATCCGTAGCCGGACACCCGCGGTGTCCTGGCGGCCGGCCGCCGGGGCACGGCCCCGGACGACCGGAGCGAGTTCCGCACAAGGGTTTGGCAAGCGACCGGTTCCGATATATCGTTGAGGCATCACGACAGTACAGCGATAGGTAAAGATCAATGAGAGAAGGAGAACGTCATGCGTTCACATGGACATGAGCACGGCCACGGTCGCGGGCACGGCCAGGGGCGCGGCCCCTTCGGTCCCGGCGAGTACGAGCGGGGCGACTTCGAGGGGCGCCGCGCCGCCTTCGGGCAGTTCGGCCCGCCGTTCGGTGGCGGCCCCTTCGGTGGCGGTCCGTTCGGCGGAGGACGGGGCCGCGGTGGCGGCCGGGGGAGGGCGCGCCGCGGTGACGTGCGTGCGTCGATCCTCGCGCTGCTGAAGGACCGGCCGATGCACGGCTACGAGATGATCCAGGAGATCGGCGAGCGCAGCGGCGGGGCCTGGCGGCCCAGTCCGGGCTCGGTGTATCCGACCCTGCAACTGCTGGAGGACGAGGGGCTGATCGTCAGTGCGAGCGAGGGCGGCAAGAAGTTGTTCACCCTCACCGACGCCGGTCGTGCCGAGGCGGAGTCGGGGGCCGACGCGCCCTGGGAGGAGGCCGGCCGGGGTGTCGACTGGGACAGCCTCAACGAGGTCCGGCAGGCCGGCTTCGGCATGATGGAGGCGTTCGGCCAGGTCTGGAAGACCGGCTCGGCCGAGCAGCGCGAGAAGGCGCTGGCGGTGATCAACGACGCCCGGAAGAAGCTCTACCTCATCCTCGCCGACGAGCATTGAGCCGGACGGTGGGTGAGGTGGGGAGAGGTGTGCCGAAGGGCCCCGTGGTGCTGCCGCGGGGCCCTTCGGTGTGTGCGGATGAGGTGGTCGCCGTGGCGTGCGGGGTCAGGCGACGATCAGCCCGTCCAGTTTGCGCAGTGACTCGACGAGGGCCGCGGTGGCCGAGTCCTTCAGCTTGCCGGCCATCAGGGAGACCGCTGCCCCGGTGAACTCGCCGTCGATCCGCATGGTGGTGGCGTCCCCGTCGGGCGTGAGCACGTAGCTCATCCTGAGGTTGACGCCCATCGGCCCCTTCCCCGTGGTGGTCAGCAGCCGGCCGTCCTCCAGCTCGGAAACCGTCCAGGTCACCTCGGCGGGGAATCCCATCAGCTTCATGTTCTCCTCGTACGTGCCCGCCAGTACGAGGTCGGCCGGGCCGCCCTTGGGGAAGCTGGTGTGGGTGGCGTTCCACTCCCCGTAGGTGCTGAAGTCGGTCAGCTGGGCCCAGACCTTGCCGGCCGGTGCTGCGATACGCGCTTCTGCACTGACTTCGGCCATGCGACCACCCCTTCTCGACGGGTTACGGTGTCGCGGAACGTAGCCGCAGCGGCGATAACATTCAATACTGATGAAGCGTCAGATCTAGTGGATCGGCTCCGGTCCGCCAGATCAGGGCCGCGTCGAACCGGTCGCAGGCGCGTGGATGCGGTCCGTCGTCGTGGCAGTGGAACGCCGCCCAGAAGAGATCCGCGCGCAGCGCGTCGGACGGCGCGTGCACCCGGTAGACGTAGTCGCGTCCGTCGAGTGCCGGCAGCGAGACGAGCCAGCTCACCTCCGGCACCCCCTCCCGCGGCCGTCATGGTGTTCCGGCCTGAGAGACGTGTACGGGGATGCTTCCGGTTGCTCCGGGAGCGCGAGGCAAGGCGGCGCGCGCCGTTTACGGGAATCCGGCCCCCGGAACGGCGCGATCTCATCCGCAAGGAGGAGGTCTCGCTCCCCTGTGCCCAACTCGGGTGGGATGCGGCAATGGGCCTCTCCGGGGACGCCGCGGCCGATACGGGCTGATGGGGTGGAAGTGTGCAGAACCCGACCCCCCGGATCCCTCAACAACCCGCACCGAACCACCGTGCCGAGTACGACGCCGGACTCACCGACGAGCTGGCCGCCGTGGTGACGAGCGCGCGCAGGCGCGCCCTGCGTGACGGCGACCGGCAGATCGACACGGCTCATCTGCTGCATTCCCTCATCGAGTCGGACCCCGTGGTCCGTGCGGCCTTCGACGGCGGCCCACAGCTGGCCAGGGTGCTCGGCTACCTCGTCCAGCGCAGCATCGGATACGGGCTCCGCTGGCAGGGCGCGGTGGAGGACTCGGGCAAGGTCCCGTTGGTGACGGACGCGGGCGCCGAAGGGTGGTCGCCCTCAGCGGCGTCCGCCATGGCGGACGCCGCCCGCCGGGCGCAGGCGTACGGGCGCGAGCGGGCCGGCGGACTCGACCTGCTCGCCGCGCTGGCCGCGGACCGCGAGAGCCGGGCCGTCAAGGTGCTGGCGCGGGCGGGCGTCGACCCGGCGCTGCTCGCGGACCGCATCGTGGAGGCGCCCGGTCAGGCATGACCGGCCGCAGCGTGTCAGGGGCGCCATTGACATCGGAGTGTTACCGAAGTCAGGCGTCACGGGGGTGACGCTCCTGACGCCGGCTGTCATGATGTGCCGATGCACGCGTCTCAGGGAAGAAGCGCCGGCCTGGGACTCGCCCTCGCCTCGGCCTTCGCGTTCGGTGGTTCCGGAGTGGCGGCCAAGCCGCTCATCGAGTCGGGCCTGGACCCGCTCCACGTGGTGTGGCTCAGGGTGGCGGGCGCCGCGCTCGTCATGCTGCCCGTGGCCTGGCGCCACCGGGCCCTGGTCCGCAGCCGCCCCGTGCTGCTGCTGGGATTCGGACTCCTCGCCGTCGCGGGCGTCCAGGCCTGCTATTTCGCCGCCATCTCCCGTATCCCGGTGGGCGTCGCACTGCTCGTCGAGTACCTGGCCCCCGCGCTTGTCCTCGGCTGGGTGCGCTTCGTCCAGCGTCGCCCGGTGACCAGGGCGGCCGCCGTCGGCGTCGTCCTCGCGGTCGGCGGTCTGGCCTGTGTGGTCGAGGTGTGGTCCGGGCTGAGCTTCGACGCCTTCGGGCTGCTGCTCGCGCTCGGTGCGGCCTGCTGCCAGGTCGGCTACTTCGTCCTTTCCGACCAGGGGAGCGCGGACGCGGCGGACGGCGCCGAGCCGCCGCATCCCGTCGGTGTCATCGCCTACGGACTGCTGATCGGAGCCGCCGTCCTCACCGTCGTGGCGCGCCCGTGGGGCATGGACTGGTCCGTGCTAGGCGGCGACACCGCGATGAACGGCACGGATGTGCCCGCCTGGCTGCTTCTCGTGTGGATCGTGCTGCTCGCCACCGTCATCGCGTATGTGACCGGTGTGATCTCGGTGCGGCTGCTGTCACCGGCGGTGGCGGGTGTCGTCGCCTGTCTGGAAGCCGTCATCGCCACCGTGCTGGCGTGGGTGCTGCTCGGGGAGCACCTGGCCGCCCCGCAGCTCATCGGCGGTGCGCTCGTCCTGACCGGCGCCCTCATCGCCCAGTCATTCACGCCCAAGGCGCCGTCCGGGCCCGTCGCCTCGGGACCGGGCGGGGAGCGGACGGCGGCCGAGGGGGAGTTGCCCGCCGGACGCGCCGCCTCCTAAGGTGGCGATCATGCGTCTGACCGTACTTCCGCCGCCTGCCGCTTAGCGCGGGCAGCCACTCCTGACGAAGACCGGGCTCGGGCAGTCCCCGAGCGGTTCGTCGCTGCCCGCGTGCGGAGCCGAGCGACCAACTCCCCGTTCTTCCCTGGAGAAGTCACGTGTCGAACCCTGCTTCCGGCCTGCCCGTCGGGCGGAGCCTGTGCTACCTGATCATCGCCGGTGTGGCCTGGGGCACGGCCGGTGCCGCCGCCGCGCTGCTCTTCGGGGCCAGCGATCTCGGCCCCCTCGCCCTGTCGTTCTGGCGCTGTGCGGGCGGCCTCCTGTTCCTGCTCGCCGCGCTCGCGCTGCGGCCCGGCCGGGCGGTGGCGGTTGCCGAGTCCGGGCGCCGGCGACTGCTGCGCATCGTCGGTACCGGTATCGGACTCACCGTGTTCCAGACCGCGTACTTCGCCGCAGTCCAGGCCACCGGCCTCGCGGTCGGCACCGTGGTCACGCTCGGGGCCGGTCCCGTCCTCATCGCGGTCGGCGCCCGGCTGACGATGGGGGAGCGGCTCGGGCTCGGCGGGCTCGCCGCGGTCGCCGGAGCGCTGAGCGGTCTCGCCGTCCTGGTGCTCGGAGGCGATGCGGGCACGGTGCGGCCTGCCGGGATCGCACTGGCCCTGCTCTCCGCAGCGGGCTACGCCGCGATCACCCTGCTCACCCGTTGGCTCGGGCGGGACGGTGGCGGCGGCGACGCGCTCGCCACCAGCGCCTGGGCGTTCGGAATCGCCGCGGTCGCGCTGCTGCCGATGGCGGCCGGCGAGGGTCTCGTCCCGCACACGGAGCAGATGGCGCAGGTGGTGACCCTGCTCGTGTACGTCGCGGCGATCCCGACCGCCCTCGCCTACGCGCTGTACTTCGCGGGCGCCGCGGTGGTGCGGGCCGCCACCGTGTCGGTGATCATGCTGCTCGAACCGGTCAGCGCGGCGGTCATCGCCGTCGTCGTGCTCCACGAGCAGCTCACGCCGGCCACGGTCGCCGGGACGCTGCTGCTGCTCACGGCGGTGGTCGGGCTGGCCGTCGCCGAGACGCGCGGCGCGGCGCACGCCCGCCGGGAGGCGGCCGTCCCCGTGTGAACCACCGGGGTGGCGGGGCGGTGCGATGCCGTACGGCCCCGCCACCCGGGCGGCTCCGTCAGAGCGCCTTCAGATACTCCGGGACGGCGATCGAGGGGTCGAGGTCGTCCGCGGGAACGGGTGTGGCGTAGCCGGGCGCGAGCGGGACGACGCCGGACCAGTGGGGGAGCGCGAGATCGCGTGCGTCGTCGTTGGGCCCACCGGTCCGGATCTTGGCGGAGACCTCCCTCAGGTCCAGCCGGATCACGGCGGTGGCCGCCAGTTCCTTCTCGTCGGCGGGCCGGGAGTCCTTGGACCGCCCGGGCACGACCTGCTCGACGATCGCGTCGAGGGCGACGCGCCGCTCCTCGGGGTCGGTCACCGTGTGCGCCATGCCGTGGACGACCACGGAACGGTAGTTGAGCGAGTGGTGGAAGGCGGAACGGGCCAGCACCAGCCCGTCGACATGCGTCACCGTCAGGCACACGGCCAGTCCCTCGTCGCTCCCGTCCGCCGCCCGCAGCGGGCGGGAACCCGTCGAGCCGTGTACGTAGAGGCGCTCACCGACCCGGCCGAAGAGCGTGGGAAGGACGACGGGCGCGCCGTCCCGTACGAAACCGAGGTGGCAGACGTACGCCTCGTCGAGTATCGAGTGGACCTGTTCCCGGTCGTAGGAGGCCCGCTCCCGGGAACGGGTCGGGACCGTGCGTCCGGTCGCGTCGTAAGCGGTCGCGGGGCCCGGGGCCGTGGTCTGCTGGGGTTCGGTCTCCGGCATTGCGTACTCCATTGCACTAGTGCATACTAATTTTTGTGCTAGGAGAGTATCGGATCAGTGGGCGGCGTGCATCGGAAATTGCCGCCAGTGTGGAGCGGGCGGTCGGTTCGGGTGAGCTGTCGCCCGGACAGGTGCTGCCTCCCATGAGGGAGTTGGCGGGCCGGCTCGGGGTGAACCCGAATACAGTGGCGGCCGCCTACCGCACCCTGCGGGAGCGCGGTGTGATCGAGACGGCCGGCCGCAGGGGCAGCAGGGTCCGCCCGCGGCCGGCGAGCACCGCGCGCGGGTCGGTGCGGGTGGAGGCGCCGCCGGGGGTGCGGGACCTGGGGGAGGGGAACCCCGACCCGGCACTGCTGCCCGCCCTGGGGGAGGCCCTCGCCTCGGTCGCGGAGGCGTACGCCCGGGCGCCGGGCATGTACGCGCAGGTGCCCGTGGACCCGGAGTTCGCCGCCCTGGCGCGCGCCGGGTTCGACGCGGACGGCGTTCCGGCCGGGCCGGTGGTCGCCACCTCCGGCTCACTGGACGCGATCGAAAGGGTGCTGGTCGCGCACCTCAGGCCCGGTGACGCGGTCGCGGTCGAGGATCCCGGCTGGGGTGGCCTGCTGGATCTCGTTCCGGCGCTCGGCATGCGCCCGGTCCCCGTCGAGGTCGACGACGACGGCCCGCTGCCGGACGCCCTCGACGCGGCGCTCGGGGCGGGTGCGCGGGCGGTCGTCATCACCGACCGGGCGCAGAATCCGACCGGAGCGGCGATCGGCGCCGGGCGCGCGGCCGAACTGCGGGCGGTCCTCGCCGGATACCGCGGGGTTCTGCTGATCGAGGACGACCACGGGCACGCCATCGTCGACCTGCCGCTGCACCCCCTGGCCGGTGCCACGGACCGCTGGGCGTTCGTGCGGTCCGTCGCCAAGGCGTACGGACCGGACCTGCGTGTCGCCGTGCTCACCGGGGACGCCGTCACCACCGACCGGGTCTCGGGCCGCCAGCGGCTGGGGCCCGGCTGGGTCAGCCGGCTGCTGCAGCGGACGGTGGTGCACCTGTGGACCACGGGCGCCGTCGACACCCGTGAGGTGGCCCGGTCGTACGCCCGCCGCCGGGACGCACTCGTCCGGGCCCTGGAGGACCGGGGCATCGAGGCGCACGGACGCAGTGGGATGAACGTGTGGGTCCCCGTCAGCGACGAGACGGGTGCCGTGGCACGGTTGCTGCACGCGGGCTGGGCGGTGGCGCCCGGCGCCCGCTTCCGGATGACGGCGCCACAGGGGATCCGGCTCACCGTGTCGCCGCTCACCGACGCCGACATCGCGCCGCTCGCGGACGCGGTGGCCGCGGCGGCGGGGCCCGCTGACCCGCTGAGCTACGGATGAGCTACGACCGCTCCCGGCGTCGCGGCCCCGGAGCCCTCGCTTCGGTGGCGCGGGACCTGTTCTGGGTCAGCGCCGCACCCGCCAGGACGACCAGGGCGCCGACCGGGGTGTTCCAGCTGAGCTGCTCGCCGAGCACGGCGACTCCGGCGGCGGTGGCGATCACCGGGATGAAGTAGGTGACCATCTGCGCGGTCGTCGGGCCGACCTCGGTGACCAGACCGTACTGGAGCAGTACGGCGAGCCCCGTTCCCAGCGCCCCGAGGGCGACCACGGACAGGGTGGGCCACAGCGGGAAGCCGTCCGGTGCCGAGGTGAACAGCGGGGTCACCAGCGCGAGCTGCACCGTGCCGAGGAAGAGCTGGCTGCCGGTGAGGGAAAGCGCGGACGAACCGGTGCCCGCCAGCGTCCGGCGGACGTAGATCCAGCCGACGGGATAGCTCAGTGAGGCAAGGAGCGCCATCGCCGTACCGCTGAAGTCCAGACCGGAGAAGCCCTGCCACGCGCCCAGCACGGTCAGTACGCCGAGAAAGCCGAGCCCGAGACCTGCGACGCGGCGTCGGGTCGGGCGGTCCTCGGACAGTGCTACGAGGGAGAGCGCCATGCCCCAGAGCGGTGAGGTCGCGTTGCAGATGCCGGCCAGGGTCGACGGGATGGTCAGTTCCGCGTAGGCGAACAGGGAGAACGGCAGGGCGTTGAGGAGGAAGGCGGCAACGGTCAGATGGCCCCAGGTGCGGGCGGTGCGCGGCAGCCGCTCCCGCTTCACCGCCATGGCCAGGGCCAGGACCGCGGTCCCCGACAGGAGCCGGCCGAGCGTGACCTGGAACGGTGCGTAGCCATGGGTCCCGACCTTGATCAGGAGGAAGCTGAAGCCCCAGATGAGCGAGAGCGCCGCGAAGCGCAGCCGCCAGTCCAGCGCGGGCCGGCCGGTGGGGCCGGCCGGATCGGCGAGGGGTGAGACCGGTGCGGTCTGCTTGGTTCCCGGGGTTGCGGTGGCCGGGGTCCCCGGCGCGGGCGGTGCGCTCATGAGGTCAACGATGACGAAAGCAATCTCGTAGCACAAGTGAGACTTTGTGCGGGTGTCCCCGTAGCATTGCTTACATGTTGAACTTGGAGCGCCTGCGCACCCTGGATGCCCTGGCCCGGCTCGGTTCGGTGAGCGGCGCCGCCGAGGGACTGCACGTCACCACGTCCGCCGTCTCCCAGCAGATGGCGAAGCTGGAGCGGGAGGTGGGCCAGCAACTGCTGGCCAGGAACGGGCGCGGGATCCGGCTCACCGACGCGGGACAACTGCTCGCCGACCACGCGGCCCGGATCCTCTCGCAGGTCGAACTCGCCCAGTCCGACATCGAGGCCCAGCGGGGCGAGGTGGTGGGCGAGATCCGGCTGGGTGCGTTCCCCACCGCCGCGCGGGGACTCTTCCCGGCGACGCTCGTCGCCCTGCGCGCCGGCCATCCCGAACTGCGGGTCCGTACGCTGGAGCTGGAACCCGAGGACGGGATCCGTGCCGTGCTCAGGGGCGACATCGATCTCGCCGTGGTGCTGGACTGGAGCAACAAGCGGCTGCCGGTTCCGGGCGGCCTCGCCCGCGAGCAACTGCTCGACGACGCACCGGACATCGCCATGCCGGCCGGTCATCCGCTCGCGGAGCGCGACAAGGTCGACCTGGAGGACTTCGCCGACGACGACTGGGTGTCGTGGCCCGAGGGCGAGTTCTGTTACGAATGGCTGATGTTCACCCTCCGCTCCAAGGGGATCGAACCGCGCATCGCCCACCTCGCCGGCGAGCACCACACCCAACTCGCCCTGATCGCGGCGGGAATGGGCGTCTGTGTGGCGCCCCGGCTGGGCCGCGGGCCGGTGCCCGACGGGGTGCGGCTGGTTCCGGTGCGGCAGAAGATGCGACGGCATGTCCACGCGGTGTGGCGGGCGGACGCGGACCGGCGCCCGTCGATCAGAGCGGCGGTCGCGGCACTGCGGGAGGCGGGGCGGGAGCTGGACGATCCGCTGGGGGACGTGTGAGCCCTGTGCTCACAGGCCGGCCAGTTTGCCGAAGTCCCAGGACGTGACGGCATCGGGTGTGAGTCGTATCCAGGCGTGCCGGCCGTCGTGCGGCATCGTCTCCATGCCGAAGTTCTTCGCCGCGAACAGCCGCTCGGGAACGTTGAGTTCAGGGCAGGGCTCGCCGGTGCGGGGCGCCTCGCCGACGAAGACGGCCTCGCCCGAGAGCTCGATGCCGCGCAGCTCTCCGTACTCCACTCCGTCATCGATGATCACCGAGAGCCTCGGGTCATGGCTCAGCTGGGACCAGCGCAGGCTCCGGGTGATCGAGTAGAGCCACAGCGAGGTGCCGTCCCAGCAGAACCAGAGCGCGCCGACATGCGGACGGCCGTCCGCGCCGACGGTGGCGACGCGGCAGGTGCGCTGGTCGGCGAGGTAGGCGTCGCGCTCCTCGTCCGTCATCATGATCCGGCGGCCCCGTCGTTGACTGACGGCCATGGAAGGCCTCCCTCTGTTAGCTGACTATGTGTCAGGAATCATGGGGCCTCTTCCCTCATCACGCAATGGAGGTTAGCCTCGCGCGCCCGTTCCGTCATCGAGAGGGGCAGCCGTGCCGAGCAGGGAACAACTAGCCGAACAGACCGGTCCCGCGACCACCGTGCTGCTGACGGTGGAGTGCCAGCAGGGCGTGGTGGGCCCCGGCAGCGCGCTGCCCGAACTGGCCAAGGAGGCAAGGTCGTCCGGGGCCCTGCACAACGTCGCCCGGCTGGTCGGTGCCGCCCATGAGGCAGGCGTCCAGGTCCTCCACGCGGTGGCCGAACGCCGGCCGGACGGCAGGGGCGCCAACAGCAACGCCCGTCTCTTCCGTGCCGCGGGCCGCCTCCCCGTGCAGCAGCACTCCGGCAGCACGGCGGTGCGGATCGCCGAGCCGATCGAGGTGGCGGACCAGGACATCGTCGTCCGCCGGCTGCACGGGCTGTCGCCGATAGCGGGCACCGACGTGGACGCCCTGCTCCGCAACCTCGGCTGCCGGACCCTGGTCGTCACCGGCGTATCGGCGAACGTGGCCATTCCCAACGCGGTCTTCGACGCGGTGAACCTCGGCTACACCGCGGTGGTGCCGTCCGACGCCATCGCGGGGGTGCCCGCCGCGGGCACCCCCGCGATGGCGTCGG
>NZ_JAELVH010000307.1 GCF_019399235.1 Streptomyces poriferorum | reverse complement strand
CCCCGCACCGGCCCGCCGCCGAGCTGACCAGCCGCCGGTCGGCGAACACGGCGTCGTGCAGGTCGCCGACCGGCGGCTGCGGCTGCGCTACCGGCACAGCGGTACGCGGACCGCCCGCACCTACACCGTCGACCCGTACGGCCTGGTGGTGAAGGCGGGCGTCTGGTACATGGTCGCCGACCGTGAGGGGGAGCCCCGGCTCTTCCGCGCCGACCGGGTACGGGAGGCCGTCCTCACCGAGGACACGGTGGTCCGCAGGCCCGGCGTGGAACTGGCGCAGGTCTGGGAGGAACTGCGCCGGCAGGTCGAGGAACGGCAGGGAGCGGTGACCCTGCGGGTGCGGGTGCGCCGTTCCCGGCTGGACCTCTTCCTGCGGCTGAACGCGGGCGTGCTCGCCCGGGAGCCGCGGCCCGAGGACGGGGGCGAGTGGGTGCGGGCCGATCTTGCCGTGGAGTCGGTGGAGTGGGCGCGCTCCCTGCTCTCCTTCGGCCCGGACGTCGAGGTGCTGGCCCCGCCGGAGGCCCGCGCGGTGCTGGCCGCGCACGCTGCCGCTGTCATGGCCCTGTACGGGGATCCGGGACCGGGGGCGTCCGCAGAAAGCGGGTGAGCGCGGCGGTCAGCTCCGCCGGCGCGTCCTCCTGCACGAGATGCCCGGCACCGTCGATGATCCGCAGTTCGCTGCCGGGGACGAGCGCGGCCAGTTCATGGCCGCGGGCGACCGGGATCCAGGTGTCCTCGGCGCCCCAGCAGATCAGCACCGGCACATCGATCTCCCCGTACCGGTGCTGGATCTCGTCGGTGAACCGCTGGTCGTTCTGGCTGATCTGCCGGTAGAAGGCGGGCTGCCCCGCCTCGGTGCACCAGGGCGCGACGAGCCGGTCCAGGACCGCCGGGGGCAGTCCGGGGCTGCTGGCGGAGCTCACGTACTCCCGCACCAGCGCGCGGTGCAGGGCGGGCGGCAACTGACCGAAGACCTCCGCGTGTCCGCCCAGCAGCCGGTAGGCGGGCGAGCCCCAGGGGGCCAGCGCCACCGGGTCGACCAGGGCCAGGCAGCGGTAGCGGGCGCCGTGCAGCAGCTGGGCGCGCAGGGCGACGCAGCCGCCGAAGTCATGGGCTGCCACGGCCGGTTCGGTCAGCTGCCAGTGGCCGAGGAGCTCGGTGAGGACCCGGGCCTGGGAGCCGAGCGACACGTCCTGGCCCTCGAACTGCACGGAGTCCCCGTACCCGGGCAGGTCCCAGACGAAGACCCGGTGCTCCTGGGCCAGCGCGCGGGCCACGCCTCGCCAGACGTACGAGGAGAAGGGTGTGCCGTGCACCAGCACGACGGGCGGCGCCCCGGCCGGGCCCAGGACGGCCCAGCGGACCTCTCCGGCGGAGCTGTTGAACGTACGGTCCAGGACCCAGGTCTCATCGCTCATGCGCCACAGCCTAGGAGCTCCGCCCCGTCAGGCTCCGGCGCCCGGCTCGGCCCCGTCCAGCCAGTGCAGACGGCCGATCGTGACCAGTCGCAGCCGGCGCCGGGCGATGCGGGCCACCTGCTCGTCGCCGTCCGGGCCGCCGTCCAGCATGGCCGAGGCAGTGATCACCATGTGGTCGACGTACAGGCCGCCCAGCATCAGCAGATCCTCCTCGTCCCAGCCCTGTGACTCGGGCTCGTCCGCGAGCGCCGCCGCCACCTCCTGCGCGAACCGCCGGAGCTGGGCCGCTATGGCCTCGCGGACCGGGACGACGCCGCCGTGCTGCTCACGGGCGATGAAGCGGAAGTGGGCGGGCTGTTCCCGGACATGGCGGGTGATCAGCTCGACGCTGCGGTCCAGCCGGACCTCGCTGTCGCCGGTCTCGGCGAGTATCGCGCCGATCATTCCGTGCAGGCTGCCCAGGGTCTGTTCGACCAGGGCCACCCCGAGCGCGGCGATGCCGTCGAAGTGCCGGTAGAAGGCGGTGGGTGTGACACCCGCGGCCCGCGTCACCTCGCGCAGGCCCAGGCTGCTCAGGCTCTGGTGCTCCAGCAGTCCGAGGGCCGCGTCCAGGAGTGCCTGCCTGGTCTTCAGCTTCTGGGTCTGGCGGATGCCGGCGGTGTGACTCATGCCATTCAGTAAACAACTGTTCTCCGGGCCGGGGAAGAGGGGTGCGGGTCTAGACTGATAAGTCAGTGCACAGTCGTACTCTCAATTATGGAAAGGCTGACCATGATCGTCCTCGTCGCCGCCCTGCTCCTGATGGGGATCGTGCTGGGAGCAGTGGTCCAGATTCCGCTTCCGCTGTCCCTGACGCTCGCCGCCCTGATCGGCTGCTGGCTCCTGGTCTTCGCCGTGCGCGAACGGGCGGGTGCGCGCCGCCGCTCGCAGTGACCGGCCTCCGTACCGTCCGGTCGTCCACTTCAGCGCATCCAGACCCCAAGGAGTCCGCACGATGACACTCACCGCACTCACCCGCCGCTCCGGAGCCGCCGCCGCGACCGGAACGGCTGAGCCGGCCGGGCCCCACGGCCACGGCGCCACCCCGACCGGGCCCGACAGTCACGGCGCCACCCCGCCCGCATCGCCGCGGCGCTCCACCCGTGACGCGGACGGTCTCGCCGTCGCTTCGTTCGTGCTCGGCCTCGTCGGCCTGCTGGTGATGAACATCCTGCTCGGCCCGGCCGCCATCGTCATGGCGCTCGTCGCCCTGGCCCGCTCCACCGCCCGCCGCGGCCGCGCCCTGCTCGGACTCGCGCTCGGCATCGCCGACCTGGTGATCCTGGCCTTCCTCGTCACCGGAAACGGCGTCGTCGCCTGGAACTTCGGCGGCTGAACCGGGCGCGGAACCCGATACTCCTCCCGCCCGCACGACAACTGATCCATTGCCAACGCCGCCCGCATCCCGTTCGATCATGGATGGCACAGTGGGCGACCGCTCGGGGTGGGCTGCGGCAAGGGGGAAAGCGCGTGCTGGAGATAGCGGGGATCGGGGCGGCGGAGGAGCGGGTCTACCGCCTCCTGGTGGAGGTACGAGGTGCGAACGTGGACGAGATCGTCCAACGGCTCCACATCCGGGAACGCGAGGCGGCGTTGCTGCTGTCCTCCCTGCACGACAAAGGCCTGGTCGGTCGGCTGCCTGGTGACGGCGGCATGCGGTACGTACCCGTCCCGCCGGACGTGGCGCTGCAGCCCCTGCTCGCGCGCGGCCAGGAAGCGCTGGAGTGGGCGCGGCGTGGAGTGGAACAGCTGGCCGAGGAGTACCGGGCGGGCGGCCGGCGCCATGACGCCGGGCAGTTGGTCGAGGTGATCACCGGAACCGGCGCCATCCGTCAGCAGTTGCGCCAACTCGCCTACGGGGCCCGCAGCGACCTGCGGTGGTTCTGCAAGGCCGAGCCCGTGGCGCTGCGCGCCCAGGACAACGACGAGGAGTTCGAGCTGCTCACCCAGGGCATCCGCTACGAGGCGATCTACGAGCGGGCCTGCCTGGAGGAGCCCGGCATGGTCGACAACGTCGCCCAGGGCATTCGCGCCGGTGAAGTGGCCCGCGCCACCAGTACGCTCCCCGTGCGCATGGTCATCGTCGACAGCTCTGTCGCCGTCTGCCCGCTGGTGCCCGGCAGCGCGACCGGCGCCCGCGGCGAGCCGACCGCCGCGATCATCCGCAGCAGCAGTCTCCTGGACGCCCTGGTCGCCCTGTTCGACATCCAGTGGGCGGCGGGGACCCCGCTGCACGTCACGGAGACGGGCGAGCTGGCCGACTTCGCCGGCGGCATGGGATCGGGCGGCAGCGTCGCCGACGACGAGCGCTATCTGCTCTCCCTGGTCGTCGCGGGCGTGGCGGACAAGGCGATCGCCACCCAGCTGGGTGTCAGCCACCGCACGGTGCAGCGACGGATCACCGCGCTGATGCAGCGGGCGGGCGCGACGACGCGTACGCAGCTGGTGTGGCAGGCGGCGCGGCGCGACTGGCTGTCGTAGCGCGTGTTCCGGAAGTCCCGCTTGCCCGGCGGCGCCCGGCACACAGGCTCGCGGCCTTCGGACGTGCGGAAGCCGCGACCGGGGCCGGTCGCGGCTTCCTGGATCTCGCGTACTACCTCAGCGCGTACGCTCGCTCGATCTCCTGCGTCACCTCGTTGCCCGCGTCGTCCCAGGCGCGGACCCGCAGCGTCACGTACCCGCTGGTGCGGGCAGCCTCGGGGTGGGTGACCCGGACACGGTAGGCGCCGTCGCCCCGGGCGGACGTCGCCGCCGCCCGCCAGTGCCCGCCGTCGTCGTACGAGACGGACACCTCCATGCCCTTCACGGAACGGCCCGTCAGACCGTCCTGGTGGCGGGCGCTCACACCGAAGGCGAAGGACCCGGAGTCTGGAGCGGAACCCCGGAGGTCCGTGGCCACGTCGTAGTCGAGCTGGAGGAGCGGAAGCAGGGACTCCTTGCCCTCGGCCGGGCGAGGAGCGGTGAACGACCAGCGGGTGCTGGTGGCCCGCGAGAGGGTGCCCTCGGGGCTGGTGCGCTTCACGTCCAGGTCCAGCCGGTAGTGGCCGTCGTCCCCGCCCGCGGGGAAGGCGCCCCACGCCCGGGGGCCTTCGGCGAGGACCTCGCCGTCGCGACGCAGTACGGCGCGGGTCTCGTCGGGGTAGGGGGTGCCGGCGTCCTTCCCGGGCAGGGCGTAGCCGTAGTGGCCGGAGGCGGTGTCGGCGAACTCGGGGATTGAGATGGCCAGCTGGTCGTCCTTGCGGTAGGCGAGTCCTTCGACCCCTCGCGGGATCGCCGGGCGCACCACGGGGGCGTACCAGCTCTCCGTGGCGTGCTCACCTGGCCGGTAGGTGCGCACCGGGCCGAGCATGCCGGTCCCCACCGCCTGGTACGCCCAGGTGTTGCGGGGGTTGACCCAGTGCAGCCACCGAGTGTCGGCGGGACCGCTCAGGTACTCGGTCCGCACCTGCCCGGTGCGGACATACCGCGCTTGCATGGAGAGGTACGCGCCCTCCCACGGGCGCCAGGAAGCCCGGTTCTCCGCGACGTAGCGTGCCTCGCTCGTGTCCGGGTAGCGGGAGACCACTGTGGCCGTGTTTCGCGGCTCGACCTTGTGGACCACGTGCTCGGGCACGCGCTGTTCGGAGAGCTGTACGACGTCGTAGAGGTAGGGGCTTTCCGGGGTTCCCTTGAGCTCCAGGACGGTGCCGGGCGCGCGCAGCCGCTGAGCGGCGGCCCGGGAGGCGTACAGCCCGATCGCCGGCAGCCGCGGACTCACCGGCTGCCAGGTCGCGGTCGCGTACTCCTTGGCGGTGATGACGGCGGCCGCTGCTCCGGCCCGGGCGGCCGAGGTCACCGCCTCGTCGTACTCCACCCCCTCCAGTTCCACGAGTACGGCCGCTCCGCGGACGTCCGTGCCCCGTGCGCGCAGCGCCTCGTAGTCCTCGGGGCGTCCGTGACCGGCGTCCACCACCCGCAGGCGCCGCACGCCGTCCACGGCGGGGGAGTTGTGGATCAGACGGAGGGGGACGCCTGCTGCGGCGGTGGAGGAGACCGCGCGTGCGCTGAGCATCGGCGCGGCCAGCTGCCAGCGGGAGGAGAACTCGAAGGTGCCCTCGGTGAACTCGTCGGTGGGCGTGACGTAGAGACGCTGTCCACCGCTGTGTCCGCTGGTGTAGTAGCTGGCGAACTCCCGGTCACCGGTCTTCCAGTGGGTGGAGAAGACCAGCGGGCCCCGCTGCTCGGCCCGCTGGGGGGTCCGGATCTCCACGGGGACCGCCTTGCGCGCGTCGAGCACCAGGTCCGCGTCGCCGCGCACCCGCAGACGGGGGTCGACCATCACGCTGTAGGTGTTGTTGTCCTCCGTGTACTGCGCGATGACGCCGTACAGGTAGTACATGCCGTCGGGCACCTCGACCGTCAGGGTCTGCCCCGCCGGCACAGCCTGGACGACGTCGAAGCGGCCCGTGGGACCCAGCAGGATCAGCGGATCTACGGTCGCGGGCTGCCCGGCGCGGTCGATGCCCCGCACGGTGAGCTTGTGCTTGACCGGGTCCTTCGCCGCGGAGAACACGGTGTGCGCGATGGCCTGTCCGTCGGCCGAGGTGGCGGTGACGCGGCCGCCGTAGACGCCCTCCGGCAGCGCGGGCGCGTCGAGCGTCACGGTCACGTCGGTGGTGCCGTGGGCGGGCACGTCGACCTGCGCGGGCGTGCCTATGACGCCTGCCGGGGCCGAGGAGCCGTAGAGCTTGTCGAAGGTGGTGTCCAGGGTGAGCGATACGGGCGCGTCACCATCGTTGGTGTAGGTGATGCCGACCTGCTGCGCACCCGCGTCCGGTCCCAGGCTGCCGAAGGCGGTGGTGCCGGTGGCGCGCACCTGCTGGCGTACCGAGCGGGCGACGTCCACCCGGCCGGTGCCCTGTTCGTAGACAGTCTGGCCGGGGGCGGTCCGCGTCGTGCTCATCAACGCGTCCTTGAGCTGCCGGCCCTTCCAGTCGGGGTGCTGCCCGGCCAGGATCGCTGCCGCGCCCGCCACGTGCGGGGTCGCCATGGACGTACCCGACGCGGCGGTGTAGGCCGCGTCCACCGGGCTGCCCATGGCCGTGCCGGCCGCGCGGGCGGCGACGATGCCGACGCCGGGAGCGGTGAGGTCCGGCTTGAGGCCGTCGTCCCCGACGCGCGGACCGCGGCTGGAGAAGGAGGCCAGCTTGTCGTCGCGGTCGACGGCGCCCACGGTCAGTGCGCTCGCCGCGGAGCCCGGGGAGCCCACCGAGTAGTCGACTCCCGAGTTGCCCGCGGCGACGACGAAGAGGGTGCCGGTCTTCTCGCTGAGGTCGTCGAGGGTGAGGCTGAGTACGTCCGTGCCGTCGGTCGGCTCGCCGCCCAGGCTCATGTTGACGACCTCGGCGCCCGAGTGGGCGGCCCAGTCCATGCCGGCGATCATGGAGGAATACGAGCCGGACCCTGTGTGGTCGAGCACCTTGCCGATCAGCAGCCGTGCCCCCGGTGCCACGCCTTTGCGCGAGCCGTCCGAGGCGGCGCCGCTGCCGGCGATGGTGGAGGCGACGTGGGTGCCGTGGCCGTGGCCGTCGTTCGCGGTGGGGTCGTCGGTGAAGTTGCGTACGTCGTCGAGTTTCCCGGCCAGGTCGGGGTGGGTGGCGTCGACGCCGGTGTCCAGGACGGCGACGGTCGCGCCGTGTCCGTCGTAGCCGGCCTGCCACGCCTCGGGCGCGCCGATCTGCGCGGTGCTGCGATCGAGGGAGGCGTGGACCTTCGCGTCCAGCCACAGCTTCTCGACGCCGCCCTCGAACGCCGC
>NZ_JAELVH010000306.1 GCF_019399235.1 Streptomyces poriferorum | reverse complement strand
GCCCGGCCCCGCACGCACCCGCAGAACCGCACCGCACCCGCACCGCCCGTACCCGGCGCGCCGAGCGCTGCCCGTTTCCGGTCTCCCAGACCCGCCAGTCCCTCCTGGAGTCGCCATGTCCGCACGCCGTCACCACACGCTCAGAGCGGTCGCGCTCGCCACCGCGGTGGTCGCGCTCGCCGCCGGATGCTCGTCAGCCAACTCGAACCGCGACAAGAGCGGCAGCGGCGCCACGGGCGTCCTGAACATCGGCAAGCCGGACGGGCCGCAGACGAACAACAGCAACCCGTTCCTGGCCACCTCGGCGGGCGCCACCCTCGGCTACCGCTTCATGATCTACGAGCCGCTGGCGATGGTGAGCCAGATCCGGCCCACCGCCAAGGCCGACCCGTGGCTGGCGTCGGACTGGAAGTGGGAACTCAACTTCACCAAGGTCACCTTCACGCTGAACGACAAGGCGAAGTGGGCCGACGGCAAGCCGGTGACCGCGGACGACGTGGCGTTCACCTTCAACCTGCTGAAGAAGCACCCGGCGCTCAACGCCGACGGCATCGCGTGGGGCGGGGTCGAGGTCCAGGGCAAGAAGGTCGTCCTGACCTTCGACGACTCGCAGTACGTC
The DNA here is from genome assembly GCF_019399235.1 of Streptomyces poriferorum. Taxonomy (GTDB): domain Bacteria; phylum Actinomycetota; class Actinomycetes; order Streptomycetales; family Streptomycetaceae; genus Streptomyces; species Streptomyces poriferorum. The sequence continues at coordinate 6,655 of NZ_JAELVH010000306.1, read as the reverse complement.
AACCAGAACAAGATCATCCAGCAGTTCATCGTGCCCAAGCACATCTGGGAAGGCGTCAAGAACCCGGAGGTCTGGCCCAACCGCACGCCCGTCGGCTCGGGCCCGTACAAGCTGAAGACGTTCACCCCGCAGACCACCACGCTGACCGCCACGCCCACCTACTGGAAGGGCACGACGAAGGTCAAGGAGCTGCGCTACAGCACCTACAACGACAACAGCGCCGCCACCACCGCGCTGGCCAGCGGCAAGCTGGAGTGGTCGTTCGTCTTCATGCCGAACTACAAGCAGCTGTTCATATCCAAGGACCCCAAGAACCACAAGCTGTGGTTCCCCTCCGGCCTCGGCATCCACGGCCTGTGGTTCAACACCGCCCGCAAGCCGTTCGACAACCCGGCGCTGCGCAAGGCCATGGCGATGGTCGTCGACCGCAACGCGATCTACACCCAGGCCGAGGCGACGCTCTACCCGGAGATCACCAACCCGACCGGCATCCCGCTGCCCGCCGGTGAGTCCTTCATCGCGCCCGAGTACAAGAGCGCGACCACGAAGCCCGATGTCGAGGGCGCCAAGGAGGTCCTGGAGAAGGCCGGCTTCACGCTCAGCGGCGGCGTGCTGAAGGACCCGGGCGGCAAGCCCGTGAAGCTCACCTTCACCGACCCGGCCGGCTGGAACGACTACATCACCGGCCTCGCGATCATCAAGGACAACATCAAGAAGATCGGTATCGAGGCCAAGGTCAAGACGCAGACCGCCGACGCCTGGACCGCCGACGTGGCCAACGGCAACTTCGACGCCACCCTGCACTGGACCAACAGCGGCGCGACCCCGTACGACATGTACCAGAACATCATGGACGGCGCGCTGCTCCAGCCCATCGGCAAGCCCTCCCAGCTGGGCAACTTCGGCCGCTTCAAGAGCGCCGAGGCGACCGAGGCGCTGAAGGACTTCGCCAGTGCCACGACCGGGACCGCGCGCACCGAGGCGATGAACGCCCTGCAGAAGATCATGGTCGAGCAGGCGCCGATGATCCCCACCGCGGCCGCGCCCATCGGGGCCGAGTACTCCACCAAGAACTGGGTGGGCTGGCCCACCGAGGCCGACCCGTACGCCGACCCGCAGCACACCCAGCGCTCCGCGCTGGAGGTCGTGCTGAAGCTCAAGCCGTCCAAGTAGAGGCCGTCGGGCAACGCTCCTTCTCCCACCCCCCATTTGACCGACGGCCTCCCAGAGATCCAGGTACCGGCCATGTCCGAACAGACAGAGAACAACCACGTCGTGCTCGAAGCACGCGGAGTCACCAAACACTTCGCCGTACGGCGCACCAGCCGCGACCTCGTCGCGGGCAGGCGCCGCACCGTCCACGCCGTCGACGACGTCTCGCTGCAACTGCGGCGCGGCACCGTCACGGCACTGGTGGGGGAGTCGGGCTCCGGGAAGTCGACCGTCGCCAGGCTGCTCGCCCAGCTGTATCCGCTCACCGGGGGCGAGATCCACCTGGGCGGGCAGGCGGTGAAGGCCGGACGTGGCCGGTCCTTCCGCAGTTACGTACGCCGGGTCCAGCTCATCTTCCAGGACCCGTTCGCCTCGCTGAACCCGGTGCACACCGTGCGCTACCACCTGACCCGCGCCCTGAAGATCCACGGCCGGGCGGGCAGCGGCGACGAGGAACTGGAACAGAACCTGACCGCTCTGCTGAACCGTGTCCAGCTGACTCCTCCTCATCAGTACCTGGACAAGTTCCCGCACGAGCTGTCGGGAGGTCAGCGCCAGCGCGTGGCCATCGCCCGCGCGCTCGGCGCCGACCCCCAGGTCCTCCTCGCCGACGAGCCCGTCTCGATGCTGGACGTCTCGATCCGGCTCGGGGTGCTCAACCTGCTCAGGGACCTCAAGGACCGCATGCACCTCGCGATCCTCTACATCACCCACGACATCGCGTCGGCCCGCTACTTCGCGGACTCCACGCTCGTCATGTACGCGGGCCGGATCGTCGAGGGCGGCGACAGCGAGACCGTCACCCAGCGCCCCGCCCACCCCTACACCCAGCTGCTGATCGCCTCGGCGCCCGACCCGGACCGGGTCGCCGACGAGGAGGAGCAGGAGGAGACCGGCAGCGGCGAGCCCCCCTCGCTCATCGATCCGCCGGCCGGCTGCCGGTTCCACCCCCGCTGCCCCAAGGCGATGGAGCGCTGCCGCACCGAGCTGCCGCCGCGCTTCGACCTGGCCGACGGCCAGTGGGCCGCCTGCTGGCTGTACGACGGGACCGCCGGCGACACCACCACCGGCGACCACGAGAAGAAGGTGGCTGCGAAGTGAAGTTCCTGCTCCAACGGCTCGCCTTCTACCTGGTCACCGCGTGGGCCGCGATCACCATCAACTTCCTCATCCCGCGGATGATGCCCGGCGACCCGGTGCAGTCCCTCATGGCCCGCTTCCAGGGACAGCTGGACACCAACGCCATCGCCTCGCTCCAGGCCCTCTTCGGCATCGACAAGGACCAGTCGATCTGGCAGCAGTACACCGACTACTGGGGCCATCTGCTCGACGGCGACCTCGGCCTTTCCTTCACCTTCTTCCCGACCCCGGTGAGCGAGGTCATCGCCCAGTCGCTGCCGTGGACGCTCGCGCTGGTCGGCATCACCACACTGATCAGCTTCGTGCTCGGTACCGGGATCGGGGTCTTCACCGGCTGGCGGCGCGGTTCCTGGATGGACAGCCTGCTGCCCGTCACCACGTTCATCTCCGCCATCCCGTACTTCTGGCTCGGCCTCATCGCCATCTCGCTGTTCGCCGTGAAATGGCCGCTCTTCCCGGCCGCCGGCGGCTACGACAACGCGCTCGTGCCCGCCTTCGACTGGCCGTTCATCTCCAGCACGCTCTACCACGGCGCCCTGCCGGGGCTCACGATCGTGCTCAGCGCGGTGGCCGGCTGGATCCTCGGCATGCGCAACATGATGGTGACGGTGTCGAGCGAGGACTACGTCATGGTCGCCCAGGCCAAGGGCCTCTCCGAGCGCCGGGTGATGTTCGGGTACGCCGCCCGCAACGCGATCCTCCCCAACATCTCCGGCTTCGCCCTCTCGCTCGGCTTCATCGTCGGCGGCACGCTCCTGGTGGAGATGGTCTTCTCCTACCCGGGCATCGGCTACCAGCTCTTCCAAGGCGTGGGAGCCAAGGACTACCCCCTCATGCAGGGCGTCTTCCTCATCATCACGCTCTCCGTCCTCGCGGCGAACCTCCTCGCCGACGTGCTCTACATGGTCCTCGACCCCCGTACCCGAAGGGAGGCGTAGGGCTCATGGCCGTCACCGCCACCGAGGTCGCCGTCCTCGACGCGACCGAGACCCCCGCAGCGAGCAAACGCAGGTTCCGCTTCCTGCGCGGCCGCAAGACCGTCGTCGGACTCTGCATCCTGCTCTTCTTCGTGCTGATCGCCGTCATCGGCCCGTGGATCGCCCCGTACGACCCCGACACGATGAGCAACGAGCTGCTCCAGCCGCCCTCCGGATCCCACTGGTTCGGCACCACGCAGACCGGTCAGGACGTCCTCTCGCAGATCCTCGTCGGCACTCGCGGCGTCCTCGTCGTCGGATTCGTCGCGGGCATCATCGCCACGATCCTCTCGGTGCTGATCGGCGTCAGCGCCGGCTTCCTCGGCGGCACCGCCGACGAAGTGCTCTCGCTGCTCTCCAACGTCTTCCTGGTCATCCCCGGGCTGCCGCTGATCATCATCATCGCCAGCTTCGTCTCCGACACGGGCGACCTCCTGATCGCCGCCGTCATCGCCCTCACCTCCTGGGCCTGGGGCGCCCGCGTGCTCCGCGCCCAGACGCTGTCGCTGCGCCGCCGCGACTACGTCGAAGCGGCCCGCGCCACCGGTGAGTCGACCTGGCGGGTCATCTTCTTCGAGGTCATGCCGAACCTGACCGCCGTCATCGCCTCCGGCTTCGTCGGCACCGTCATCTTCGCGATCCTCTCCGAGATCACGCTCGCCTTCATCGGCGTCGCCGACATCTCCAACTGGAACTGGGGGACCGTCCTGTTCTGGGCGCAGTCCAACCAGGCCCTCGCCCAGGGCGCCTGGTGGTGGTTCGTCCCGGCCGGGCTCTGCATCGCGCTGCTCGGCATGTCGCTCGCCCTCATCAACTTCGGCATCGACGAGTTCGTCAACCCGCGCCTGCGCACCGAGACCGGCGGCTCCCGCAAGGTCCGCATGCGCGTCGGCTTCACACCCGTGGCCCGTACCGGCACCTCCGAGACCGGCTTCACGCCCGTGGCCCGTACCGGCACGTCCAAGAAGGAGCCCCGCCCATGAGCGAGCCCGTCCTCACCATCAGCGGCCTCAACGTGGACTACGGGACCGGCACCGACGCCGTACACGCGCTGCGCGACATCGACCTCACCCTGCACCGCGGCGAAGTCCTCGGCCTCGCGGGTGAGTCGGGCTCCGGCAAGTCCACCCTGGCCTACGCCGTCACCCGGCTGCTCTCCCCGCCCGGCGTGATCACCGGCGGCGAGGTCCACTACCACCGGCGCGACGGCCAGGCGCTCGACCTGCTGGCCCTGTCGGCGCCCGAACTGCGCGCCTTCCGCTGGCAGGAGCTGTCGATCGTCTTCCAGGGCGCGATGAACTCCCTCAACCCGGTGCACACGGTCCACAGCCAGCTCACCGACGTACTCCAGGCGCACCGCCCGGAGATGAAGAAGAGCGAACGGACCGCACGGGCCGAGGAGCTCCTGCGTCTCGTCGGCATCTCCGCCGACCGGCTCGGCGCCTACCCGCACCAGCTCTCCGGCGGCATGCGCCAGCGCGTGATGATCGCGATGGCCCTCGCCCTGGAACCCGAGATCGTCATCATGGACGAGCCCACGACGGCGCTCGACGTCGTCATGCAGCGCCAGATCCTGCGCCAGCTGGTCAAGCTCCGTGAGGAGCTCGGCTTCTCCGTCGTCTTCATCACGCACGACATCTCCCTCCTCATCGAGTTCTCCGACCGGATCGCGATCATGTACGGCGGCCGGATCGTCGAGGAGGCCGGCGCGGCCGATATCTACCGCGACCCCCGCCACCCGTACAGCGACGGACTGCTGCACTCCTTCCCCGCGCTGCACGGCCCCCGCCGCGAACTCAGCGGCATCCCGGGCTCGCCCCCGCACCTGTCCGCGATGCCGGCCGGCTGCGCCTTCCACCCCCGCTGCGCCAAGAAGGTCGAGGCCTGCGACAGCCACGTCCCGGTGCTCGCCGCCCCGGACGGGAGCGACGGCTCGCGCTCGGTGGCCTGCTGGCTCCACCGGGGGGCCCCGGCCCCCGCAGTCGCCCGTTCCTAGCGACGTACGCACCGCACACCACAGGAGAACCATGAACCTCGTCACCCCCCAGGCCTACGCCCGCGAGATCGCCGCCCAGGCCGTACCCGGTCTGCCCGCCGACTTCCGCTGGGGCGTCGCCACAGCCGCGTACCAGATCGAGGGCGCGGCGGCCGAGGACGGCAGAACGCCGTCGATCTGGGACACGTACTGCAGGGTGCCGGGCATGGTCGTCCGCGGCGAGAACGGTGACGTGGCCTGCGACCACTACCACCGGATGCCCGAGGACGTCTCGCTGATCGCCGGCCTGGGTGTCGACACGTACCGCTTCTCGCTGGCCTGGCCCCGCATCCAGCCCGGCGGCCGCGGTCCCGCCAACGCGAAGGGCCTGGACTTCTACAAGCGCCTGGTCGACGAGCTGGACGCCAAGGGCGTCACCCCGTGGGTCACCCTCTACCACTGGGACCTGCCGCAGGAACTCGAGGACGCGGGCGGCTGGCCGGCCCGTGACACCGCCTACCGCTTCGCGGAGTACGCCGCCCTAGCCTACGACGCCCTGGGCGACCGGGTCAAGCACTGGACCACGCTGAACGAGCCGTGGTGCTCGGCGATGCTCGGCTACGCCTACGGCAACCAGGCCCCCGGCCGCAAGAACCTCGGCGAGGCGATCCACGCCGTCCACCACCTGCTGCTCGGCCACGGCCTCGCCTCGCAGTACATGCGGGAGCAGGCCGCGGCCCGGGGCAATGACCTCGAACTCGGCATCACCCTGAACCTGGGCACCGCGACGCCCGAGACCGACAGCCACGAGGACGCCGAGGCGGCCCGCCGCGCCGACGGACTCGGCGCCCGCCTCTACCTGGACCCGGTCGTCAAGGGCGCCTACCCCGAGGACATCGTCGCCGACCTCGCCGCCCAGGGCATCGAACTCCCGGTCCAGGACGGCGATCTCGCGGTCATCTCCACCCCGCTGGACGTCCTCGGCGTCAACTTCTACCGCGGCACGCTCTTCTCCGGTGTGACCGAGGACGGCGCGACGACGGACACCGAAGGACTGCCCGTCACCCGGGTCGTTGAGCGCGAGCTGCCCCGTACCGCCATGGACTGGGAGATCACCCCCAGCGCCCTCACCGACCTGCTCGTCCGTCTGGAGAAGGACTACGGCCTCCCGACGGTCATCACCGAGAACGGCGCCGCCTTCGACGACACCGTCTCCGCGAACGGCGAGATCCACGACGCCGACCGCACCACCTATCTCGCCGACCACATCGCCGCCGTCGCCGACGCCCGCGCACAAGGGGCCGACGTCCGGGGGTACTTCGCCTGGTCGCTGATGGACAACTTCGAGTGG
>NZ_JAELVH010000305.1 GCF_019399235.1 Streptomyces poriferorum | reverse complement strand
CAACCTCACAGGGCAATACATCTAGGGCGCGTCCCCGGCCGGCCGGCGGCAGGTGTCGGCGAAGGGGAGACCGGTGCCGGCCCCGGCCCGGGTGGGGCCCGTCGGTCCGGTGCGGAAGGCGCTGACCGAGGAGCGGGCCGCACCGGGAATCCGGATATCGCCGGGCGCCGGGCCCGGCGTCAGTGCCGGGTCAACGAACCGCGCCTGCGCAGGAGTTCCGCCAGTCCGCGGCGGGTCGCGGCGATGACGACCCGGTCGGTGGGCTGGAGTACGTAACCCGGGTGCAGGTTCCAGACCAGCCCGCCCGGCCGGTCCTCGGTGCCGTCGCCCGTTTCCGGCATGGCCAGGTCCGGCCGGCGGTCGGCGGGCTGGGCCACGTCCAGGGCGAGGACCCGCCAGGCCCCGGCCCGGAACGCCTGCTCCACCGTCCGGCCCTCCAGCTGCGGGTGCCCGGCCACCTCGACCGCGGCGAACAGCATCACCTTCCGCTCGACCGGCACCGCCCCGAGGATCTGCCGGCCCATCATGGCGACGGCGAACGAGGGCGCCGCCAGATGCGAGACCGACCGGGAACGGGTCAGCGCCTGCGGGTGGGCGGTGCGCAGGGTGCGGTAGACGGCGGTGGCGAACTCGTCGTCGAAGAGCCGCAGCGTCACCCGCAGGTCCGGCTTGACCGAGCGGGCGTACAGCGCGGCCTCCAGGTTCGTGGTGTCGACGCTCGTCAGGGCCAGCAGCGCACGGGAACGCCGGATCTTCGCCGCCTCCAGGACGCCCTCCTGTGTGACGTCCCCGAGGACCACCGGCACCCGCAGCCGCCGCGCCACGGGGATGCCGCGGGCGTCCGGGTCGTCCTCCACGCACACCACGGGGATGCCGAGTTCACGCAGCTGGACGAGGACGCGGGTACCGATCTTGCCGAGACCGAGCAGCACCACGTGCCCCGACAGACCGCGCGGCGGCCGGCGCAGGGCGGAGGCGGTGCGCAGCGACCCGAACGCCTCCAGCACCCCGGCCACCAGCAGGGGCAGCAGCATCAGTCCGGCGACCCCGGACAGGATCTGGATGACCTGGCGGGCGGTCGGGTCACCGATCGCCGGGTCGCCCATCGCGAACAGGTCGAGCAGCGTCAGATACGCGGCGTGCACCGGCTCGTCCCCGGTGGTGAACGTGGACGCCACCGCGAGTCCCAGGACGGCCGTGCCGACGCCCAGCGCGGACCAGCGCAGCCGCCGCGAGAAGACCTGGCCCAGCGGGGCGCCCCTGCCCCCCATCCGGCGGACGCGGCCGGAGGGGCCCGGCCGGCTGACGGCCTCCAGGACGATCGTTCCGCGTCCGGTCGCCGCGGCCACCTCTGCCTGGTCGGGCAGCAGCCGGGGGCCCTCGTCGCCGCTGCTGTCGGAGCCCTCGGTGCCGGCCGGGTCATGGGTGGTGGAGGAGAGCAGGGCCAGCGTGCACAGGGCCGGGCGGACGGCCTGGCCGTCCCGGGGCGGGGTGCGCTCGGAGGCGCGCAGGAGCAGGCCCTCCGCCCGGATCACCTTGCTGGAGCCGGAGAGCGCGGTCGCCGCGAGGGCGGGCGCCGCGGTGTCGGCGTCCGACAGGACCGTGGTGGAGGCGTCCAGCACGGTCTGGTCGATGCCGGGTGAGGCGACGGCGGCCGCCTGGTCCAGCAGAGTCTCCAGATGCTGGCCGAGCTTGCGGTTGTAGAGCCGGATCACCAGCCGGACACGGGGGTTGAGCCTGCGGGCGGTCAGCGCGGCACGGATGTTGCGCTCGTCGTCGTCGTAGACGAGGGCCAGCGCGGCGGCCGTGGCGACGCCGGCCTCCTCGAAGGCCTCGTCGGAGGGCTCGGCCGCCTGGAGGATGCGGACCGCCTCCACGCCGGCATTGGTGTCGCCGTCCCCGTTCCCGGCGCCGTTGCCCCCGTTGCGGCTCATCGCCGACGACATCCGGCCGAACAGGGCCGCCGCCCGGCCGCGCCCGGTCAGCGGCAGTTCCGGTCCGCTCGTGCCGGGTTCCGGCGGCAGGACCAGCGTGACCCGCTCCCCGTAGACGTACCGCAGCTCGACTGCGAGCCGCTGGGCGAGCGCGTCGTCGCCGCAGACGACCATGTGGCCGGAGAACGGGGAGCGTTGGGGCTGCTGGGGAAGAGGAGGCACATGTCCCAGCATGCCCTGCTCCCTTCTGATGATCCGAACGGTCAGTGGTCTTCGTGTGTCCCGGAGGGTGTGGCGGCGTGTGGTGCGGACGGTGGGAGGGAGAGCAGGTGGCGGGGGTCTGCGGCCCTGCTGATCGCCGTCTCGACTGCGGCGATCCGGTCCGCGAGCAGTCCGAGCGCGGCCACCGCGCGGGTCAGCGGATCGCCGTCGGGACCGCCGAGCGCCTGGCCGCGGACGTACGAGGCGGTGACGGCGGACCAGCGCGCGGCCTGCTCGGGGCCGAGCGTTCCGCGCAGGGCGGCGAGTTTCAGCAGGGCGGCCTCGGCGCCGGTGGTGAGCGTCTGGGCCTCGCCCGTGTAGTGGTCGTCGATGACGGCGGACAGTTCGGCGTCGTTCATCACGGGCACGATGCGTTCCGCGATGCGGTTCATGTTGCGGTACGAGCCCTGGAGGCGGAACGGCGGTTCGGTGCGCGTCGCGTCGGTCTGCGCGGCCGAGGCGATGTACGCGGCGTTGACCGCGAGGACGGTGTCGCGGGCGTGCAGCAGATGGCGGAGCACAGCGGTGATCCGGTCCACCTCGGCCGGTGCGTAAGGGTGTTGGAGCCGGTCCGCGCGGGCGGTGGCGTCGGTGCCGGAGGCGAGCCGCAACAGCAGGGCGAGGTCCTCGCGGGACCGGCCGGCGAGCGGGGCCAGCACCGGGTTGGCGGTCAGCGCGTTCTCGACGAAGCTCAGCGCGAAGACGTCCTCGCGCCCGCTCAGCACCTCGCCCAGGTTCCAGACGTCCGCCCGGTTGGCCAGCATGTCGGGGACCTGGAACCGCTCCCCGGACTCGGTGTACGGGTTGCCCGTCATGCACACCGCGAACCGCTTGCCCCGCAGGTCGTAGCTGCGCGGCTCGCCGTCCCGTACGCCCTCGATCCTGCGGGTGGCGTCGCAGAGCGGGATGAACTTCTGGAGCAGTTCCGGTGAGGTGTGCTGGATGTCGTCGATGTGGAGCAGGGTGTTGTTGCCCGCCTCCAGCGCGAAGTTGATCTTCTCGATCTCCTGGCGCGCGGTCGCGCCGCGGGCCTGCGCGGGGTCCAGCGAGGTCACGTCGTGGCCGAGGTTCGGCCCGCTGACCTTGACGAGGACCAGCCCGAGCCGGTCGGCGACGTACTCCATGAGCGTCGTCTTGCCGTAGCCGGGCGGCGACACGAGCAGCAGCAGGCCCTGCGAGTCGGTACGCCGGTCGGCGTCCGCCGTGCCGAGCTGCTTGGCGAGGCTGTCCCCGATCAGCGGCAGGTAGACCTCGTCGAGCAGCCGGTTGCGGACGAACGCGGACATGACCCGGGGCCGGTGGTCGTCCAGCCGCAGCCGGGTGCGCTCGGCTGCGGCCAGGGTGGTGCGCCGGCGCTGGTAGGCGCGGAAGCCGGGGACGGTCGTGGTGCGGAACTCCTCGATACGGGAGAGGAGTTCGTCGATGCGGACGGTCAGCCTGCCTCGCTCGATGAGCGGATGGACGCCGAGGAGGCCGTCCACGGTCGCGCTGAGCGGGGCGTCGCCCTCGTAACGGTCCAGAACGGGCTCCGGGCAGAGCTCGATGGCGACGGCCTCCGCGAGATCGCCCGCCTCCAGGTCCGTCCCGCTCGCCAGGGCGTACGAGGTGAGCCAGCCCTCGACGAGCTGGCGGCGGGCCGGCAGCTCGTCGGCGAGGGCGGCAAGGTCCTCTTCATATGCCGAAGTCCCGGTCGTACGACGGAACTTGTCTAGGAACGTGCGGACGTGCGCGGCGGTGACGAAGCCGGCAGGGCCGCTCGTCAGCTCCTCGAAGAGATACGCGGCGACGGCCCGGGAGCCCTCCCCCGTGATGACCGATGCCCACTCCTCCTGGAGCGCGGCGACGGCAGGGCCGGGACCGAACGTCTCGCGGGCGCGCGCCAGGGAGCGGGCCCGGCGCGTCCAGGACGTCCGGCGGGCCTCGTCCGTTTCGTACGCCCAGAACAGCTGGGCGGCGGCCCGTACGGCGGGCGGGCAGCGCAGAAGTCCGGCGGTCGCGTGCAGCCGCAGCAGGGCGGCCAGGATCGCCGTGGCGTCCTCGTCGTGGACCCCGCGCTGGTACCCCTCGTCGTACGCGGCGGCGGCCGACTCCCTCACGAGAGAGGCCAGTTCGCTGTTGTCCAGGGAGCTCAGCCGGTCCGCGCCCTGTTCGGCCAGGAGCCGGGCGGCCAGATGCTCGCCCCGGTAGACGGACGGCGACTCGGAGGGCAGCAGCTGGTCCCAGTACGGGCGGGTCGCGGCGAAGTCCGGATCGGTGACCGGCGCCCGGTAGTCGGTGCCGGTCACGGCGAACGCGAGCCCGTCCGCCTGCGGCACGAGCGTCAGCTCGAACGGCTGGGTGTTCACCGCGAACCGGTGCCGGCCCAGGCGGATCGTCGCCCCGCCGTCCGCGTACAGCTCGCTGCGGTCGCGCAGGGCCCGGCCCGCCTCCTGGCGGGCGGCCAGCAGCTGCCCGTCGAGCTCCTCGGCCCTGACCGTGTCGCCGAGCCCGCGCAGTTCCCCGGCGGTCCGGCGGACCTTGGCGACCATCGGGTCGGAGGCGAAGTAGGTGTGCACGGCGTCCGCGTCGGCCAGCGCGGAACTGCGGCGGGCGACGGTCTCCAGGACCCGGGCGGCGGAGGCCGCGAGGCGTTCCGTGCGGCGGGCGAGGGCGTCCTGAAGGGTCTGCCTGCGGGCCGAGAACGCCTCGTACACCTGCGTCCGCAGCTCGCCCAGCTCGGTCAGGAAGTCGTCGAACCCGTCGAACTGCGCCTCCAGGTTCTCCAGCTGGAGGAGCAGCCGCGCGAGCTGGTCGTCGCAGGCGTCCGGGCTGTCCGCGGCGGCCAGCGCGGCCGTGACGGCCTGCCCCAGCAGTGCGAACTCGGCGGCGAACTCGGCCCGGCCCTCCTGGTCGAGCAGAGTGCGCCTGCGGGCGTCGAGCGTGGCGCGGGCCCGGTTCACCCCGCCGAGGACGCCCGCGATCCGCTCCAGGATCGAGGTACGGACCACTCCGTCACCGATGTCGAGCCCGGCGACGACGTCCGTCACCGTGCTCAGCCCGTCCGTCATCCCGGCCAGCCGCTCGCCGAGCGCGGTGGCGTCGGTGACGGTGGCGAGGGCGGCCGCCTGCTCGGTGAGCCGGGCGACGTCCTCGTGGTAGCCGGTGAACGCGTCGTCCCCGGACAGGAACGCGACCGCGCGCCGGCCGGCCGAGTCGATGTCGTCGGCGGTGGCGGCGGTGAGTTCGGCGATCCGCCCGGTGTCCGCGTACCGCATCTCGGCGAGACTCGCCAAGTGGCCGTGAGCAGCGCGTAGTTCGGTCAGGCGGTCGACCCAGTCGGAGGCCGAGCGCGGTGCCTCGCCGCGGACCCGGCGGACAAGGACGGTGATCCGGTCCGCCGTCTCGGTGAGGGCGTCCGCGGCGCTCCGGGTCTGCTCCTGTACGGCGTCGAACTCGGCGAGCACGTGCTGCGCGGTGTCGCGGAGCGCGGCCAGCGGGGCTCCGAGAGCGCCGAGTTCGTCATCGTCCAGCCAGTGGTAGCGGTCGGTGGCGCGGGAGCAGTCCGTCACCAGCCGGGCGTAGACGGCGGCCGTCGGGGTCGTCGCTTCGGCGCTCTGCGCGAGTGCGAGGCAGTCGGAGATGCCGCGCACGAGGTCGGCGTTGCCGACGCGGGCGAGCGGGCCCTTCCCGGGCGGGCGGGAGGCGGCGAAGGTGTCGGAGACGTACGGCGTCCGCCAGCGCTGCACCGGGTGGACGCGGGCCGGGCCGGCGTCCCGGCCCTCCACCGGGTCGCGCAGGAGCACGAGCGTGCCGTCGTCGAGCAGCGCGTGGCCGCGGCCCTGGAGCGGGGTGGCGACCTCCTGCCGGATCACGTTGTACGGGAGCAGCAGGCTCCGCCCATCCTCCCGCGAACGGAACGTGTACAGGACGTCCTCGCCGTTGGGGGAGCGCACGGCGCCCTCGAAGACGGGGTCGGTGAGGGGTTCGGCGATGTCGAAGGTCTTCGCCGTGCCGGCGGTCAGGTAGTAGCCGCCGGGGAAGATGATCCCCTGGTCCTCGGGGAGCGGATGGCAGGAGGGACCGATCCCGTCCAGACGCTGCACGGTGCCGAGGAGCCTGTTGAGGACGAGATGGCGCCAGGCCTCCTCCTTGTACGGCCGGACGCGGAGCAGGACGAGTGGCCCCGACTCCGCGTACGCGACCTCGGCGTCGGCGAGCGACTGGAGGGGTTCGGTGACCGGCTCGCGGTAGATCCCGTCGGGGGTCTCCGTGTCGTCGACTGTCTTGAGCGTGAGGTGTCCGCCGAGTGTGGAGAGGTAGAGCGGGGCGCGGTCGCCGTCCTCGGTGCGGCCCCCGCCGATGGCGATGTGCGGGTGGCGGCCGGCGATGTGGGCCTCGCGGCCCGCGACCGTCCAGGTGAAGCCGTGCGACGGCGGGAACACGTGGTCGCGCTCGCCGCGGGCGTCGAGGAACGCGCCGGGTGAACCGTCGGCGTCCAGCGCCCAGCGCAGGACGCGGATGTCCTCGGCGTTCTCGCCGGTACGGAAGACGGCGAGGAGCCGTCCGTTGGTACGGCGCAGCCGCAGGAGGCGGGCGTCGCGGTAGTAGCGGTGGAGGCCGCCGAACTCGCGCACGAAGGGCTCGTCGGCGAGGAGCGGGGTGGTGGTGGGGGCCAACTCGGGTTCGAACGCCGCGAGTACGTCGTCGACCGCGGGCTCGTCGCGCCGGCCCGGGCCCCGTTCGAAGCCGAACAGGAGCTGTCCGCCGATGGCGACGAGGTCGCGGGGAGTGGACGGCTGCGCCGTCCGGACCTGCTCGCTGCCGAGCAACTGGAGTCCGGTGGAGCCGAACTCCTCGGTCCGCCGTGCGTTGAGCGCCTCGGCACGGTGGGCGAGCTCGGCGGCCTGGGTGCGGAGCCGCCGCCGCAGCACGTCGTAGACCGCGTCCTCGGGGCCGTCCGGGGGTGATGCGGTGGCGGTGTCCATGCGGCTCCTTACGGGGCGGATGTGTTGGCCTGCGGCCGGCGGTTGTCCTCAATCGCCGGACGGGCTTGATGGGGTGCGGGTCGCTCCGCGGGGTGCGGCCGCGCCCACGCCGGTGGTGGGGGTCCGGGGCCCCTCCGGGG
>NZ_JAELVH010000304.1 GCF_019399235.1 Streptomyces poriferorum | reverse complement strand
CTAGCGGCCGATGGGGTCCGCCGTCACCGACCAGCAATCCGCTCATCAGCGAGAACCGGACCGGCCCCGGAAATCCGGGGCGCCGGAGGTACAGGGATCCGCGTCATGACAGGTCGAGAATGCGGATGTCGTCGTGCTGGACGATCCGGGTGGGTACGTCACCGTTCCCGATCGACTCCGAGGGCCGGTAGAGCCCCCACTTTATGTAGCCGTGGTCGGCCGGGTTGTCCGGCTGGTAGGTGCGCACGTTCTCGTACGAGGCGGCGGGCTTGTAGCCGGACTCTCCCGGAAGCTGCACGGAGACCTTGAAGTAGCCCGTCTCGTCGGTGGTCCAGCGTGCGTCCACGCGGAAGCTCATCCACTTGTTCACATACGGACGGAGGTCCGGCACCACCGCTGCCTGCTGGTTCAGGTGTGGGGACCTGAACGCGATCTCGTTGCGCTTCGCCATGAGGTAGAACGCCGGAACGTTGCCGCCCGCGTACTTGCCCTGGAAAACGATGTCGCCCGTGTCGCTGTCACCCGCCGCGTAGGTCTTCCAGTCCTTGAGCAGCACGCTGAACTCGTAGCGCTGCACGTCACCGACGTCGAACTGCCCGGACGGAAGCAGGTCCGTCGCGCTCTCGCTCCGCGGCGCGCCGTTGGACTCGTATCCCGCGTCGCCGAGCGTCACCTTGTGCTGGACCGCGTACGCGCCCCCGTGCCCGGGCCGCACGACGCCGGATGCGTCCGGCGCCGTCGCGTGCGTGGTGGTCAGACCTTCAACTCCGGAGTTCAGGGCTCCGTTCTCGTAGTCCACCTTCAGCTTCTCGGCGGGGGACTGCGCGGGTGCGGAGCCGGCGAGCGGGGAGCCGTCCGGTTCGGCTCCTGCCGCATGCGACAGCGGAAGGGTAACCAGCAGTGCCCCTGCGCACAGGGCGGTCGACACCTTGAGAACCTTCATCATTTTTCACTCCTCGACATGTGGGGCTGCGAGAACCGGCCGAAGGCGTCCGGGTGGCGTCCATCCAGGACCGCCGCCTCGTGTGGTCGGCACCAGAACGAAGCTGCGAAATCACTTGATGGGCACCAGGCCGCCCCGGGCCGCCTGCATGCTGACACGGTTCCGAATGAAACCGAAAGAGGGGCGACGCCCTTAATTCGATGTCGAGTGGCGAAAGTGATGAGTGACTGGAGGTGCACCGCGGCACGATGCGGTCGTCACGGGGACCGAGCAGCCTCCCGCGCCGCCGTCGCGGACGCCACCGGTGGCCGCACCCGCACAGTCAGCCCCAGGAATCCCTCCGGTGTGACGTGATCGCCGGGAACGTCACACCGGTGAGCTCCTCGGAGACGGTCCACAGGCGCTGCTGGGTTGCCCGGTCGTGGGAGCCGGGGCTGGAGGAGACCGGCTTCGGGTAGCCGCGGATCTCCCCTCGGTTGCCGGGGCCGTAGTACTGGCCGCCGGTGACGTCCGGATCGGTGGCCGCGCGCAGCGTGGGCAGGGCACCCATCTCGGCCTTCTGGGTGAGCAGCGGCGCGAGCCAGGTGACGGGCACGCGAAGCGCGGCAGGTGCGTTGCGGATGAGTTCGGTGTGGGACACGCCTGGATGGGCGGCGACCGCGACCGTGGTGCCGCGCGGTGCGAGCCGGTGCTGCAGTTCGTACGTGAACATCAGGTTGGCGAGTTTGGCCTGCCCGTAGGCACCGATGCGGCTGTACGAGCGCTCCCACTGCAGGTCGTCGAAGTGGATGGCGGCCCGGATGCGGTGGCCGGTGCTGCTGACCGTGACGACGCGGGAGCCGGGGACGGGCAGGATCCGGTCCAGCAGCAGACCGGTGAGGGCGAAGTGGCCTAGGTGGTTGGTGCCGAACTGCAGCTCGAAGCCGTCGGCGGTGGTCTGCTTCGGGGTGTACATCACTCCCGCGTTGTTGATCAGAAGGTCGATGCGGGGGTGTGCGGCACGCAGGTCGGCCGCCGCGGACCGGATCGAGTCCATGGAGGTCAGGTCGAGGGCCTGGACGGTGACGTCGCCGGTGATACGGGCGGCCGCCCGCTTTCCCTTCTCCATGTCTCGGACCGCCAGGACCAACGCCGCCCCGCGCTCCGCGAGCATCCGGGCCGTCTCGAAGCCCAGCCCGGTGTTGGCGCCGGTCACGATCGCCACCCGGCCGCGCTGATCAGGGATGTGCTCTTCGGTCCAGTTGCCGCTCATGACGCTCCCCCAAGAAACCGTCGGTCCGTTAAGACCGAACTTAAGAGACCGCCGGTCTCATGTCAAGGTACCGGCGGTCTTTAAGCTAGGCTGAGGGCGTGACATTCCAGCGGGCGCGAAGCGAGGAGCAGCGGGAGATCCGCCGCCGGGCGATCCTGGACACGGCGGCGGCGATGCTCGACGAGATGCCCGTGGCCGAGGTGAGCCTCAACGAACTCAGCCGGCGGGTGGGCCTGGCCAAGTCGAACGTCCTGCGGTACTTCGAGTCGCGCGAGGCGGTGCTGCTCGAACTGCTGGACATGTTCCTGGAGAGCTGGCTCGCCGAGCTGGCGGACGAGCTGGCCGCGGACATCGAGCCCCACGCGACACCGGAGGTGCGGGCGGGCCGGCTGGCCGAGACCCTCAGCCGGTCACTGGCGGACCGGGTGGTGCTGTGCGACCTGTTCGGCGCGCAGGGCGGCGTCCTCGAGCACAACGTCTCCGTCGAGGTGGTCAAGCAGCACAAGCGTTCCGCCCTCGGCCGGCTCGCGACCATGACCGACCTCGTGCGCTGTCACGTGCCCGAACTCGGCGACGGCGCGCAGCTGTTCTGCCTGATGAGCCTGGTCTCGGCCGGCGCCCTGTCGGCGTACGTCCCGCCGCCGCCCAGCCTCCTCGCCGCCTACGCGGACGAGCCCGCCCTCGGCGTGCTCCACCTGGAGCTGCGTGACGCCCTGCGGATCTCCTTCACTTCGGCGCTCCTGGGCGTACTGCCGCGCGGTCAGTAGACGTCCCGGACATAGCGCTTGTCGGCGGCGAGTTGCTTGACGTACACAGCGGCCGTGTCGGGATCGAGGCCCCCGTGTGCGACCGCGATGTCGCGCAGCGCCCGGTCGACGTCCTTGGCCATCCGCGCGGCGTCGCCGCAGACGTAGAAGTGGGCGCCGTCCCGGAGCCAGGACCACAGCTTGGCCCCGTGCTCACGCATCCGGTCCTGCACGTAGACCTTGGCGCGCTGGTCGCGGGAGAAGGCGGTGTCGAGGCGGGTGAGTGTCCCGTCGGCGAGGAAGTCCGTCAGCTCGTCCTCGTAGTAGAAGTCGGTGGCCCGGTGCTGTTCGCCGAAGAAGAGCCAGTTGGGGCCGGTGTGGTGCTGGGCGCGGCGTTGTTCCAGGAAGCCGATGAACGGAGCCACCCCGGTCCCCGGGCCGACCATCACCGTCGGCGTGCCGGCGTCGGCGGGTGGCCTGAAGTGCGGGGCGCGCTGCACGAAGACCGACACCGGGTCGCCGAGGGCGGCCTCTGCCAGGAAGGGCGAGCACACCCCGGTGCGGGGGCGGCCCCGCAGGTTCTCGTACCGGACGACGGAGACGGTCAGGGACACCTGATGGGGGTCGGTGAGCGGGCTGGACGATATCGAGTACAGACGGGGCTGCAGGCGCGTGAGGATGCCGGCCCACTCCTGCGGTGTGGCCCGGACCGGGTACTCGGCGAGAACGTCGACGGCTTGGCGGCCCCAGGACCAACGGGCGAGTTCGCCCTTGTTGTCGGGCCGCAGCATCTTCTTCAGCGAGCGGTCGCCGGTGCGTTCGGTGACGAAGCCCAGCAGGGCCGGAGTGAGCCGGGTGATGTCCAGGTGCCGGTGGAGAGCCTCCGAGAGCCGGACCTCCCCGACATCGGGGAGACCGACACCGGCGGCGGGGTCGAGACCGGTCACAGCCAGCCATTCGGCCACCAGATCAAGGCTGTTGAGCGGATGCACGCCGAGAGCGTCCCCGGCCTCGTAGGCGAGAGGGATGCCGTCTTCCCGGGTGTCGAAGGTGAAGCGACGGACCTCCTTGCCCGCGCCGGCAAGGCTGAGCAGCCGGTTTCCCACCACCCTGGCCGTGGCGGGTGACGCCTTGGTGCCGCGAACGGCTGTGGCAGGTCGTGCGGCGGAGGCGGAACCGGAGACGAGGGCAGGAGCCGGGGCCCCTGACGACAGGGGCGGGGCGCCTGACGACAGGGCCGGGCCCGCTGACGACAGGGCCGGGCCCGTCTGTACGGCGAGACCGGTCAGGACGCGGTCCAGCCAGGTCCGGGCGGAGGGCCCGTAGTCGGGCTCGCAGTCGGTGCGCGGGGCCAGGCGTGCGGCTCCCAGTTCGCCCAGGCGCTGGTCCAGGCGCCGGCCGTGTCCGCAGAAGTCGTCGTACGAGGAGTCGCCGAAGGCCAGCACCGCGTACCGCCTGCCGTCCAGGGGCGGGACATCCGCTGCGGTCAGCGCCTCCCAGAACCCGGAGCCGTTGTCGGGTGCGTCCCCGTCCCCGAAGGTGCTGGTGATCAGGAGGAGGTCGGCCGCGTGCGGGAGGGTACGGGGGTCCGCCGTGTCCATCCCGACGAGCCGGGCCCGGTGTCCGACCTCGGTGAGCCGGTCGGCGGCCTCGGCAGCGAACTCCTCGGCGTTCCCGGTCTGCGAAGCCCACAACACGACCACGTCACGGCCTGTGGAGGAGGTCTGCGCCGCCGGGCCCTCCGCAGGCTGCGCCGCCCGCGAGTACATGCCGGCGAGGACACCGTTCACCCATCGTGCGTGCTCCTCGCTGAACGGCGCACCGGCCGGGAGCACCGGAACGCCCGGCAAACCCGGCCGGAGCCCGGCGAGGAACCCGATCAGGTACTGGCGTTCCCGCTCCGCGAGGACGGGCGGCGGCGTGCTTTCCAGGCCGAACACGGCAGCGGCACCCGACGGGACCGCGCTCGGTACGACGTCGAGCGGCTCCACGGCGGAGTAAGCAGCGGGTGGCGGGGCGGCCTCGACCGCGGCGGCGACCTTCGTGAGTGTCACCGCACACATCTTGAACTCGGGCTGGAAGGAGATCGGGTCGACGGCGTCGCTGGTCACCGCGTTGACGCTCAGGTACTCCCCGAACAGGTCGTTCCAGTGGAACGGCGCGAAGCAGCACCCCGGCCGGACCCGGTCCGTCACCACGGCCGGCAGCACGGCACGGCCGCGCCGGGACGCGACCTCGACCGCGTCGCCGTCCAGGATTCCGAGCCGGCCGGCGTCCTCGGGATGCAGTTCGACGAAGGGGGCAGGGTTCAGCTTGTTGAGCTTGGCGACCTTCCCGGTCTTGGTGAGGGTGTGCCATTGATGCTGCAGACGCCCGGTGTTGAGGACGAACGGGTAGTCGTCGTCCGGCATCTCCGCAGCCGGCACGTGCGGGCGGGCGAAGAAGACCGCCCGCCCGCTCGGTGTCGGGAAGACCGGACCGCCGCCCTCGGCCAGATAGCGGATCGGGTTGCGGTCGGGGCCGTCGAGCGAGGGCGCCGGCCACTGAACGGGAGTGGTGCGCAGCCTCTCGTACGTGACACCCCGCAGGTCGTAACCGGTCTTCGGGTTCGCGGCGCCCTTGATCTCCTCGAAGATCTCCTCGGCACTGCCGTAGGAGAAGGCGTCGGCATACCCCATCTCGCAGGCGACTCGTGCGATGATCCGCCAGTCCGCGAGCGCCTCTCGGGGCGGGTCCACCGCCGGGCGGGCGAGAGTGAGATTGCGTTCGCTGTTGATCAGTACGCCCTCGCTCTCGCTCCACAGCGCCGCGGGCAGCACGACATCGGCGTAGGCGTTGGTCTCGGTGTCGGCGAACGCGTCCTGGGTGATGACGAGTTCGGCTGTCTCCAGGGCCTCGATCACCGTCCGGCGGTTGGCGACGGATGCCACCGGGTTCGTACAGATGATCCAGCAGGCTTTGATCTCGCCGTTCGCCATCCGCTGGAACATCTCGATGGTTCCCTTGCCGGACCCGTCCTTGCGTATCGCGCCGGGCTCCAGTCTCCAGAGCTCTTCGACGAAGGCGCGGTCCTCGTCGACCAGGACGGATCGCTGTCCGGGCAGGCCGGGGCCCATGTAGCCCATCTCCCGCCCGCCCATGGCGTTGGGCTGGCCGGTGAGTGAGAACGGGCCGCTGCCCGGGCGGCAGATCGCTCCGGTGGCCAGATGCAGGTTGATCAGCGCGTTGGTGTTCCATGTGCCGTGCGTGGACTGGTTGAGGCCCATGGTCCAGCAGCTCATCCACTCCCCCGCTTCGCCGATCCACTGCGCCGCCCGGCGGATGTCCGCCTCAGGGATGCCCGTGATGTCCGCGACCGTGGCGGGCGGGTAGTCCGCGAGGAACTCCGGCATCGCCTCCCAGCCCTCGGTGCGTTCCGCGACGAACCCGTCGTCCGTGTGCCCGTTCGCGTGGAGGAGGTGCAACAGGCCGTTGAGGAGTGCCAGGTCGGTTCCGGGCCTGACCTGGAGGAAGAGGTCGGCCTTGTCTGCGGTGGCGTTGCGCCGCGGGTCCACGACGATCAGCCTGGCCCCGGCCTTCACCCGTTCCATCAGGCGCAGGAACAGGATCGGGTGGCAGTCGGCCATGTTGGAGCCGATGACGAAGAAGACATCGGCCTTCTCGAAGTCCTGGTACGACCCCGGTGGCCCGTCGGCCCCGAGGGAGAGCTTGTAGCCGCTGCCCGCACTCGCCATACACAGACGGGAGTTGGACTCGATCTGATTGGTCCGGACGAAGCCCTTGGCCAGCTTGTTCGCCAGGTACTGCGCCTCAAGACTCATCTGCCCGGACACATAGAAAGCGACCGCGTCGGGCCCGTGCTCATCGATGATCGACCGAAGTCGTCGTGCCGTGCCGGTGATCGCCTCGTCCACCGTTGCCGCCATGGGCTCGGCGCCGCGGCCGGGGCGCATCAGTGCGGTCGTCAGCCTGCCGGGAGCAGCGAGCATCTCGGCGGTCGTCGCGCCCTTCGTGCACAGCCGCCCGAAGTTCGCCGGGTGCGTCTTGTCCCCCGAGGCCTTGAGGACCGTGCGGCGACCTTCCGTACCGGAGGCGATGTCGAGCACCAGCCCGCAGCCCACCCCGCAGTACGAGCAGACCGTCCGTATCCGGGAGACAGCCGTCGACTCATCCTGTGGGGGCACCGAAGGCCTTCCTGTTGTTCTCAGCGAGGCCTTGACGGTACGAAACGCCCATTACGTAGGTGTGACCTCAGCCGATCACGGGTGGTAACGCCCGACACACACACGCCGCACCGGCGCCGTGAGATCGCGCGGAATCGCGTGGCCGCCGGGGAAGATCACCGCGCATGTGTGCCCGGATGGACGGGGGTGCGGGGGGGGTG
>NZ_JAELVH010000303.1 GCF_019399235.1 Streptomyces poriferorum | reverse complement strand
AGGTACGCGGTCAGCTCGGGGAGGGTGAGAGGCGCGGCGTTCGGCGGCTGCTCCACCACCGCGCAGACGCGTTCGCCGCGTGACTGGTCCGGGAGACCGATCACCGCCGCGTCGCCCACGCCGGGATGGCGGGCCAGGAGGTCCTCTATCTCCTTCGCCGAGATGTTCTCGCCCTTGCGGATGATGATGTCCTTCAGCCGGCCGGTGAGCACGAGGTGCCCGCTGGGACGGACGTGCCCGACGTCCCCCGTGATCAGGAAGCCCTCGGCGTCGAAGGGGCTCGCGGCGGCCAGGTAGCCCTGGCAGACCGCCTCGCCCCGCAGCCGGACCTCGCCGTCCGTGTCGTACGGCAGCGGCTTGCCGTCCTCGTCGGTGATCCGGATCTCCATGCCCTCGGGCGGCCGGCCCTCCGTCTCGGCGAGGTGTTCCACGGTGTCGTCGGGGGCGCCCATCGTGATCATGGGGACCTCGGTCATGCCGTAGCCGTGGGTGAGCTGGACGCCCATCTCGCGGACCACCGCGTGGTAGATCTCCGGGGGCTTCGGGGCGCCGCCGCCCGCCAGCAGGCGGAGGGTGGGGACGACCGGGGTGGACGGGGCCTTGCGCTGTTCCGTCAGGAACATGGAGTAGAAGGCCGTGGAGCCGCCCGCGACCGTCACCCCGTGACGCCGGTAGCCCGCCAGTGCGTCCGGCATCGCGAAGTGCTCGAACAGCACCGCGGGGAAGCCGTACAGCAGCAGCATCACCGAGTAGTCCGGCCCGGCGACATGGGCGAACGGGAAGGCCATCGAGCCGACGTCGTCCGCCGACAGGTGCAGCGCGTGGGCCAGGCAGGAGGGGCAGGACGGAAGGGTCGCCGTCCGGGAGGGTGTCGTACGCCTCGAAGACCTGCGGCGGGTGCGGGAGGTCCGCCGACAGGCGGGCGGCCATCGTGGTGTGGTCGAAGCCGCGCCAGGTGCCCGGCACCGCGAAGAACTCCGCCTTCGACTCACGCAGGGCGAAGCCGACCTCGCGGTCGCGGTAGAAGGGGATGACGGGCGTCTGCACCGCACCGATCCGGGCCAGCGCGAAGGACAGCAGCGCCGTCTCCAGCCGGGTCGGCAGTTGCCAGGCGACGACGGTTCCGGGGCGTACGCCCATGGCGTACAGGCCCGCCGCCACCCTTTCGGCCCGGGTGCGCAGCTCGCCGAAGGCGAGCGTGCGGTCGTCCTGGATCAGGAAGGGCCGCTCCGGCGTCAGGGCGGCCCGGCGTTCGATGAGCTCCCAGAAGGTGCCCGATGCACCCAGGGCGTGTGCGGTCTCGTTCACGGCGAACCCCTCACAGCTGACGGGTAGTCAGATAGTGCGGAGAGCGTAGAGCGCTGCGCCTTGTCGGTCCAGGGGTGCGGGGCTAGCCTGTGGTCGACGTCAATCTGACGGGTCATCAGAAATGCGAGCGCCGAAGGGGACACCATGACGGAACTGCCTCGGATCGTCAGCGTCGACGACCATGTGATCGAGCCGCCGCACCTCTTCTCGACCTGGCTGCCCGCCAAGTACCGCGAGCGCGGACCGCAGCCCCTGACCGCGGGCATCGGGGAGCTGGCGTACACGGGCGGGAAGTACGTCATCACGATGGACCCGGACGGGCCGCCGACCGACTGGTGGATCTACGAGGACCTCAAGTTCCCGTACAAGCGGAACATCGCCGCCGTGGGGTTCGACCGGGACGACATGACGCTGGAGGGGATCACCCGGGCCGAGATGCGGCGTGGATGCTGGGACCCCGTCGAGCGGCTCAAGGACATGGACCTCAACCACGTCGAGGCGAGCCTCTGCTTCCCCACCTTCCCGCGCTTCTGCGGGCAGACCTTCGCGGAAGCCCACGACAAGGAGGTCGCGCTCGCCTGCGTGCGCGCGTACAACGACTGGATGGTCGAGGAGTGGTGCGGGGACAGCGGAGGCCGGCTGATCCCGCTGTGCATCATCCCGCTCTGGGACATCGGTCTGGCCGTCGCGGAGATCAGGCGGAACGCTGCGCGCGGGGTGCGGGCGG
Source organism: Streptomyces poriferorum (assembly GCF_019399235.1). Classification (GTDB taxonomy): domain Bacteria; phylum Actinomycetota; class Actinomycetes; order Streptomycetales; family Streptomycetaceae; genus Streptomyces; species Streptomyces poriferorum. Next base: position 13,337 of record NZ_JAELVH010000303.1, on the reverse strand, counting down.
TGACCTTCTCGGAGATCCCGACCTATCTGGGGCTGCCGTCGATCCACACCGGGTACTGGGACCCGTTCTTCGCCGTCTGCCAGGAGACCGGAACGGTCGTGAACATGCACATCGGGTCCAGCTCGCAGATGCCCGCCGCCTCACCGGACGCCCCGCCCGCCGTCCAGGCCTCGCTCTCCTTCAACAACGCGATGGCCTCGATGATGGACTTCCTGTTCAGCGGCGTGCTGGTGAAGTTCCCGCAGCTCAAGCTCGCGTACAGCGAGGGCCAGATGGGCTGGATCCCGTACGCGCTGGAGCGCGCCGACGACGTCTGGGAGGAGCACCGGGCGTGGGGCGGGGTGCGCGACCTGATTCCCGAGCCGCCGTCCACGTACTACTACCGGCAGATGTTCTGCTGCTTCTTCCGCGACAAGCACGGCGTCGCCTCGCTCGATGTCGTGGGGCGTGACAACGCGACGTTCGAGACGGACTACCCGCACGTCGACTCGACCTTCCCGCACACCAAGGAGGTCGCGCTCGACCACGTCAAGGGACTGGACGACGAGACCATCTACAAACTGATGCGCGGGAACGCGATCCGGATGCTCGGTCTCGACCTCGACAAGTAGGCGCGTGCGACATGGACCTTGCCTACACGGAGGAAGAGGAAGCCTTCCGGGCGCGGCTGCGGGAGTGGCTGGGCTCGGTGCTCCCGGGGCTGCCCGGGAAGCCGGATCCCGGTGACTGGCCGGGCCGCAGGGCGTACGACGCCGGCTGGCAGCGGTTGTTGTACGACGCCGGGTACGCGGGCCTGCACTGGCCCGCCGACGCAGGTGGCCGCGGCGCCACACCCACGCAGCACCTGATCTTCCTGGAGGAGACCGAGCGGGCCGGGGCGCCCTACGTCGGGGCGAACTTCGTCGGGCTGCTGCACGCCGGGCCCACCATCGCCGCCGAGGGCACCGCCGGGCAGCGGGCCCGCTGGCTGCCGCCGGTGCTGCGGGGCGAGGAGATGTGGTGCCAGGGGTTCAGCGAGCCGGACGCGGGATCGGACCTGGCCTCGCTGCGGACCCGGGCGGTGCGCGACGGCGACGACTACGTGGTGAGCGGGCAGAAGATCTGGACCTCGCACGCGGAGGTCGCCGACTGGTGCGAGCTGCTGGTGAGGACGGACGCGCAGGCGCCGAAGCACCGCGGCATCAGCTGGCTCGCGATGCGGATGGACGCCCCCGGCGTCACCGTCCGGCCGCTGCGGACGCTCGCCGGGTCCACCGAGTTCGTCGAGATGTTCCTCGACGAGGTGCGGGTGCCCGTCTCGCACCGGGTCGGGGCGGAGAACGACGGCTGGCGGGTCACCATGGTCACGCTCTCCTTCGAGCGCGGCACGGCGTTCGTCGGGGAGGTCGTCGCCTGCCGCCGGACGCTGGACGCGCTGGCCGCCGAGGCCCGCAGGAACGGGCGCTGGGACGACGCGGTGCTGCGCCGGAGGCTCGGCAGGCTGAGTGCCGAGTTCCGCGCGCTGTGGCGGCTCACCCAGTGGAACGTCAGTGAGGCGCAGGCCAGTGGGGGAGTACCCGGGATCGGCGGTTCGGTCTTCAAGCTGCGGTACTCGCACGTCCGCCAGGAGCTGTACGAGGCGGCGGCCGAGGTGCTCGGCGCCGGAGACGCCCTGGATCTGGACCGGGAGTGGGTACTGGACCGGCTCTCCTCGCTCTCGTACACGATCGCGGCCGGCACCTCGCAGATCCAGCGGAACATCGTCGCCGAGCGGATTCTCGGCCTGCCGAAGGGGCGGTGAGCGGGGAGTGGACTTCCAGCTCTCACAGGACCAGCGGGCCCTGCGGGCGGGGATACGGGGCCTGCTCGCCGGCCGGTTCGACAGGGACCGGATGCGGGCGGCGCACGAGCGGGGAGGGGGCGTGGACCGGGCGCTGTGGCGGGAGCTCGGTGCGGCCGGGTTCTTCGCGCTGCGGTTGCCGGAGGCGGCGGGCGGGGTCGGTCTCGGACTGCCCGAATCCGTACTCTTGTTCGAGGAGGTGGGGCGGGCGCTGCTGCCCGGGCCGCTGGCCGCCACCCAGCTCGCCGCGGGCGCGGTGAAGGGGGTGGCCGAGGGCGAGGCCGTGGTCGCGCTGGCGGAGGCGGGGCGACCCGTGGGACACCTGGAGGGGGCCGACGCGCTGCTGGTCCTGGACGGGGACCGGACGCGGCTGGTGAGCGGCGGGGCGCTGCGGCGGCTGGTGGACGAGGCCCGGCCGGTGCGGTCGCTCGACCCGGGTACGCCCCTGTGGCGGGTGCCGGACCTGTCCGCGTACGAGGGTGAGGTGCTGCCCGACGGGGCGCGGCTGCGGTGCGAGGGCGCGCTGCTGGCCGCGGCCGAACAGCTCGGCAGCGCCACCCGCAGCCTGGAGGCGGCCGTCCAACACGCCGGTGAGCGGGAACAGTTCGGTGCGCCGATCGGGGTGTTCCAGGCGGTCAAGCATCTGTGTGCCGGAATGCTGGTGCGCGCCGAGCCGGCCCGCAGCGCCGTCTACGCGGCCGCGGTGACCGGGGACCCGGTGGAGGCCGCCGCGGCCAAGCTCCTCGCCGACGAGGCGGCCGTCGACAACGCCCGCGACTGCCTCCAGGTGCACGGCGGCATGGGCTTCACCTGGGAGGCGGATGTCCACCTGCGTCTCAAGCGGGCCTGGCTGCGGTCCGGGCAGTGGCTGACGTCGGCGGACGCGGAGGAGGTGCTGGCGGCCGATCTGGGCTGAGCGGGGGCGTGGGTGCCCGGTGCACGCTGGTGACGCGACGGACCCCTGAGGTTCACGCTGCGGAGTGACTCAGCGCAGTCGTTACGTCCCGATACCGCCTTGTGTCCTTTGCGTAATTCGTCACGGGCCGGAGTCGGCGCCGGGCTCGGGTACGCTCCGTTGGATGCGAGTGGTTCTGGAACCTGGCGATCCGGATGTGGCCTGTGCGGCGACTCCGGTCCGCGAGAGGTGCCCTGCTCGTGATCCATACGGAAGCGCCGGGCCTGCCGGGGAAGCGATTCCCGGGGCGACTGCGCGCCTCTGTTCGACTCTCCGCAACGCGCGTCGCACAGTATGCACCACGCGTACTCCTTCGCGTTGGAATATGCCCGAAGCGCTTGTTGCGGTGACTGTACGTCAACCATGCTGTCTCGTAAGGGAATCACGTTCCGTGACCCTGAGGAGGCGCGAGGCGATGTGTCCGCCGGTTCGGATGGTGTGAGCGGTGCAGGTGCTTCAGGTTCAGTTGGAGGTCGGGCCCGACCCCGCGGAGGTCGGACGGGCCCGCAGATGGGCGCGTTCGAGGCTCGTCGGGTCCGGGATAGGAGACGACGAGCCGCTGGCCGAGACGCTCATCCTGCTCATCTCGGAGCTGGTCACGAACGCGGTCGTGCACACGGGCTGTCCGGCCGTGCTGCGCATGCTGTTCGGCTCGACGGGCGCCCCGGGCAACGCCGGGACCGTCCGGGTCGAGGTGGCCGACACCAGCTGCCGCCCGCCGCAGCAGCGGCACGCGCAGGGCGAGGACACCGGCGGCCGCGGCCTTGAACTGGTCGACGGTCTGGCCGACCGCTGGGGCTGGCAGCCGGAGGGCGCGGGCAAGCGGATCTGGTGCGAGGTCGACCGAGGTATCCCGCTGATCCAGGTGCAGCTGCAACCCGGCCCCCCTGAGCGCGAAGGCGCCGAGGGGTGCGGTGCGGGCGCCGCGTACGAGGCACACGAGGCGCACGCGGGCAGCCACCGCGCGTAGCGGCGGCGCCGCCCGCGCGCGGGGAGGCCGGTGGCGGGTTGCCGTGCGCGCGGCGGCGGCTCAGAGGATCGCGACCGGGGCGACCGGCGTGCCGGTGGCGCCGACGAAGGGCTCAGGCATGGCGGAGAGCAGGAAGGCGTAGCGCCCCGCGTCCGCACAGGCTGTGGACAAGTCCTCCAGGTTCCAGTTCTGGCCCTGGAGCATGCCCATCTCGACCAGGTCGAGTGCGTGCACCCCCAGCCACAGGTCCTCGATCTCCGGCGGGAAGATCTCGAAGGTCAGCGTGTCGTTGGCGACCGCGGCCACGTCGCGGGCCCGGAACCACTCCGGCGTGCGGATCGACAGACCCGGTGACGGATACCCGTAGGCGTTCTTGTCCCCGGAGAGGTACACCTGCACCTGCCCCGTCCGTACGAGGACGATGTCCCCGGCCCGGACCCGGACCCCGGCCAGCTCCTCGGCCGCCTCCAGGTCCTCGGGCGTGACCGCGTGGGCGCCCGGCAGCCGGTCCACGCCGTGGGCGCGGGCGACGTCGAGGAGAACCCCGCGCGAGACGATGTGCGGCGCCTTGTCGATGCCGCTGAACCGTGCGCCGCCGTGGGCGGTGATGGTGGCGGCGGGCCGGCCGTTGTAGATCTTCCCCGAGTGCGAGGCGTGGGTGAGCGCGTCCCAGTGGGTGGCGGTCTGGAGGCTCATGACCACGCTGTCGTCGCTGGTGGCGACGGTGCCGGGGCCGAAGAGCTCCTGGTTGATCTGGACCATGGTGTGCAGCGGATTGACCCGCCCCGGGATGAGCCCGTTCTGGACGCCGTCCTGCTGGAGCGGGAGGGCCAGCGGGATGCGCCGGCCGCTGCGGACGGTGGCCGCCGCCTCCCGTACGACCTCGTCGGTGATGAGGTTGAGGGTCCCGATCTCGTCGTCGCCGCCCCACCGACCCCAGTTGTTCACGCGCTTGGCGAGGTCGTGGAACTCGTCCGGCAAAGACATGGCGCCTCCTGGGGCTTGTGCCGGTGGACCTGATGACCCATAGAATCTAACGGTCCGTCAGAAACCGCGGGAAGGGGCCGGGCATGGGGAACTTCTTGGCAGGCAAGGTCGTGGCAGTGACGGGTGCCGGTCGCGGCATCGGGCGGGCCGTCGCGCTCGCCGCGGCGGCGGAGGGGGCGCGGGTCGTGGTCAACGACTACGGCGTCTCCATCGAGGGAGGTGAACCCGCCAGCGAGATAGCCGAGTCCGTCGTCAAGGAGATCGTGGCGGCGGGTGGCGAAGCGGTCGCGGTGGCGGACGACATCTCCACCATGGCGGGCGGGCAGCGGGTCGTGGACACCGCGCTCGCGCAGTTCGGCCGGATCGACGGCGTCGTCTGCGTGGCCGGGATCCTGCGCGAACGCATGCTCTTCAACATGTCCGAGGCGGAGTGGGACCCCGTGGTCGCCACCCACCTCAAGGGCACGTTCACCGTCTTCCGGGCGGCCTCGGCGGTGATGCGCAAGCAGGAGGGCGCCGGCACGCTCATCGGCTTCACGAGCGGCAACCACCAGGGCAGCGTCGCCCAGGCGAACTACAGCGCGGCCAAGGGCGGCATCATCTCGCTCGTCCGCAGCGCGGCGCTCGGCCTCCACAAGTACGGCGTCACGGCGAACGCGGTCGCGCCGGTGGCGCGTACCCGGATGTCGGCGAACGTCCCCATGGAGCTGAAGGAGATCGGCGAACCGGAGGACGTGGCCGCGCTCGTCGTCTACCTGCTCAGCGAGCGCGCCCGCGCGGAGAAGATCACCGGCCAGGTGTACACGATCGCGGGCCCGAAGATCGCGGTCTGGGCCCAGCCGAGGGAGCTGCGCGCGGGCTATGCGGAAGGGGCGGCGTGGACTCCGGAACGCATCGCGGACTTCCTGCCCGGGACGGTCGGCACGGACCCGATGCCGATGCTGGCGCAGCTGGAGGCGATGGCCGCGGCGGCGAAGGCCGCGGACCGGCCGAACGCGTAGGCCGCCTGTCCCCTGCCGGGGGCGATGCGCATGTTCAGTTCCTTGGACCTGCGGGGGCGATGCGGATCTTCGGCTCCTTGGCCTGCGAGGGGCGATGCGCACATTCCGCTTCTTGGACGTGCGGAGGGCGATGCGCACATGCATCTCCTCGGACGTGCGAGGGCGATGCGGATCTTCAGCCTCCCGGACTCTGCGGGGTGCGAGGCGCACATCAAGCCCCTCCGGCGATTGAGGAGCGGGGGTGCGGGGGCGGAGCCCCCGGTGGGGGCCGAGCCTCGGTTGCCGGCGCGGGCGCGTTCCCGGGGCGCTGCCCCGGACCCCGCTCCTCAATCGCCGGAGGGGCGTGAAAGGGGTCGCCAGTGTGCGGGCGGGCTTGAAATGGGCCCGAAGGCGGGCAGGGAGTGGGGCGTCGGCCCCCAAACGGATCGGCGCGACAGGGCCCCGGGCCCATCGGAACACCACCGCCGAGCGCAGCACGCGCTCGGCCTACCGAGGGAGCCGAGATGAGAGGCGTCGTCTTCGACGGCAAACGGACCGAGGTCGTCGACGACCTGGAGATACGCGACCCCGGCCCCGGCGAGGTGCTGGTCGGCATCGCCGCGGCAGGGCTCTGCCACAGCGATCTGTCGGTGATCGACGGGACGATCCCGTTCCCGCTGCCGGTCGTGCTCGGCCACGAGGGCGCCGGCGTCGTCGAGGCGGTCGGCGCGGGCGTGAGCCATGTCGCGCCCGGCGACCACGTGTCGCTGTCCACGCTCGCCAGCTGCGGCGCCTGCGCCCAGTGCGACCGGGGCAGGCCCACGATGTGCCGCAAGGCCATCGGGATGCCGGGCCAGCCGTTCTCGCGCGGCGGGAAACCGCTGTACCAGTTCGCGTCCAACTCGGCCTTCGCCGAACGGACCCTGGTCAAGGCCGTGCAGGCGGTGAAGATCCCCGCCGACCTGCCCCTGACCTCGGCCGCCCTGATCGGCTGCGGAGTGCTGACGGGAGTCGGAGCCGTACTGAACCGGGCCAAGGTCGACCGCGGTGAGAGCGTCGTCGTCATCGGCACCGGCGGCATCGGGCTCAACGTGATCCAGGGCGCGCGGATCGCCGGTGCGCTGACCATCGTCGCGGTCGACTCCAACCCCGACAAGGAGGCCGTGGCCCGTCAGTTCGGCGCCACGCACTTCCTCACCTCGGCCGAAGGGGTCAAGGAGATCCTTCCGCACGGCGCCGACCACGCCTTCGAGTGCGTGGGCCGCACCGAGCTGATCCGTACCGCGATCGACCTGCTGGACCGGCACGGCCAGGCGATCCTGCTCGGCGTACCGGCGGCGACGGCCGAGGCCTCGTTCCTCGTCTCGTCCATGTACCTGGACAAGTCGATCCTGGGCTGCCGCTACGGCTCCTCGCGCCCGCAGCGCGACATCGCGCTGTACGCGGAGCTGTACCGGGAGGGCCGGCTGCTGCTGGACGAACTGGTCACCGAGACCTACCCGGTGGAGGACTTCGCCAAGGCGGCGGACGACGCGCACCACGGACGGGTGGCCCGGGGTGTGCTGGTCTTCTAGCGCGCCCCGGCCGCCGTCGACCGGAACGTCCGCCGGTACATCGTCGGCGACACCCCCAGCGCCGCCTGCATGTGCTGCCGCAGCGAGGTGGGGGTGCCGAAGCCGGCGTCCCGTGCGATCCGGTCGACCGACAGGTCGGTGGACTCCAGCAGCCGGCGGGCCAGCTCCACACGCTGCTGGGTCAGCCACTGGACGGGGCTGACCCCGACCTCCTCGCGGAACCGCCGGGTGAAAGTCCGTACGCTCATCGACTCCTGCTGCGCCATGTCGCGCAGCAGGATCGGCGCCTCCAGCCGGCCGAGCGCCCAGGCGCGGGCGGTGGTCGTGGCCGAGACGCCCGGATCGGGGAGCGGGCGCTGGATGTACTGCGCCTGGCCGCCGTCGCGGTGCGGCGGTACGACCGTGCGCCGGGCGACATCGTTGGCGACGGCGGTGCCGTGGTCGCGGCGCACCATGTGCAGGCACAGGTCGATGCCGGCGGCGACCCCGGCGGACGTGAGGACGTCCCCGTCGTCGATGAACAGGACGTCGGGGTCGACCCGCACGGCGGGGAACAGCTTCTGGAAGTGGTCGGCGGAGGACCAGTGGGTGGTGGCCGGGCGCCCGTCGAGGTATCCGGCCGCGGCGAGCACGTAGCTGCCGGTGCAGATGGAGACCATCCGGGTGCCCGGCCTGATGTACGCGAACGCGGCGGCGAGTTCGTCGGTCAGCCGGCCCTCGGTGTAGACGGGGCCGAGTTCGTAGCTGGCGGGGATCACCACGGTGTCGGCCGTGGCGAGCGTCTCCGGGCCGTTCTCGACGGTGATCGTGAAGTCCGCGTCGGTGCTGACCGGGCCGGGCGGCCGGATCGAGCAGGTCACGACTTCGTACAGTTTCCTGCCCCGGTTCAGCGGCTCGGAACCGAGCGAACGGCCGAAGATCCTTTGGGGGATGCCCAGTTCGAAGGGGAGCAGCCCATCGAGGGCGAGAACGACGACCCGGTGTGGCACGGTACCGACTCCCTTCGCACTAGCTGGTGTAGACCATAAGCTGATACATGTCCTCGGTGTGAAGGAAAAGTCAGCAGACCTCGCGGGCATTCCCGCCGTGGATCATCAAGGCGCTCTGCGCGATGCGCCGCCCCTGCCGCCGCTGCCGTGTTCGCCCCTAGGACCGGACCGGCTCTGGAACCGCAACTTCCGGCTCTTCTTCGTGGCCCGGACCGCCGCCCTGTTCGGCGACGGAATGATCCCGGTGGCGCTCACCGCGGGGCTGCTGGGAGCCGGGCGGCCGCACTCCTCGGTGGGGTTCGCGCTGGCGGCCTGGATGGGCCCGCTGGCCCTGTTCGTCCTCTTCGGCGGCGTCCTGGCGGATCGTTTCACCCCGCGCCGGATGATGATCATCGCCGACGCGCTGCGGCTGATCGGCGCCTCGGTGCTCGCGGTCTCCTTCGCCACCGGCAACCCGCCGCTGTGGGCGGTGTACGCGCTGAGCGCGGTGGCCGGCGTGGGGGCGGCGCTCTTCCAGCCGGGGGTCGCGTCGACGACCCCGCGCGTGGCGACGGACGTGCAGCGCGGCAATGCGGTGCTGCGGGTGTCCGAGGCGCTGATGACCATGGCCGGCCCGGCGTTCGCGGGCATGCTCGTCGGGCTGGCGAGCGCCGGCGCGGTCTACGCGGCGAACGCGACGACGTTCCTGGTCTCCGGCATCTGCCTCTTCCTGCTGAGGCTCGCGCCCGCCCCGTCGGACGAGGCCCCGCGCGGGACGTTCGTCGCGGAACTGGTGGACGGCTGGCGTGAGTTCAGGGCGCGCAGCTGGCTGTGGGGCGTGATCGCGATCTGGACGGTGTACGGCTTCGCCGTGCTCGGGCCGATGCTCCCGCTGACCGCCGTCGAGGTCACCGAGGCCCACGGTTCGGGGACGTACGGCGCGATGATGGCGGTGAACGGCGCGGGCAGCGTCCTCGGCGGCCTGCTGGCCCTGCGGCTGCGGCCGCGCCGCCCGCTGACCGCGGGGGCCTTCGCCCTGACCGGGGTGTGCGTGAACCTGGTGGTGCTGGGGCTCGGACTGCCGGTGCTCGCGCTGGGGGCCGGACAGTTCGTGGCGGGCGCGGCGTTCGCGTTCTGGCTGGTGATGTGGTCGACGACCGTCCAGACGCATGTGCCGCCGGAGGCGCTGAACCGGCTGCACGCGTACGACGTGGCCGGCTCGCTGCTGATGCTGGCGGCGGGCCGCGCGCTGGCGGGTCCGGTCGCGGACCGGCTGGGCGCCCCGGAGGTGCTGCTCGCCGGTGCGGTGATCAACATGCTGGCGGTGGGCGTCCTGCTGGCGGCCCGGCCGATCCGGCGGCTGGAGCGGATCGGGTGAGCGAGCGGCGGCGAACTGCGCGCCGGGCCCGGGGCGTCGCGGCGGGGGCGGCCGTGCTGACCGTCGCGGCCGGGCTCGGGGTGCGTACCGTGGCGGACGGCGCGGTCGCCAAGTACGCGGGTGACGCGCTCTACACCGTCCTGGTCTGCGCCCTCGTCGTCCTGTGCGCACCCCGCGTCCGGCCGCTCGCCGTGGCCGGTGCCGGGCTGGGGATCAGCTGGGCGGTGGAGCTGTTCCAGCTCACCGGCGTACCCGCTGAACTGTCCGAACGCAGCACGGCGGCGCGGCTGGTGCTCGGCTCGACGTTCAACGCACCCGACCTGCTCTGGTACGCGGTGGGTGCGGCGGCCGCCTGGGCCGTGTGCGCGGCGGCTACTTCCGGCGTGACCGCTCCTCGGACTGCTGCATCTCGATGACGCGGAGCACGTGGGCGCTGGTCTGCCGGCGCACACTGCCCGCGACGAGCAGCGCCGAGCCGGCCACCGAGAGGGGTGCGGAGACGGCCAGGAGGACCAGCTGCTTGGGCATGGTGCTGTCCAGCTCGCAGATCGACGACGCGCGGAAGCAGTACAACGAGTCGTCCTGATCCCACATCAGGAAGCCCAGCCACACCCACAACACGCAGGCGACGAGCAGCAGAGCGGCCCCCCAGCCCTGCATCAGCGCGGACCTGTGGTGGAAGTGCTGACGTTCGACCCACTGCATGACAAACCCCCGGGACATGGACGAAGCGGCGTGGGCGCGTACGCACGCCGTGCGTGGTGGGCCCGGCCGCCGATCGACGCAGATCGTACGCGCATGCGGATCACCGGGTCCGGGGCGGGCGGCGGCCGGGTGGCGGGTCGTGGCCCGATTCCTGCGAACCCTGTCCTTCGGGCCACTCGTGGGAGGTGCCGCAGGAGCCGGATGGTGGGGAGCGTGACCCAGACAACCGAACCCGCCGCCCGCGACGACAGCCCGTGGACCGGCCACGAGGCACCCCGGCGCCGCCGCGTCCGCCGCATCCACCGTGCCTGGATCGTCGCCGCCGTCGCCTTCGTGACGATCATCGGCGGTGCCGCCTTCAACGCCCTGCCCGGGCTGCTCATCGACCCTCTGCACGAGGACTTCGGGTGGTCGCGCGGGGAGATCGGGCTGGCCGTCTCGATCGACATGGCGCTGTACGGGCTCACCGCGCCGTTCGCCGCGGCGCTGATGGACCGGTTCGGCATCCGCCGGGTCGTGGTCGTCGCCCTCAGCGCCGTGGCGGCCGGTGCGCTGGCCAGCGTATGGATGACCGCGGCCTGGCAGCTGATGATCTACTGGGGCTTGCTCGTCGGCCTCGGTACGGGCGCGATGGCGATGTCCTTCTCCGCGACGGTCACCAACCGCTGGTTCGTCGCCCGCCGGGGCCTGGTCACCGGCATCCTCACCGCGGCCGGCGCCTCGGGGCAGCTCGTCTTCCTGCCCCTGTGCGCCTGGATCGTCGACCGGCACGGCTGGCAGCCCGCCTCGGTGACCGTCGCTCTGGCCGCCTTGGCCGTCGTCCCGTTCGTCATGCTGCTGATGCGCGACCACCCGGCCGACGTGGGCCTCGCCCCGTACGGCGGGGAGTACGTCGCCAAGCCGGCACCCGCGAGCGGGGCGGCGCGCCGGACCGTACGCGTCCTGTTCGACTCGGCTCGCACCGGACCTTTCTGGCTGCTGGCCGGGTCGTTCGCGATCTGCGGCGCCTCCACCAACGGCCTGATCCGCACCCACTTCGTGCCCTCGGCCCACGACCACCACATGCCCATCACCGCCGCGGCCTCGCTGCTCGCCGTCATCGGGATCTTCGACATCATCGGCACGGTCTTCTCAGGCTGGCTCACCGACCGCTACGACGCCCGTCGGCTGCTGGCCGTCTACTACTCCCTGCGCGGGATCTCGCTCCTCTTCCTGCCGGTCCTGATGCAGGCCACCGTGGAGCCGCCGATGGTCTTCTTCATCGTCTTCTACGGCCTCGACTGGGTCGCCACGGTCCCGCCGACCCTGGCCCTGTGCCGGGAGCAGTACGGCGAGGACAGCGCGATCGTCTTCGGCTGGGTCCTCGCCTCCCACCAGGTGGGTGCGGCACTGGTGGCGTTCCTCGGCGGGGTGGCGCGCGACCACTTCGGTTCGTACGACGTGGTCTGGTACGCGGCGGGGGCGCTGTGCGCGATGGCGGCGCTGATGGCGCTGATGATCCGCCGGGTGAAGGGGCTGCCCGCGGACGCCGTCGTGAGGTGAGGCGGTCAGCTGCCGAAGTGCCCGAACACCCCTCGGTGAAACAGCAGCGGCCCTTCCCCGTCCGCCGCCGCACCCAGCGCCTCCACCCGGCCGACCACGATCAGATGGTCGCCGCCGGTGTGGACGGCCTGGATGCGGCAGTCGACCCAGGCGGGCACGCCCTCCAGCAGCGGCGAACCCGTCCCGGGGGCGGAGGAGTACGCCACCCCGGCGAACTTGTCGGCCCCGCTGACCGCGAAGCCCCGGCACAGCGCGCCCTGGTCCGCGCCCAGGATGTTGACGCAGAAGGCCCCCGCGCGGGCGATGCGCGGCCAGGTCGTCGACGTACGGGCGACCATGAACGTGACCAGCGGCGGGTCCAGCGAGAGCGAGGCGAACGACTGGCAGGCGAAGCCCGCCGGGCCGGCCGGATCGTGCGCGGTGACGATGGTGACGCCACTGGCGAAGTGCCCCAGCACGCGGCGGAACTCACCCCGGTCGAGCGGCAGCCGCTCGTCGTCGCCGACGGCCCGCAGCGCGGGGCGTGGCAGTGGATCGACCCGCTCGGGAGCAGCGGCCGTCGGAGCACCGACGGACCGGAGGTAGCGGACTGCGGTTGCGGCCATGCCTGCGTGTCCCATCACCCTTCGATTAGAGCTGACGATGCGTCAGATTGGAAGCCCGCGGGAGGACGGACCCCCGGCCTTCGTCAGGGGCGGCCCCTGTCGTTCGGCCCGGGAGTTCCGCCGCCGCAGTGCCTAGGTTCGGGCCTCATGAGAAGACAATCCGGAAGCCGGACCCGAGGCGCACGGTCTCTGCCCGCTTGCGCTGTCCTGGCTGCGGGAGCGGCCACCGTCGTGGGACTCGCCCCGGGAGGCCTCGGGACCGAACAGGCCGTGGAGGTGACGGACGGCGCCTCGGCGTCGGTGTACCGCTCGCTGACCGGGGCGGTGGACGACGTACCCGCCTGGGCGGGAACGGTGCTGGAGGCGGCCTGTGACGGGGCGCTGGTGGTACTCGGACTGCTGCTGGTGTGGGTCTGGTGGTGTGCCGTACGACGGGGCGACACCCGGGTCTCCGCCGGTGCGGTGCTCACCGGGACCGGCGCCGTACTCGCCTACGCGATCAGTGAGGCCGTGAAGCTGGTCGTCGACGAGGAGCGCCCCTGCCGGGTCCTGCTCCGCGGCGCGGCGGCGGTAGCCGAGTGCCCGCCGCCCGGCGACTGGTCCTTCCCGAGCAACCACGCCACCCTCGCGGCCGGGCTCGGCGTCGGGCTGGCCCTGCTGCGGCCGCGACTGGCCGCCGTCACCCTGCCGTTGGCGGCGGCGGCGGCGCTGCTGCGGGTCCTGGTGGGGGCGCACTATCCGCACGACGTGCTGGCCGGTGCGGTGCTCGGTGGTTCGGTGGCCGCGGCCGTGCTGTTCGCGTTCCTGCCGCTCGCCCGGGCGGCGGCGTCAGCACTAGGTGTATTGACCCGGAG
>NZ_JAELVH010000302.1 GCF_019399235.1 Streptomyces poriferorum | reverse complement strand
CCCCCAGGACCGATGAGGGTCGTCATCGCCGACGACAACCCCGTGGTCCGGGCGGGGCTGGGTGCCCTGCTCTCCGGCCGTAACGACATCGAAGTCGTCGCCGAGGCCGCGGACGGCCGCCAGGCCTACGACATGGCCGTTCAGCACCGCCCGGATGTCGTGCTGCTCGACGTCCGCATGCCGGGCGTGGACGGCATCTCCGCGCTGCCGCACCTGGTCCGGGTCGCGCCGGTGATGATGCTGACGTACAGCCGTGAGAGCGAGATCGTCCACGAGGCGCTGCGGCTGGGCGCGGGTGGGTACCTGGTGCACGGTGAGTTCACCGCCGACCAGTTGGTGCAGGCCGTGCGCGACACGCAGAGCGGCCGGGCCCATTTCACTGCCACGGCGGCGAACGCGCTCCTGGCTCATATGCGCCAGGGCCCGGGACCACAGGGGGCGGTGCTGCCGGAGGGACTGGGTACGGCGCTGACCTCAGGTGTTCCGTATCAGCAGCCCGGATATGACGGCCGCGCTCCTGGTTCGCCGCAGCAACACGATGCGTATGCACATCCGCCGATGCCTTTGGCACCCTCTCAACAGGCCTCATCCGGCACGCGACTGACTGCCTCCTCGCAGGGTCTTTCGCATTTGCAATCGAATGTGGGACAGTCTTCCGTAGCTGGGAGGCCGGGTACGCCCCCTGACAGGCAGCAGTACGGGCTGAGTTCGAGGGAGGTGGAGGTCATGGACCTGATCGCGTCCGGCATGAGCAATCAGCAGATCGCCGCCACCTGCTTCATCAGCGAGAAGACGGTCAAGAACCACATCAACCGCATCTTCACCAAGCTGCACAGCGGTAGCCGCAGCGAGGCGATCGCCCGCTGGCTCGGCACGGCATCGTCTGCAGGACCTGCTGCGCGGGGGACAGGTAGTCATGGCTGATCGGGGGATCGAGCGAGACGTGGCGAGTCAGGGCCTGGGGGCCCACTCCCGGGCACGCAGGGCCCAACTGCTGGATTGGGCCCGGGAATGGGCCCTGGGACCCTCTGGTGGGCATGGTGTTCCGCCGTATGTTTCTCGTATCGCAAACGGCACCGGCCAGGAGGAAGCCGGTAACGGGAGCGAGATCAAAGGAACTTGCGAGTCGGCCGGCAGTCGGTCGGCCGAATCTGGAGGGGAACACCATGTCGAACATCACCCTGAAGACCGCCGTCCGCGTCAACGGCTGGGCCAACACCGCGGTCTCCAAGATCCAGAAGCGCTACGAGACCGCGGACCGCGGCCAGACGGCCTTCGAGTACCTCGGCATCATCCTGGTGGTCGTCGCGATCATCGGTGGCATGGTGGCCTCGGGCATCGGCGGCGCGATCACGACGCGCATCACCGGCCTGGTGAGCTCCATCACCGCCGGCTAATGGCACTGCGCAAACGCCGCGATGCAGGGCAGGCCTTCCCCATCTACATTGTGATGGTGGCGGGCCTGCTCTTCCTCGCGTTCGCCTTCTTTGCTGTCGGTCAAGCCTCCGCCACGCGCAACGGTGCCCAGGGCGCCGCGGATGCTGCCGCGCTTGCTGCCGCGCAGGATGCCCGGGATGGCCTTGGCGCTCCACTCCTTGAGGCCCTTCGGTCTCCTGAGGGTCTGGACGGTTTTCTGCGCTTTCACCAGTACGGCTGGGCTGGTTGCGGTAGGGCCCAGTGGCTGGCGTCTGACAACGACTCCGACCTCGATCCGGGTCCTGGTGTTCCTGGTGGGTGCGCTTGGGACATCGGATACCTGCGGGACAGGGTCACGGCCAGGGTGAAGACCCGCTACACCGTCGGGGATTCAGTAGTCCCTGGGACGGAGACGAGGCACGCCACGGCCCGGGCTACTGCCGTGATCGAGTTTCGGTGCGGCCCCAAGGTGAAGGATGTTCCGGCGACCGAACCCGGCGATGATGACGGGGCCGACAAGGGCGGTGAGGCTAGTCTGCCTGTAGTCACCCTCGTTTGCGACGGACGGGACGTCCCGATCGATCTGGGCAGCAGCGACCCCTTGGCCGGTCTGAGCAAGTTGATCTTTGCCGTGCACTTGATCGACGACTGACAGCGAACGACGAGTAAAGGAATCTGAACCCATGAGCATTCGGCGCACCACGAAGTCCCGACGGGCGGTGGCGGCTGCCTCAATGGCTGCTGTGCTGACTCTTGTTGTCACCGGATGCGGTGGCGATGACGGCGGAAAGGCGGAGGATTCCGGCTCTTCGTCGTCTGCCAAGCCATCTGGTGAGGACAAGGGTGCGGGGGACGACACCGCTGCTGGGGACCAGGTGGACCCGAATGCGAAGCTCGCCGAGGTCAAGGGCCAAGGCGGACTGACTCTCGTTATCAAGCAGGTGAAGCGCGACTCCGGTGGTTTCCTCACCGTTCAGGGGGAAATCAAGAACGAGGGCGATCAGTCCAAGAACACGGCTGGCTGGGCAGGATCAGAGAGCGCGGTCGTGGCAAAGAACCCGAACTCTGTCGCGGGAGCGACGCTGGTGGACAAGGTAGGAAAGAAGCGCTACTACGTTCTCCGCGACACGGATTCTAATTGCCTGTGCACAACGGGAATTCTTCCCCTGCAGCCAGGTAAGGCGACGCCTGTCTTCATGCAGTTCCCGGCACCGCCGGAAACCAGCACCGAAGTCGACTTCACCTTGCCCACCTTCGCCACCGCTTCCCTGAAGATCTCTGGGTGATGGCCGATATGAACTCCATTCGCACAGGGCGTCGGCCAGGCCATCTTGCAGGGCGGACCTTTGCCGTAGCAGTACTGCTGGCCGGCACCACGGTCTTCGGTGCGACATCAGCTCTGGCAGACGACGGCCCGAGCGTCCCGCCAGGCACCGAGGCCTCCTCCGAACCACCCGTCAAACTCGACAGCAGCGATCCCGACCTCAAGATGCCCGAGGGTGGCACCCTCGCCCCGGGCAAGGTCCTCGACATCATCCAGGTCGTAGAGGATCAGGGCGGCGAGGAGCGACGCGAGGACACGAACGCGGACATCAAGTTCGCGCTCCAGGCCGAGGTCCTGTTCGGTAAGGACAGCGCCAAGCTGAGCTCCGCCGCCAACTCCCGTATCGCCGCCATCGGTGCCGAGATCAAGAAGCAGAACGCCACCAAGGTGCGTGTCTTCGGCTTCACCGACAACCTTGGCTCCTCCGCACACGGTGACGTCCTCTCCAAGCAGCGGGCCAACGCGGTTCAGGCGGTGTTGGTGCAGTCCACGGGCTCGAACGTCACCTTCGAGATCCGCGGTTACGGCGAGCAGTACCCGATCGCCGACAACAGTACGGAAGAGGGCCGCAAGAAGAACCGTCGCGTGGAGGTGTCCTTCCCGCGCGGGGAGGGCTGATCGGCGCCTCGGCGCGGCTTGCGCACTCAACCTCACGGCTGATGCCGTATGCGCCACGCATACGGCATCGGCCGTGAGCCGTTTGAAGCGCCCCTGCCATGGCTCATCGGCCACCCCGGAGGTCGTGTCCAACGCGGCCGCCGACAGGATCTCCGCCGTGATCATGCTGATCATGGCCACGGCGATGCACAAGACGGCTCCGGCACTACGGGCACCCTGTCCTTGGGATGTCATGCCCGGGAGGTCAGAGGCAGGCGCGAACGTCCGGGCTTCAGGCGTCCAGTGGCACCTGCCTACCGGTTCCCCCGGTGTGTGCGACGCGTGGCCTGAGGATCAGCCATGTCAGATCGTGCGGCGAGCCGGGGCCGGTGGGTGCCAGGTGAGGATCCAGCCGGCGGTGAGCACCGCCGCGACGCCCGCCAGGGCAATTGCGCCGCCAGTTCCGATGCCTGCGGCCACGGAGCCGAAGCAGGCCGGCCCGATGCCCTGCAGCGTCATGCTGCCGGAGCCGAGCAGACCGAAGGTCTGGCCCTGGCCGTCCTCCGGCAGGGCGTCGAGGAACGGTCGTTGCAGGCCGAGTCCGTAGGCGAATCCGAAGCCGCAGAGCAGCAGCAGACAGGACGAGACGCCTACTCCGGGCTCGGCGGCGAAGCCGACCAGCGGCAGCCCCATCAGCACGATGAGCGGGACTACCAGTCGTTCCCGGGTGGGTGGCCGTAGCAGTCGGCCCACCAGCAGGTCACCGACGAGCATGCCCACCGGCAGGCAGCCCATCAGCACCGCGTACCGGCCGGGTGCGAAGTGGCGTTCTCCCGCGTAGGCGACGATCAGGCCTTCCGCGCCCGCTACGAACGCGGGCGGCAGCCACTGGGCCAGCATCAGTCGTCGCACCGTGTGTCCGCGCAGCAGTAGGCCGGCACCGTGCAGGCTCGCCCGAACGGCCCCGCCATCGCCCCGAGCGCTGCCGGGTGTGCCGCCGGACTCCTCCGGTCGCAGCCGGATGCGGATGGCGAGTGCGCAGCCGAGGTAGAGGGCGGCGCTCACCGCGAGCGCCCGGTGCGGACCGAGTACCGCGACGGCCGTGCCTCCCAGGGCCAGACCGAACAACTGCGCACCGGATCCGGCGATGTTGTTCAGTGAACGGCCCAGGACGTAGGCGTCGCCCTCCAGCCACTGGGCGACCAGCCGGCTCGACGCGCCGCTGAACACCGGTGTGGCGAGGGCGACCAGCGCCACGACACCGAGGCTTACCGCGATCGGCATCCGTACCAGGGCGAGCAGCAGGGCGGCGGTGCACTCCAGTGCGTAGCCTCCGGCGATGAGCGAGCGGGGCGGCAGCCGGTCGGCCAGTGAGCCCAGCAGCAGCGAGCCGAACAGCTGCGGGAGAAAGCCGATACCGAAGGCCAGTGCGCTCAGCAGCGCGGAGCCGGTGGCGGCGAAAACCAGCACCGAGAACGTGGTGATCCGCAGCGCGCCGGCAGTGATAGCGACGGTACGGGTCGTGAAGAGCAGCCGGAATCGCGGCTCGGCCAGTACCTCCCGGTAGGTGGCACGGTGGTCGCCCTGCGCGGATTCGGCGATTGGGGTCATGACGGCGAGCCTCGCCGCGCGCCCGTGCCACTCACCAATGATTCGTCGCTGGACGAATCGGAGCCGACGTCCGGCGATAGC
The DNA here is from genome assembly GCF_019399235.1 of Streptomyces poriferorum. GTDB lineage: Bacteria > Actinomycetota > Actinomycetes > Streptomycetales > Streptomycetaceae > Streptomyces > Streptomyces poriferorum. The sequence goes on along the minus strand of NZ_JAELVH010000302.1, from coordinate 8,878 downwards.
ATGACCGGGTGTTCCGCTTCGAAGTCTCCGTCGAGGACCTGCTGCGAAGCCGCTTCGCGCTGTCGCCCGCGATGGACCTCTGCCTGCTGCTGCGCTCGCTCGCCGGCCAGAACCGGCCGTTGCCACGCGCCTGGGCCACCCGGCTCCTGCCGGCCTTTGAACGGCTGCGCCGCGAGACCGAACTGGACGCCGTCCTCGCCCTGCACACGCCGCAAGCCGGACCGAACTTCGTTGCCCCACCTCCGCGCGGCCTCAACCAGACCTGGGCGGACGACCTGGCCATGATCCGGGCCACACCGCTGGAAGCGGCCCGCCGAGAATTCGCCACCACCGCGACCGGTCCGTCCGCCCGTGAACCCCGCGTACGCGCCGTGCTGGACTCGACGGACGCCGTCTCCCGGATCGCCGAGGCGATGGACCGGGCGTGGCACGAGTTGCTCGCTGCGGACTGGCCGCAACTGCGCGCGATCTGTGAGCGCGATGTCGTGCACCGGGTGGGCGTGATCGGCGAACACGGCTGGGCCACGACCATCGATGGCCTGCACCCGAGCATCAACTCGCGCGCCGGCGGTATCGAGCTCGGCTTCTTCCCCAGGGACGGAACAGTCCGCCTCGCCGGCGACGGGCTGCTGCTGATCCCTTCGGCCTTCGTCGGGAATGTCGCCGCCCAGCTGGAAGACCCCTGGCCCAGGACCTTGGTCTACCCCGCCCGCGGCACCGCCGCCCTGTGGGGTGAACAGGAGACCGTCCCCCGACCGGACGCGCTGACCGCTCTGGTCGGCCGGGCCCGGGCCCGGCTGCTGGTGGCGCTGGACGCCCCGGCCAGTACCAGCCACCTCGCCCGAAGCCTCGCCATGGCACCCGGCGCGGTGGGAGACCACCTTGCCATCCTGAGAGACGCGGGGCTGCTCGTCCGCGCCCGGTCCGGACGGTCGGTGCTCTACCGGCGTACCCCGCTCGGCGAGGCGCTGGTCGCCGGTTCCGGCTGAAGGCTCGGGTGCCGTGCCGTGCCGTGCCGTGCCGTGCCGTGCCGTGCCGTGCCGTGCCGAGCGATGAGCGGGCGGATGCCGGACTCACGGACCTGGCGGCGGTAGACGTTGTGGTCGTCCCCGCGGTCGGCGTAGCGGACATCGGGTCGCTGACGAGGGCGTCCCCGCCTGCCGGGAACGGGCGGTGCGGCGTGGACGCCATGAGCAGTGCATGGCAGGCTCCTCCCGCATGATCGATGAATTCGCGAAGGACAACCTGCACGGAAGACTGCGGCGGGACCGCAAGGCGCTGCTCTGGAAGCTCGACGGCCTGTCCGAATACGACGCCCGCCGCCCCCTGACAGCGACCGGGACCAACCTTCTCGGCCTGGTCAAACACGTGGCCACCGTCGAGGCCAGGTACTTCGGCGAGGTCTTCGACCGCCCTTCCCCGGAACCGCTGTGCCGGTGGCAGGACTCCGACGGCAGCGATCAGTGGGCGACCGAGGACGAGACCCGCGAGCAGATCATCGGGTTCTACCGGCGCACGTGGGAACACTCGGACGCGACGATCAACGAGCTTCCGCTCGACGCAGCCGCAGTCGCAACCGGTCACTCGGTCACTCGGTCATGGTCTGACGTCAGGAGGTGATCACGGCGGGGTTTCCCTCACTCCAGATGCTGGTGATCCTGCGGTGGGTGAAGCGCCAGCCGTCCGGGGTGCGGCGCAGCCGGTCGTCGTAGCGACCCCCGCCGAGGAACTTCTCGCCATCGGGCAGGCCATGGCGGACATGCTGGGCCTGGTAGTAGCACGTGTGCTCGGCCTCGTCACCGTGCACTGCGGCGACATGGTTGCCGTTCAGGTGATGGGTGGCGTCGATTCGCTCCAAGCTGGTCCTGATCCTGCCAACGATCGCGTCAGGTCCGCAGTGCCGTTCTCCCGAACCGCTGTACTCCCAGCACGCGTCGTCTGTGAACAGCGCGCCCAGCGTCTCCCAGTCCCTGGTGTCCAGTGCCGTCGCGTACGCGACCGCGGCAGCCTCGATCGCAGCGATGTCTGTGAGTTCCTGGAGCATTGAGCCGCCTTCCCGGCTTGGTGCACGATTTGATACTGAGTACATGATTGGTAACTGTCGGGCCCGGCGGAAGAAGGCACTTTCATGTCCCAGAGGCACATCGATGTGTCAGTCCTGGCCGGCGAGGCGTGCCCGGTCTCGGAGGTCCTCGATCACGTCTCCGGGAAGTGGAGCATCGGCATCCTGGTGGCCGCTGCGCAGGGTCCGATTCGGTTCACGGAGCTGGAACGTTCGATCACAGGGATCAGCAGGCGCATGCTCACGCTCAATTTGCGCAAGCTGGAGCGGGACGGCTTGCTCGTACGCACTGTCCATCCCGTCGTTCCGCCCAAGGTCGAGTACACGCTGACGGACATGGCCCAAGAGCTGCACAAGTCGCTGCTGGAGCTGACCGACTGGGCCAGGCGCCACGGCAGCACGGTCGCCGCCGCCCAGGCCGCCTACGACCGCGAACACAACAGCTGACGATCGCTGTCCGGAAACAGACCGGGCCGACGGTCCAGCCTCCGCATCAGCCTTGCTCAACCTATCGACTTTCGATAGATTCCTATTGTAAGTCGATGGGAAGGTGGGTCATGGGCAAGCTGACAGTGGGTGCGTTGCGCGTCGTGCTCGTGGTGGTGCTGGCGGGCACCGTGTTCGTACAGGCAGGGATGGTGTGGGTGCTGGTCGGCGGGAATGACCCCGAGGACGGTTCGCTCCCGCTGACTCCGCTGCGGGTGTGCACGATCCTGGGCATGGTGGCGGTCCAGGTCGCCCTGGTCTGCGTATGGCGGCTGGTGGCGATGGTGCGACGAGGGACCGTGTTCTCCCGCACCGCCTTCCGGTACGTGGACGTCATGATCGGCGCGATCGTGGCGGCTGCCCTCGTGTGGTTCACGGTCACGGGCGTCAACGCGCCGGGCCAGCGGGCCGATCCGGGCGTCACCGTCATCATGGGCGGGGTCGGTGTGGCCATCCTGGGGGTCGCGCTCATCGTGCACGTGCTGCGGCTGCTGCTTGCCCAGGCCCTCGCGCGCGACGTAGAAGCGTCGCAGATGCAGGCCGAGTTGGACGAGGTGATCTGATGCCGATCACGGTCGACATCGACGTGATGCTGGCACGGCGGAAGATGTCCGTGGGCGAGCTCGCGGACCGTGTAGGGATCACGCCCGCCAACCTGGCGGTACTCAAGAACGGCCGCGCCAAGGCGGTGCGCTTCGCGACGCTCGCCGCGCTCTGCGAGGTGCTCGAATGCCAGCCGGGCGACCTGCTGCGCTGGGAGGCCGAGGACGCCACGGGCGGGTGATGCGCCCCGGGCGGGCGTGAAAGCGCCTGGCCCCACCGGCCCGATGACACGGCGCGTGGACCGCTTCACCCCGGTCGCTCGGAACGCCCCGTTGTCAGTGGTGACCGCCACCATGGAGCCATGACCCACGCGGACCTCAACACCGGCATGGTCTGGCGCCTCCACCATGGTGACCAGGAGATCGCCCGGCTGAACGTGACCGGAGCGGACATGCCGTGGATGCACGCAGACATCGAAGAGCTACCGGGCTTCGAAGAGTTCCGCCCCGTCTTCACGGAGCAGGAACAGGCTGCCGACGAGGAGGACTGGGACCGGCTGGAGGACTGCTTCGAGCGGATCCGCTCCGCGCTGACCATGACCTTCCCCGACGGCACCCCGGTCGCCGAGTTCTGGCTGCGCATCCACGGCGACGGCACCGCCGGCTGGCGCTGGTACGGCGAACCGTTCGACGAGGTGAACTCATGAACCCGTCGAGGCGCTGATCCTCTGCCGGGTACTGTCCGCTTGTTCGAAATGAGCCCCAGGGGCACGGGGCCGTGCGAGGGAGGGGAGCGGTGAGCGATATGGGAGCGACCGGGAACTGGGAGCTGAGCGAGAGCGAGGGCGGGGTGCTCGCGGGGCGGTGGTGGAAGTGGGCGATGTCCGCTCCGGATGACGTCAGCCCGGTCCGGGACACGACGGGGGAGCATGCCGCGTGGAGTCAGCCGAGCGATCTTTGGTTCCTCGCCGGTACCTACGGCGGCCGGGTGGTGCGGCGATGTGCGATTCCGTCGGGCAAGCCGCTCTTCTTCCCCGCTCTCAACATGCAGCACGACAGGACGTACTCGAAGATTCCCCAGTCCGTGAAGGCGGCCGAGGCGTCGGCATTCCTCAATGGTCTTCCGCTGACCTTGCAGGAGTTCTCGGGACCGTTCCGTACGGGGCTGACCCGCCGCTTCGCCTCGGGGATATGGGGAGGCATCGCGCCGCTGGTTCCCGGTCAGTACGTGCTGGAGATCAAGGGCCGGGCTGTGGACGGCTTCTGGGTCGACACCTCGTATCACCTGGATGTGCAGGACGCCTGATCCGGCGGTACGCGCCCGGCATCGCGACGGGCGGTGCGGTGCCGGGCGCGTGCGCGGGCACAGCAGGCGGCCGGCCCTGCCGGCATTGATGTCGCGGACTTGCGGGAGCTGCGTGGGTGTACGTGAAGGGCGCGAGGCCCGTCCCGGCCCGGGCGGGCACGGGACGCTGCCCCTGGTCTTCCCGGCGGGGCCTTTCTTGTCGCGTCGTCGGGCCCGAGCCTTGGTGGTGAGGGCCGTCCGGCGACGGCCGGGAATGTGGGTGACTGATGTACGCGAGGCTGCCCCAGCGACAGAGCCCGCTCCCCGAACGGACAGCAGGGGCGAGCAGGCGGCCCTCGGACCCGGTTCCCCGGCTGGCAGCCCTGCAGCGCAGCATCGGCAATGCGGCGGTCACCCGTGAGCTGACCGGCACTCCCGTACAGCGCTACACCGAGCCGGACGCGGAGCGGGACATCGCGGACACCGTGCCGTAGGACCGGATCTCGCAGAACGGGATGATCGCGGTCTCCGGCCGCCAGGAGACCTACGCGGACGCCCAGTTGATCGAAGCGGCGAGTAGCGCGCTGGCCGCGTCGGAACGGGTCCGCATCCGCCTCGAAGCGGGCCGCGAGGTGGTGGTCGGCGGCCGGGCGCTGCACCGGGTGCTGCCCGTCTTCGCGTCGAGGGAGGCGGCCGAGGCCGCACAGGCGAACAGCGAACACGAGCCCCTCGCGGGCGAGAGCGCGGAAGCCAGGGGGACGAAGCTCGACTCCTACCGGCAGAGCGTGGTTCAGCCGCCCGCCGCACTCGGACTGCTCCTCCAGGACGTCGCCAGGCTGGTGGGCAGGGGACGTCCCAGCGACGGGAGCGTCAACGGTGTGCACCAACGGCTGCTCGCACTCGCGATGGAGAACCAGGGCGCAACGTGGGCCGCCGCGAACGTCCCGCTGAACCCGCTGCTCGACCCGGTCGAGTACCTGAAGACGGCGGGGCGGCTCATCGGCGTGATCGTCATGGAGTACGCCGGCTCCCGGGAGCCGGAGCGCGTGATGCAGGAGCTTCTCATCACGATGCCGAACGACTGCCAGGCCGCCGCGCAGAGGCTGCTCGGCACCAGGATGGGCGAGCTCCAACAAGCGCGGGCCGAACCCGCGGTGGGCCAGAACCACTACGTGAACCTGAGCGACGCGCCCGGTCGGTGGAACAACCATTTCGGCGCGGTGATCATGAGGGACGGCGACGACACCCTCACCTTCGAGGCGGCGGCGGACAGCACCAGCCGCATCGGCGAAGGGAAGTCCCTCGGCTACTTCGCGTTGTACGGCAAGCACGGAACCTCGCAGTCCTTCGACGAGGACCTCCGTCGGCAGAACGCCGCGGGGGGTGGCTGAGCGGCCGCTCCGAGTCCCGCTGTCGAACGGAGTCCTCCCGGGGCCGGAGCGGCGGTTGCGATACCGAGCCGCTCCGGCCCCAGGGGGCAGGCGTCAGAACCCGGTCTCGTAGGAGAGGTCCGCCGGCAGCACGTCGTTCCCCTTCGCGCCCTTGAACGGTGCGCGCCAGTCGCCGGTGCCCGCGTAGAAGTACGACCCGGGCTTCGGGCTCGCCCCTCTCTTCAGTGCGAGCAGGTCGGAGCGGCCGTCGCCGTTGCCGTCACCGATGCCGATGATGTCCGTGTACGTGCTCCAGCCCGCCCCGATCTTCGTACGCGAGGCGAACGTGCCGTCGCCCTTGCCGAGGTAGAGCCAGAGGACACCGTCCTTGTCGCGTGCGGCGAGGTCTCCGGCCGCCGCGCCGGCGAGGTTGCCGACGGCGGTGATCTCGTTGTAGATCCCCCAGCCGCCACCGATCCTCTTTCGCGCGGAGAAGGGGGCGTTGGCGTTGCCGGTGCCGCTGTAGAGCCAGAGCACGCCGCTCCTGTCCCGGGCGATCGCGTCGCTCACAGACGTGCCCGCCACGTTGCCGACGGACTCCATCCGGTCGTACACCTGCCAGCCGGGGCCGACGTTCGAGACGCCGCTGCGGATGAGGGAGTCGCCCGCCGCGGACGGCTGCATGCCGACGCGCACCAGACGGCCGCCCGCGTCGCGGACGAGGACATCGGGTGTGCCGTTCTCGTTGTAGTCGTGCGGGGCAACGGGACGGGTCACCGTGAACCGGCCGGTGGCCCGCAGTTCCGGACCGATGCCGTCGTCCGGCAGCGCGTTGATCTCCCAGGTGTACTCACCGTTGAGGGCGGGGCCGGTCGAGTCGAGGCTCGTCAGCTCCTTGCCGTTCCAGTGCATGCCGACCGTCCGCCGAGCCGGCGTTCCGCCTTCGCGCACGAGCGGCCACTGCAGCTTCTGGCCCGTCCGTACGTGGACCAGGGTCGCCCACACATACGCGTCACCCCGGGACAGGTCCCAGCTCATGTCGACGCCCTTGGTGAGCTGCTCACCGGTGATCACGGCCGGGACGTTGCTGCCTAGGAGGGTCACGGCGGTCGCCTGGCCGGTCGGCGCGACCATCGTGGCGGCAGGCTTCCCGTTCGCGCCGAGGGCAACCCGGTAGAGACCTTCCCCCATTGCCGTGGTGCCACCGCGCACCATCAGTGAGCCGTCGGGGGCGGGTGCGGAGGACGAGGCGTGCGTGAGGAGCTGGACCGTCTCCCCGGTCTCCGCCGATTCCGCGACGAACGGCCGCGGGGGCGTGGGGGCTACGCCGGCGTACACGCCATTGCCGTACTCGGTGGAGCGCGGCTCGCCCAGGGTCACCCAGTCGCCGAGCAGCCGGAAGTCGTCGCCGAAGTAGCCCGGCGCCTTGATCTGCTTGCGCTCGGCCGTGCCGCGACGGGCGACCTGGATGATCCGGTCCGCATCGTTCGCCTCGTGCCACGCCGTATGGGTGTCCGAGACGGCGGACTCGAGCATGCGCCATGGTTCGCCGGCCTGGACGTGCTGGGACACGACGGCGGCGGTGGCGAGATCGACGACGGCCTTGCCGCGGACCTCGTTGTATCCGAGCCCGCAGTCGAACAGGACGGTGTGCGCGGTGTGCGCGGTCGCGTTGAGGTCGCAGACCCCGGACGGCATGCCGGACACCACGCGGTCGGTCAGGGATCCGCCCTCGACGGTGACGAGGTGGGGCAGCCAGCCCCCTTCCTCCGTGTCCACCATGACGATCAGGGTCGAGCCGATCGCGCCGCGGAACCAGTAGTCCGCGCCGAGCCCGGCGAGGTCCACCTCCACAGGCGCGGCCGACGGCGTAGCCATGTCGTGGACCTTCAGGAACCGGCTGTCGTCGATCTCCGCCGCGTCCCCCGTCACCACGATGTCCGAGACTCCGCCGGTCACCGAGGCGGCGGCGGGAAGCACGGTCGACGTGCCGTCCGCGTAGCGCGTCCAGCGGTACTCGGGGGTGGTGGCGTTGCTCCGCGACAGGAAGCCGGTGATGCCGGCGCTGACGATCTCCGCGCTCAGCGGGAACCGTACGGTCGCCTCCTGCGGAGCCGCGTCGGCGGCGTTCGCCGGCACGGTGGCGGTGGTGCCGGTCCCGTTGCTGCCGCTCGTCGCAGCGGTGGCCGGGACGGCGGCCAGGGTCCCCCCGGTGGCCGCGAGGACGGCGGTGACGGCCAGGGCCGTCAGGCGTCGGCCGGGTCTGTGCTTGTGCTCCTGCGCACGCGTGTGATTCAACTGCGCTCCTCCCCTAGAGCGCAGGACATTAGCCGGTGCGGTCGGCCGGCCCATCACCGGGCTGACCTCTACCGTTCGCCTGTGCCGGGGAGTTGGGCCGCGGCCGAGGGCGACCGTCGCCGCCCGGCGGAACCCGGCAGCGTTGTCCCGGCGCACTCGTTCGGGTGAAAGCGGACCGTCGGGCGGCATGGCTGCCCCGTCTTCCCCGGAGGCGAAGGCGGCCTTCGTTGCACGGCCGCGCCATACCTGGAGCAGAGCCGGGGGAGCGGGCGGCACGCACGAGGCCGAGCCGGTCGCCGCGACCGCGTCGTTACGATCGGTGCCGCCGAGGCCGATGCGTCGACTCCTGCTGTCATGCACGGATCTGACCTGCCGATATGCCGCGATGCAGGCTGAGCGCAGGCGCCCGGCTGTTTCGCATGACGACGGGGAGACACATGGCGCAGGAGCGGGGCGGTCAGGGCCGGGGACAGAGCGCGGGGGCGCAGCTGGCGCTGCTGCTGCGTGGTTGGTGGGAGGAGGCGGGGACGTCGCGCGGGGGCGCCCGGCCGACGCAGCAGGCATTGGCGGTGAGGCTGGGGATCGACCAGACGACGCTTTCGCGTTACCTGAACCCGAAGCACGTATCGACTGCGCCTTTGAGGGTGGTCGACCTTCTGCACGTGCAGTTGCGTGCCCCAGCGACGGAGCTCGAACAGGCGAGGGCGTTGTGCCGGGGCGCGCTGCGGGAGAACGGTCGTCAACGGGCCGCCGAAGGTGACGGGGAGCCCGCCGCACCGGTGAGTACCGCGGACGAGTCCGATGGGACCCCCGCACCCCGTGCCACCCCCGGTGC
>NZ_JAELVH010000301.1 GCF_019399235.1 Streptomyces poriferorum | reverse complement strand
CCCCTCCCCCCGCCGCACCTTCCTGGGCCGTCTGCCGCTCCCCGAGCGGAACTACCTCACCGACGCCCTGCGTACCGAGACGGTCGGCGGAGTCATACTCCTGGTCGCCGCCGTGGCAGCCCTCGTCTGGGCGAACACCTTCGGATCGAGCTACGCCAGCGTCAGCCACTTCCACTTCGGGCCCGGGGTGCTCGGTCTCCACCTGTCCGTCGCGCACTGGGCCGCCGACGGACTGCTCGCCGTCTTCTTCTTCGTCGCGGGAGTGGAGCTCAAGCGCGAACTCGTCGCGGGCGAACTGCGCGACCCCAAGGCGGCCGCGCTCCCGGTCGTCGCCGCCCTGTGCGGCATGGCGGTACCGGCGGTCGTCTACACGCTCGTGGCTGTGCTCGGCGACGGCTCCACCGGTGGCTGGGCCGTGCCCACGGCCACCGACATCGCGTTCGCGCTCGCAGTCCTCGCCGTCATCGGCACCTCGCTGCCCGCCGCGCTCCGCGCGTTCCTGCTGACCCTCGCCGTGGTCGACGACCTCTTCGCGATCCTGATCATCGCGGTCTTCTTCACCGAGAACATCGACTTCGTCGCGTTGATCGGCGCCTTCGCCGGTCTCGCCGTCTTCTACCTCCTGCTGCGGTTCAACGTCCGCGGCTGGTACGTCTACGTGCCGCTCGCCCTGGTCATCTGGGGGCTGATGTACAACAGCGGCATCCACGCCACCATCGCCGGTGTCGCCATGGGCCTGATGCTGCGCTGCACCCGGCGCGAGGGCGAGGAGCACTCCCCCGGCGAACGCATCGAGCACCTGGTCCGCCCGCTGTCGGCCGGTCTCGCCGTACCGCTGTTCGCGCTCTTCTCCGCCGGCGTCTCCCTCTCCGGCGGCGCGCTGGCCGGCGTGTTCACCCGCCCCGAAACGCTCGGTGTCGTCCTGGGGCTCGTCATCGGCAAGACGATCGGCATCTTCGGCGGTACGTGGCTGGCCACCCGGTTCACCAAGGCGGAGCTGAACAAGGACCTGGCCTGGGCCGATGTCTTCGCGGTCGCCGCACTCGCCGGCATCGGCTTCACCGTCTCCCTGCTCATCGGGGAGCTCGCCTTCGTCGGCGACGACGACATGATCAACGAGATCAAGGCATCGGTTCTCATCGGTTCCCTGATTGCCGCCGTACTCTCCGGTGTACTGCTCAAACTTCGGGTACGCAGATACCGGGCGCTGTTCGACGCGGAGGAACTCGACGAGGACGCGTCCGGGATTCCGGACATCTACGAACAGGACGATCCGGAGTACCACCTGCGGATGGCCGCGCTCTACGAGAAGAAGGCGGCCGAGCACCGCCGCCTTGCCCAAGTGGCGGGGGCAGCGAGCAACAAGCCGGACAGTCCGGCATGATCTGACATCGGATGTGTTGAACAGGAGAGGGAGTCAGGGATGAGCGACCCCGGCAATTACGCGGGCAGCGCCGACCGCAGTCTCGGCCAACTGGTCGCCTCGGCGACGGCCGAACTGTCTGCGCTGGTGCACGACGAGATTGCCCTGGCCAAGGCCGAGGTGCGACAGGACGTCAAGCGTGGCGTCATCGGCAGCGTGGCGTTCATCGTCACGGGCGTGCTCATTCTGTTCGCGATCCCGGTGCTGAGCTTCGCGGCCGCGTACGGAATCCACAACCTGGGACTCGGCCTCGCCTGGTCGTTCCTGATCGTGGGCGGTGCGTTCATCCTGCTGGGGATCCTGCTCGCGCTCTTCGGCCTTGCCAAGTTCAAGAAGGTCAAGCCGCCGGAGAAGTCCATCGCCTCGGCGAAGCAGACCGCCGCCGTCCTCCAGGGTGTCAAGCCGCACCCGCGTGCGAGCGTCGGCGCGGACGTGATCCTGCCGGTGGGCGGCAGCACACTTGCGGACAAGGCCATCGAGAACCGTCCGGTCCAGGACAAGGCGTCTGCTGTGGCACGCTCATCCACATGACGGTCCCCGATTCCAGCGCATTTCGCCCCGTGGGCCCGGAGGACCGGGCGGGCCACGAGAGGCCTGCCGGTCCGGCGGGCCACACCCCCGGCCCTGCCGACGGTGGTCAGCCGCCCGCGTCCGCGGCCGGCGGTCCCGTCCGTCTCGACGGCCCCTGGACCCATCGGGACGTCGCGGCCAACGGCGCCCGCTTCCACATCGCCGAAATGGGCGAAGGCCCGCTGGTCCTGCTCCTGCACGGTTTCCCGCAGTTCTGGTGGACCTGGCGCCACCAGCTTCCGGCCCTCGCCGACGCGGGCTTCCGCGCCGTGGCGATGGACCTGCGCGGGGTGGGCGGCAGCGACCGGACGCCCCGCGGCTACGACCCCGCCAACCTGGCACTCGACATCACCGGCGTGATCCGCTCACTCGGCGAACCGGACGCTGCGCTGGTCGGCCATGACATGGGCGGGTACCTGGCCTGGACGGCCGCGGTGATGCGCCCCAAGCTGGTGCGCCGGCTGGTGGTCTCCTCGATGCCGCATCCGCGCCGGTGGCGCTCCTCGATGCTCTCCGACTTCGCCCAGTCCCGTGCCGGCTCGTACATCTGGGGCTTTCAGCGGCCCTGGGTGCCGGAGCGTCAGCTCGTGGCGGACGACGCGGCGTTGGTGGGACGGCTGATCCACGAGTGGGCGGGCCCGGGGACCGCGGAGTTCCCGGACGACACTGCGCTGGGCGTGTACCGGCGTGCCATGTCCATCCCGTCGACCGCCCACTGCTCGATCGAGCCCTACCGGTGGATGGTGCGCTCGCTGGCACGGCCGGACGGCATCCAGTTCAACCGGCGCATGAAGCGGCCGGTGCGGGTGCCGACCCTGCATCTGCACGGTTCACTCGATCCGGCGGTCCGCACCCGTAGTTCGGCGGGTTCCGGCGAGTACGTCGAGGCACCGTACCGTTGGCGACTTTTCGACGGTCTGGGTCACTTCCCCCATGAGGAGGATCCTGCCGGGTTCTCGGCCGAACTCATCAACTGGCTCAAGGATTCCGAGCCCGACCGCTAGCCCGCGGGCACACATGTCCGACGAACAGCCACTTGCCTGCCGCATAGGCCAATTGGCTGGCGGATGGGCGATTACCGACCATGCGTCACGGGCAGACGTCCGGGTATGGGCTGGACGCACGACTTCGGTGACGCAGCACGCAATCGTCGCTCGACCGCCACGGCGGTATCGGGCACTCATGAGGGGGGCGGCCTCCAGGGCCGGGTGCACGCTATGCATGTTCTGCATGATCCCCGGCTCGGCATTCCGCGCATTCTCCGCCGCCGGGCCCGCTGGGTCTCGGCGCGGCTGCGCCACCCGCGCGGATGATCCGCGGTCCCGCCACCCTTGAGGCGGGACCTTCGACCCACGCTCCTAAAAGGCGCACCCCTGGCCGCGCTCCTAAGAGGCGTACCCCCTGGCCACGTTCCTAAAGGGCGCACCCCTGGCTGTCGACCTCCTGGTTGGCGGTACGTCCCTGCGTGATGTCCTGGCGGATCTCGTCGGCCGTGAGGGCGTAACCGGTGTCGGGGTCGTCGAGCGACTTGGCGAAGACGACTCCGTACACCTTGCCGTCGGGCGTCAGCAGCGGGCCGCCGGAGTTGCCCTGACGGACCGTCGTGTAGAGCGAGTAGACATCGCGGCGGACGGTGCCGCGGTGGTAGATGTCGGGCCCGTTCGCGTCGATGCGGGCCCGGACACGCGCGGAGCGCACGTCGTACGAGCCGTTCTCCGGGAACCCCGCGACGATCGCGCTGTTCCCGGTCGCGGCGTCGTGGTCGGTGTCGGTGAACCGCAACGGCTTCGCGTCGAGGTCCGGCACGTCGAGTACGGCGATGTCGCGCTGCCAGTCGTAGAGGACGACCTTCGCGTCGTACAGGCGTCCCTGGCCGCCGATCTGCACGGTCGGTTCGTCGACGCCGCCGACGACGTGGGCGTTGGTCATCACCCGGCGGTCGGAGAAGACGAATCCGGTGCCTTCGAGGACCTTGCCGCAGCTCGGGGCCGTACCGACGACCTTGACGATCGAATCCTTGGCGCGGGCCGCCACGGGGCTGCCGGCCAGGGCCGGGTCGGGGGCCCTGACCTCGGTGATGGGTTCGTTGGCGAACGGGCTGAAGACCTGCGGGAAGCCGTTCTGCGCGAGGACCGAGGAGAAGTCCGTGAACCAGGTGGAGGCCTGGGGCGGCATCACCCGGGAGATGCCGAGCAGGACGGAGGAGCTGCGGACCTCCTTGCCCAGCGTCGGCAGGGACGTGCCCGCCAGCGCGGAACCGATCAGCCAGGCCACCAACAGCATCGCGACGACGTTGACGAGGGAGCCGCCGGTCGCGTCGAGCGCGCGCGCGGGCGACCACGTGATGTACCGGCGGAGCTTGTTCCCCAGGTGGGTGGTGAAGGCCTGGCCCACCGAGGCGCACACGATCACGATGACGACCGCGACGATGGCCGCGGTCGACGAGACCTCCGAGCCGTCCGTCACCTGGTCCCACAGGATGGGGAGCAGATAGACGGCGACGAGACCGCCGCCCAGGAACCCGATCACCGACAGAATGCCGACGACGAACCCCTGGCGGTAGCCGATGACCGCGAACCACACGGCGCCGGCCAGCAGCAGGATGTCCAGCACGTTCACCGTCTATTGCCTCGCAGATTCGTCACCGGGCCCGTACGTCTCCCCGTGGCCGGGAAGGCCCGGCGGCGGAGCTCGGGAGTCAGCCTGTCATGCGCGCCAGTCGAGCGGCACCTGCTTGGCCCTGTCCCAGGGGCGCTCCCAGCCTGCGAAGTGCAGAATCCGGTCGATCACCCCTGCCGTGAACCCCCATACGAGTGCGGATTCGACCAGAAACGCCGGGCCGCGGTGGCCGCTGGGATGGCGCGTGGTCACCCGGTTGGCCGGATCCGTGAGATCCGCCACGGGCACCGTGAAGACCCGGGCGGTCTCGGCCGGATCCACGACCCCGACCGGGCTGGGTGAACGCCACCAGCCGAGGACGGGAGTCACCACGAAGCTGCTCACGGGGATGTAGAGCCGGGGCAGCACGCCGAAGATCTGCACCCCGTGCGGATCGAGGCCGGTCTCCTCCTCCGCCTCGCGCAGCGCGGCCCGGAGCGGTCCCGTCGTCTCCTGGTCGCCGTCGGCCGGATCCAGCGAGCCGCCGGGGAAGGAGGGCTGGCCCGGATGGGAGCGCAGGCTTCCGGCGCGCTCCATCAGGAGCAGTTCCGGCCCGCGTGCGCCCTCGCCGAACAGGACGAGCACCGCGGACTGCCGCCCGGCGCCGCTCGCGGGCGGCAGAAAGCGGCTGAGCTGCTGCGGCTCGATGGTCCGCGCGGCTCGGGCGACGGGATCCAGCCAGTCGGGCAGGCCCTCGGTCGTGACGTCGATCGCGGCGTCGGCGGCGATGTCGTTGCCGGCGTCCTGCGCGGCGGCGGCCGCGTCCGTGCTGTGTTCATGCGTCTTCATAGGCACCCCTCGTTTCACAACGCCTGTCCTCACGCATTTCGTTCCGGAGCGCCTCGCCGGGTCAGCCTGCGCCCAGCGCGGGGGCGGGGCTGCCCGGGTAGTCCGACGGCGGCTTCAGCCGCTGGCCCGGCTGACCGCCCATCTCGTACTTCAGCAGCTTCCTGGCCTTCTCGGGGTCCGTCTCGCCCTCCCCGTACGAAGGACAGAGCGGGGCGACCGGACAGGCACCGCAGGCGGGGCGGCGGGCGTGGCAGACGCGGCGGCCGTGGAAGACGACGCGATGGGAGAGCATCGTCCATTCGCTCTTGGGGAAGATCGTCGCGATCTCCGCCTCGACCTTCTCCGGATCCTCCTGCTCGGTCCACTTCCAGCGGCGGACCAGCCGGCCGAAGTGCGTGTCGACGGTGATGCCCGGTACACCGAAGGCATTGCCGAGGACGACGTTGGCCGTCTTGCGGCCGACCCCGGGCAGGGTCACGAGATCGGCGAGGCGTCCCGGCACCTCGCCGCCGAAACGGTCCCGGAGGGCGACGGAGAGGCCTATGAGCGACTTGGTCTTGGCCCGGAAGAAGCCCGTCGGCCGGATGATCTCTTCCATCTCCTCCGGGACGGCCATCGCCATGTCCTCCGGAGTCGGGTACTTCGCGAACAGCGCCGGCGTCGTCTGGTTCACCCTCAGGTCCGTCGTCTGCGCCGACAGCACGGTGGCCACCAGCAGCTCGAACGGCGACTCGAAGTCCAGCTCCGGATGTGCGTACGGATACGTCTCCGCCAGGACACGGTTGATCTTCCGCGCACGCCGCACCATCGCCAGGCGCGACTCCGGTTTCCCCGGCTTCGCAGCCGCCTTCACCACGGGTTCGGCCGCCGGCTTACGGACCTTGCTCTCTGCCATGCCCGAAGGCTACGCCGAAGGCGCGAAGCCCCGGGGCCGGTTCTCTTCGGGCGCGGACCGGCCGTGGGCGCTTCAGTGCCGGTGATCGCCGTCGTGCTCCGCGGAAGCGGAGGCAGACGCCGAAGTGGTCGGGGAAGCTGCCGTCTGGCTGTCGGCGGCAGCGACCGTGAAGGCCGCGGTGCGGACCACGCCCCCGTGCCGGAAGTCCAGGAAGAGGCGGTAGCCGCCCCGGCTCGGCGCGGTGGTGGTGAAGGTGATGTCCGGGCCGGGCGCGGTGCCGTCGCCGGGCTCTCCGTCGGGGTGGACGTGCAGATAGGCGAGGTCACCGGCCCGCAGGGCGACCAGGTGGCCGTACGCGCCGAGGTAGGGCTGAAGGTCGGTGACGGGCCTGCCGTCCTTGGCCACGGCGAGGCCGATCCGCGTGGAGCGGCCCGGGACGAGGTCGCCGGTGAGGGTGACCTGGTAGCCGTCGACGGTGACGGTGCGCCCTGTCCTGGCCGGCGGTACGGGGCGCAGGTCGCCGGCGGCATGCAGATCGGCGCCGAGGGTGAGGCCCTGCGAGGCGCCGGCCGGGGTGAAGTCGGCGAAGACGCGGTACTCGCCGGCGGCGGGCAGGGCGGTGGAGGTCCGCCAGGTGCCGTCGGCGGCGCGGGTGGGATGCAGGTGCTGGAAGGTGGAGAGGTCGCGCGGGGCGACGATGAGGTGCAACTCCTTGCCGTGCGCGGTCCGGTAGGCGGTGACGGGCTTGCCGTCCGCCCCGAGGATCCGGAAGCGCAGGTCGGCGGGGGCACCGGCGGTGACGTACGGGTCGCCGAGGCTGAGCGTGTAGCCGCCTTCGGAGATCTGCAGGCCCCCGGGCAGCAGACCGGCACTGTCCGAGGCACTGACGCTGTCCGAGGCACCATCGCCGCCCGGGCCCCCGTCGCGGCCCGAGGCGCCGTCGCCGCCCAGGGAGGCCTGATCCGAAGGCGCGGCGGAGGCGTGCCCCGCTTGCGCGGCGGTGGCCGGCTTCGCGGACGGGCCGCCGGTGGCGTGGCCGATGCCGTACGAGGCGCCGAAGACGGTGGCGAGACCGGCGGAGAAGGCGGTGATCTTCAGGGCGGTGTTCATGGCGGACTCCTCGGCGAATCGAGCGGGCGGGACACCTGCGGGGTTCGGACCCACGCCGGCAGTACATACCCCCCAGGGGTATTAGGTCAACCCAGATTTCGATACCGGCTGGGGGTATGCAACGCAGGGCGGGAACCCTCCCCCCGCACCTCCCACCACCACACGGAGGACCCGTTCGCCGTCGTTCTCGCGACCCCTGACACCCTGTTCACCCACAGCGGAATCGCGACCCGCCGACACCCGGTCAGCCCCCTCGGCCTGCACGCTGACCGGGTGTCGGCGGGTCGCGATTCCGCTGTGGGTGAACAGGGTGTCAGGGGTCGCGAGAACGACGGCGAACGGGTCCTCCG
>NZ_JAELVH010000300.1 GCF_019399235.1 Streptomyces poriferorum | reverse complement strand
GCCCGTCCGGCGTTTGAGGACGAAGCGGCCACCGGGCGCCCCCGGACTCTTTGTGTACCGCCCGCCACATCACCGGTTCCGTCCTCAAACGCCGGACGGGCTGGGAGTCGCACCGGCCCCCACGGCCCCGGTTCCGTCCTCAAACGCCGGACGGGCTTGAGAGGGCCAGCCAAGCACCGCACGAGCGGAGAGGGGCCGAACAAGCCCGCACCGGCGGAGGGGGCCGGGACCGCGCCGCACCGGCGGAGGCGGCCGGGACCGCGCCGTACCGGCGGAGGGGGACGGGACCGCGCCGGGAAGGGCCGCCGGGTGCTGGGCCCGGGGCGGTTTACGGGCGGGGTCTGTTGCCGGTGCCCGTGCCCTTCAGCGCGTCCAGCGCGTACACGCAGCGGTCCTTGCTGCACGCATAGACCACCCCGCCCTGCGCCACCGGCGACCCCGTGATCTCGCCGCCCGTGGCCAGCTTCCAGCGGAGCTGCCCGCCCGCCGCGTCCAGGGTGTAGAGGACGTGGTCCGCCGAGCCGAAGTGGACGCGGCCGTCGGCGACGACCGGTGCGCCCACCACCTCGCCGCCCGCGGCGAACCGCCACTTCGGGGTGCCGGTGACCGCGTCCAGCGTGTACAGCGCGCTGCCGCTGCCGACGTGCACGTTGCCCGCCACCACCAGCACCGGCTCGATGGACTGGCGGGACTCCGTGGCGATGCGCCAGCGGTCCTTGCCGGTCGAGGCGTCCAGCGCGTACACCGTGCCGAGGTAGTCCGCGAGGTACACCCCGCCGCCGGTGACGGCCGGGCCGGGGGCGAAGGCGGGCGGGGAGAGGAAGACCGCCGGTGACTCGAAGTGCCAGCGCACATGGCCGGAGGCGATGTCCACCGCGAGGACCCGGGTCCCCGCCGAGACGTACACGTAGCCGTCCGGCGCCGGGGTCACCCGGACGGGCACTCCGCCGCAGGAGGCCGCGTCGCCGACCGGGTAGGACCAGCGCTCGGTGCCGGTGCGGGCGTCGACGGCCCGCAGCCGGGCGTCCTGCCAGAGGTAGACCGTGCCGTCGTGCAGCGCCGGTCCGGCCTCCGCCGTCTCGAAGTCCGTCTGCGCGCCGTGGATCTCCCAGAGCCGCTCGCCCGTGGACGCCTCCCACGCCTGGACGCCGCCGCCCCGCGTACCGGTGACGACCGTGCCGCGTTCGGCCTTCAGGGAGTACACCCACGCGTCGGACTGGAGCCGCCACCGCTCGGTGCCGGTCGCCGCGTCCAGGGCGTAGAGGGACGGGCCGTCGGAGGCGAGGATGCTGCCGCCGTCCACGGCCATCGCCCAGGCGACGTCACGGGTCTTGAACTGACGCCGCCCGTTGCCGGTGTCCAGCGCGTGCACCTCGAAGGAGGTGACGTACAGCAGGTCGCCGACGACGACCGGCGTCCCCCACACGTCGTTCGACATCCGGAACCGCCAGGGGCGCCAGCGCCCCGGGCCCGCGGGTGCGCTGTCGGGCGCCTGTGCGGGAGCGGGTACGGGGGCGGTCGCAGCGGTGACCGCCCCGTTCGCACCGGCGGGCGGGCGCACCCAGCCGGTGGCCGGACCGGCCTCGGCGGCGGCCGCCGAGCCACGTACGTCCTGGGCACGCGGGCCCGGGCCGATCGGCACATGCACGCCGGACAGCCGCACCGGACCGCCGTCGGACACGTGCGCGGGCTGCTGCGCGGGCGGCGCCACGGGTGCGGGCGGCACGGGCGCAGAGGGAACGGGCACAGGCGCGACGGGCGGCGCGACGGCGACCGCGCGTCCGCCGCCGCGGCGCTGTTCGATCATCTCGGTGGCGGAGGCGGGCAGCCAGGCCGAGGCCGTGCCGCTGTCGTCGCTGCCGGAGGCGAAGAGGTGCGGGGAGAGCTGGGCCTGCAGTTCGGCGGGGGTGGGCCGCATCGAGGCGTCCATCTGCATGCACGACTCGATCAGCGACCGCAGATCGTCGGGCAGACCGCTCACGTCCGGGCCCTCGCGCAGCAGCATGAAGACCGTCTCGACCGGGTTGGCCCCGTGGAACGGGGCATGGCCGGTCGCGGCGAAGACGAGGGTCGAGCCGAGCGAGAAGATGTCGCTCGCGCCGGTGACGCTGCGCGAGTCACGCGCCTGCTCGGGCGACATGTACGCCGGCGTGCCCACGGCGACGTTCGTCATGGTGAGCCGGGTGTTGGAGACACCGGACGCGATCCCGAAGTCGATCACCCGGGGGCCGTCCTCGACGACGAGCACGTTGGACGGCTTCATGTCGCGGTGGACGAGCTTCGCCCCGTGGATGGACTGCAGGGCCTCCGCGATGCCCGCCGCCAGCCAGCGCACGGCCTGGGTCGGCATGGGACCGCACTCATTCACTATCTCTTCGAGCGAGGGCGCGGGCACGTAGGCGGTGGCGAGCCAGGGCACCGCGGCGCGCGGGTCCGCGTCGACCACGGCGGCCGTGTAGAAACCGCTGACGGCGCGGGCGGCTTCCACCTCGCGCGTGAAGCGGACCCGGAACAGCTGGTCCTCGGCCAGTTCCGTACGGACCGTCTTGATCGCCACCCGTCGGCCGGACGCCGAGCGGGCGAGATAGACCAGGCCCATACCACCGGCCCCGAGCCGTCCCAGCACCTCGAACGGGCCGATCCGCCTCGGGTCGTGCTGCGTCAGCTGCTCCACCACTTGCCTGCCACCTCCCCGTACGGACCTCGGTTGAGGAGAGGTCCGCGAAAAACCCGCCGTGTGCAGCGTCTCATCAGTGGGCACCACCCGGCGGTGCGCACCCCGATTCTTCCTGGCCGGGGCGCCGGTTGCGAACCCGGGGGCGGATCGGGGTGTCCCGTACCGTTCCGCCTGTTTCAGGACACAGGTTCCTGAAGTACGGCGAACACGGCGCCCTGGTCGTCCTGGAGGACCGCCATCCGCCCGTACGGGATGTCGAAGGGCGGTTCGGAGACCCGTCCGCCGAGCCGGACGACGGTCGCGGCCGACGCGTCGCAGTCGGCCACGGTGAAGTAGCTGAGGAAGTAGCTGGGCATCACGGCGGGGAACGCGTCCGTGATGACGCTGCGCCCGCCGACCGCCGTATCGGGCCCCGGTTCGGTGCCGGGCGGGGACCACATCCGGTAGTCCACGCCGGACTCCGCGGTGCCCGGGTCGCCGGTGCCGGACTCGTCCAGCTCCGCCGACCGGAAGCCGAAGACCTCCTCGTAGAAGGCGTCGACCCGGTCCTTCTGGCGGGTGTAGACCTCGGTCCAGCAGAAGGAGCCGGGCTCGTTCTGCTTCTGGAAGCCCTTGCGCTCACCCGCCTGCCAGAGGCCGAACACCGCGCCGCCGGGGTCGGCGGCCTGGGCGAGCACCCCGGACCGTCCGGCCCGGACCGGGTCCGTGATCACCTGGCCGCCGTTCTCGCGGATCCGGGCGACGGAGGCGGTGATGTCGTCGGTGGCGAAGTAGACGCCCCAGGCCGTCGGCATCCGGCCGTCCTGCTTGGCGGCGAGGGCGGCCACGAGAGCGCCGCCGCTGAGGGCGTCGGCGTACGGCCCGTCGCCCGCCCGGAAGGTCCAGCCGAAGAGCTCACCGTAGAAGCGCTTGCCCGCTTCGAGGTCGGGGAGCTGCACATCCACCCAGCACGGGGCGGACTGCGCGAATGCGGCCATGGGCCCGGATCCTTCCGTCGTGGTGACGCTCGTCACACCCAACGTAGCCGCGCACCGGTCCGGGCGCGCCCCGGCCCCTCCGATGCGAACACATTTTCGATACGCGCGCCGCGAGCGCCCTCGTCACGGAAAGTTATCCACCGAAGTTGTCCACAGGCTGTTGATAACACTAATCAGACTGTGGGGAACCGGCAGGGCGCCCCTGGGGCGCATCCCCCGAAATCCACCCACTCCCCCCACCGCGCCTGCCGCACTCCCCATTTGCAGTCGGCCGAATCGCGCTCCGATCACCCGTCGGTAAGCTGACGGCATGACAGGACAAGTACGCACCGTCGACGGCCGCGTGGCCGGTCGGCGAGGACAGGCGACGCGGCAGAAGCTGCTCGACTGCCTCAGCGAGATGCTCAGCTCCTCGCCGTACCGGGACGTCAAAGTCATCGACGTCGCCCGGAAGGCGGGGACTTCACCCGCAACCTTCTACCAGTACTTCCCCGACGTCGAGGGCGCCGTCCTCGAAATCGCCGAAGAGATGGCCAAGGAGGGTGCCGGACTGACCGAACTGGTCGCCGGACGCTCCTGGGTCGGAAAATCCGGATGGCAGGCAGCCGAAGAACTCGTCGAGGGATTCCTCGACTTCTGGCGGCGCAACGACGCCATTCTGCGCGTGGTCGACCTCGGTGCCGCCGAGGGCGACAAGCGGTTCTACAAGATCCGCATGAAGATCCTGAACTCCGTCACCAACTCCCTTACGGACTCGGTAAAGGAGCTCCAGGCCAAGGGCAAGGTCGACAAGGACGTCAGCGCCGCGGCGATGGCGGGCTCCCTGGTCGCGATGCTGGCCGCCGTCGCCTCGCACCAGAAGGGCTTCACCACCTGGGGCGTCAAGCAGGCCGAACTCAAGCCGAACCTCGCGCTGTTGGTGCATCTGGGCATCACCGGCAAGAAGCCGACGAAGTAGCGCCCGCGCCGGAACCCCGTACTGGGTGACGCGCGGTGATCCCGGGCGCCCCAGGTCCTGTCTCACCGACGGCGGACCACGCATGTGGTCCGCCGTCGGCGTTCCCGGACCCCCGCGGACATCACACCGGACCGTCACACCCCTCCAGCGGATCCAGCCGGAACAGCCGGATCTCCCGGTCGATCCGGGCCTGGTACGCGGCATAGGGCGGCCAGAACCTCAGCGCCGCCTCCCACACCCCGGCCCGCTCCTCACCGGACAGCAGCCGTGCCCGTACGGGAATGTCGCGGCCCTTCCAGTTGATGACGGCCGCCTCCGGATGCGCCAGCAGATTCGCCGTCCAGGCGGGATGCCCCGGACGGCCGAAGTTGCTGCCGACCAGGATCCAGCCGTCCTTCCCGCCCTCACCCCGCTGCGGCATGCAGGCCAGCGGGGTCGTCCTGGGCTGCCCGCTGCGCGCCCCCGGCACCGTCAGCACCACCCCCGGCAGCATCTGCGCGCTGAGCAGCACCCGGCCCCGGGTGAGCCGGTGCACCGCGCGGTCCATGGCGGGCACGACGTGCGGGGCGATCCGCGCGAAGACGCGCGTCGATGACACCTTCTGGACGAGCCGGACCCCGGCGGGCATCAGACCGCCACCTGACCGGCCGGCCCGCGCCCCGCCGGGCCGCCGGCCTGCTCCTGCCCGAACAGTCCGGCCCGCTGCGCCGCATGGTCGCGGAGCCGGTGCACGGGGCCGAGGAGCAGCTCGTCGGATGCGGCCCGGTTGAAGTACAGCCGCGCCTCGTCCTCCCAGGTGAAGCCGATGCCGCCGTGCAGCTGCACGGCCTCGGCGGTGGTGACCCGCAGCGCTTCCAGCGCCTGAGCGAGCGCGAGACCGCCGGATTCCGGGTCCCAGGCCGCGTAGTACGCGGCGGAGCGGGCCGAGCGCACGCGTACGTAGAGGTCCGCCAGGCGGAGCTTCACCGCCTGGAAGGAACCGACCGCCCGGCCGGACCTCTCGCGCTCCCCGACGTAGTCGACCGTCCGTTCCAGCGCACTCGCCGCCGCCCCGGCCGCCTCGGCGGCGAGTGCGACGGCCGCTGTGCGCCCGGTGGCCGTGAGCGCGGCGAGCGCGTCCACGGCGTCGTCGGCGCCGAGGAGTTCGGCCTCGGTGTCGCGCAGTTCGATCCGGGCGAGCGGCCGGGTGACGTCGAGCGAGGCCTGCCGGGTGCGGACGAGACCGGCGGGCGGCTGCGGCCCGTCGGTCCTGACCAGGAACAACAGGGTGCGGCTGCGCGGGAAACCACCCGTGTGCGCGGCGACCAGGAGCAGTCCGGCGCTGTGCCCGTCCAGTACCTGGGCGGCCTCCCCGTACAGGCGCCACCCGCCGTCGCCGCCGGCCGGCCGGGCCTGCACGCCGCCCGCCCGTCCGCCGCCCGCCCAGGCGCCGCCGGTGAGATCGCCGGTGAGGCCGAGCGCGGTGGAGAGCGAGCCGCCGGGGACGGCCAGGGCCGCGGTGAGCTCGCCCGCCGCGAGGGACGGCAGCAGGGCGGTGCGCTGCTCGTCGGTGCCGAGGGCGAGGATCAGGGGGGCTGCGAGTACGGCGGTGGCGAGCAGCGGGGACGGCAGCAGGGCGCGGCCGGTCTCCTCCAGGGCGACGGCGAGCTCGGCGGGCCCGCGGCCTCCGCCTCCGTACTCCTCGGGGAGGGCGAGTCCTGGCAGCCCGAGCTCCCGGGAGAGCCGGTGCCACAGTGCGGTGTCGTACCCGTCCGGTGCCACCGGGGTGCCCCCGGCGGGGCCGGGGCGGTGTGCGGTGAGCAGGTCGCGCAGGGTGCGGCGGATCTCGTCCTGTTCCGCGGTGAAGGCGGCATCCATCGGCGGGCTCCTTCTCCTCGGAGGCCGACGGCCTCCGATCTGACGGGCCGTCATGCTAGGGGTGAAGCAGCGAGATTCCCAGAGTCTCGCAAAGCGACAGGCGCCACAGCATCCGCGCACCGCGCACCGGTTCACCTCCAGCCGATCTGATGTACCGTCAGATTCATGCCTGCCACGCCCTCTTCCCGCCGCAAGGTCGCCGTCGTCGGCATATCCCTCGCCGACTGCGGACGCGTCGACACGGCCACTCCGTACGCCCTGCACGCCCAGGCCGCCCGCCGGGCGCTCGCCGACTCGGGACTGGAGCGGTCGGTCGTCGACGGCTTCGCCTCCGCCGGCCTGGGCACGCTCGCCCCGGTCGAGGTCGCCGAGTACCTGGGCCTGAAGCCCACCTGGGTGGACTCCACCTCGGTCGGCGGCTCGACCTGGGAGGTCATGGCGGCCCACGCGGCCGACGCCATCGCGGCAGGCCGCGTGGGCGCCGTCCTGCTGGTGTACGGATCGACGGCCCGGGCGGACATCAAGGCGGGCCGCCGCACGTCCAACCTCTCCTTCGGGGCCCGCGGCCCGCTCCAGTTCGAGGTGCCGTACGGGCACTCGCTGATCGCCAAGTACGCGATGGCGGCCCGCCGCCACATGCACGAGTACGGCACCACGCTGGAGCAGCTCGCCGAGGTGGCGGTGCAGGCCCGGGCGAACGCGGCGGCCAACCCGGACGCGATGTTCCGCACGCCGGTCACGGTCGACGAGGTGCTGTCGGGCCCGATGATCGCCGACCCGTTCACCAAGCTGCACTGCTGCATCCGCAGCGACGGCGGCTGCGCGGTGCTGCTGGCGGCCGAGGAGTACGTACCGGACACGGCGAAGGCCCCGGTCTGGATCCTCGGCACCGGCGAGCACGTCTCGCACTCCACGATGTCGG
This sequence comes from Streptomyces poriferorum, assembly GCF_019399235.1. Lineage (GTDB taxonomy): Bacteria > Actinomycetota > Actinomycetes > Streptomycetales > Streptomycetaceae > Streptomyces > Streptomyces poriferorum. Next base: position 78 of record NZ_JAELVH010000300.1, on the reverse strand, counting down.
AGTGGGACGACTTCACGGTCTCCCCCGCCCGCTCGAAGGCGAGGCGGCCCGAGACGGCGGCGGGGGAGACCGTGAAGT
>NZ_JAELVH010000002.1 GCF_019399235.1 Streptomyces poriferorum | reverse complement strand
GCGGCGCGGCCGGGGCGCGGTCCCTGCCCGTTACCCTGACCGGATGACCCAGCACCCCACGGCGGCCACGCGGAGGCCGGCGAACCGGGGGCCGAAGGCCGCCGCCGGCAACCGGGCCGCCCTGATCTCCGCCGCCCGGGAGATCTACGCCTCGCAGGGTCTGGACGCCCCGCTCTCCACGATCGCGCGCAGGGCCGGGGTCGGGCAGGCCGTGCTGTACCGGCACTTCCCCGACCGGGACGCCATCGCGGCCGCGGTCCTGGAGGAGAACGTGCGCCAGATCGAGCGGGCGGCTGCCGAGGGTTCGGCCCTCGCCGAGGTCCTGGGGGTACTGACCTGGCACCTGGCACAGTCGGCGGCTTTCATCAGCCTCCTGCACGCCGACGAGGCGAGCGGGCACCCGCGGCACACCCGCGCCTTCGCCCGGGACATGCACGACCGGGTCGAGCACGCCCTGCGGGAGTGCCTGCCGGACGGCCACCGGCTGGGTGGGCCGGACGATCTCATGCTCGCCGTCTCCATGGTCTCCGGAGCCGTCGGCGGTCCCACCCACGCCCAGCGTGAGCACCGGGCGCTGGCGGCCTGGGGTCTGCTCGGCGTCACGGTGGGACCGGTGCGGCCGCTCCGGGACTGAGCGGCCGCGGGCCGGACGGGATCAGCCGCCGTTGGACTGCCGGATGCCCTTCGCGAGCGCGTCGAAGCTGTAGAGGTAGCCGCCGGCCGGTCCGCTGACGGTCATGTACGCCTTGGTACCGCCGGGCGTGATCGCCACGTTCGTCGCCGACTCCAGCCCTTCGGTGCGGGCCGGCACCTCCACCGTCGCGAGGCGCTCGCCGTACCGGCTGTACACCGCCATCGCGGGCCGGCCGTGCAGGGCCTGGTACAGGTTGCCGTCGGCGTCCACGGCGATCGAGTCGGTCTGCGCGACGCCGCCGTCCACGCGGACGGCCGTGTGCCGGCCCGCCATTCCGGGCCGCTGTTCGACGGGGAGGTAGGAGATGCGGTTCTCCGTCAGCTCGCTGATCCACAGCCCTCGGTAGTCCACGTCGAACGAGATGCCGTTCGTCGCGGCGAGACCGTCGGCCAGAACGGTGGCGTGCGCGCCGTCGCGGTCGACGCGCACCACGCGTCCGCGCGCCCGGCCCTCGGACATGCCGAGGGCGTCGCTGACGTACAGATGACCGTCCGGGTCGAAGGCGATGTCGTCGGGCTGCATCCGGGCGCCGTCCACCTCACCGGTGAAGAAGGCGCGCCGGTCGCTGCCGTCCGGGGCCAGGGAGACGATCTCGCCGTGGGAGATGTCGGTCAGATAGAGCCGCCCGTCGTACGGGCTGAACTGCGCCGAGGTGTAGGCGCCCCGACTGTCGGTGAAGAGCTTGCGCACCGTCTTCTTCCGGACATCGACGCGCAGCACCTTCGGGCCCCCGGCGGGCGCGGTGACGTCGACGACGTTCAGTTGGCCGTCCGCCCCGAAGACCGGGCCCTCCAGCAGGGTCATCCCGGTCTCCTCGTGCACCGAGGTCAGTCGCATGAACTCACGGGCGGTGACGGTCCGGCCCGAAGCAGAGGATTCCGCCGTTCCGCCGGGGGTGTACGTCTCGCTGCCGCATCCGGTCAGAGCCAGCGCGCCCAGGGTGGCGAGCACGGCCAGTGAACGGTTCCGGAGTCGTCGCATGGGGGGTTCCTCTTCCTGTCCGAAGATCGACGTGCCCCCGCACCCTAACCGGACAAGACTGTCCGGTTGTTGTTACGGTGCGGAAGGCCGCCCGCTTCCAAGGCAGTTCGGCAGCACATGGACGGTCCGGCCCACGACGGACAGACGCAGGAACGACGACGAGGAAACGAGGCCCCCCACATGACGTCGCCTCAGACACCGGCCCCCGACGAGCTATCCGCGCTGCGCCGGCGCTACCGCCACGAGCGTGAGCGGCGCGTGCGGCCCGACGGCCCCCGCCAGTACCGGGCCACCGAAGCCGAGTTCGGCTTCTACGCCGCCGACCCGTACGCGGAGGTCCAGGCCGAACGCGAGCCGCTTCGCGACACCGTGGACGTCGCCGTCGTCGGCGGCGGGTTCGGCGGCATCCTCGCCGGAGCACGGCTGCGGCAGCGGGGCGTGGAACACGTCCGCTTCATCGACACGGCCGGCGGCTTCGGCGGCACCTGGTACTGGAACCGGTACCCGGGAATCCACTGCGACATCGAGTCCCACGTCTACCTGCCGATGCTCGACGAGACCGGGTACGTACCCCGGTGGAAGTACGCCCCGGGAGAGGAGATCCGGCGTCACGCGGTACGGATCGCGCAGAAGTACGACCTCGGCGCGGACGCCCTGTTCTCGACCACCGTCACGGCTCTGCACTGGGAGGAAAGTTCCCGCTCATGGGTCGTGACGACCGATCGTGGTGACGCGTTCCGGGCGACGTACGTCGTCACCGCCACCGGCACCCTGTCCGAGCCGAAGCTGCCCGGGATACCCGGCATCGAGAGGTTCGCGGGGCACACCTTCCACACCTCCCGCTGGGACTACGGCTACACCGCGGGCTCCCCCGAAGGCGCCCTGACGGGTCTGGCGGGCAAGCGGGTGGGGGTCGTCGGCACCGGCGCCACCGGTGTGCAGGTGATTCCGAAGCTGGCCGAGGACGCCGGCCACGTCTACGTCTTCCAGCGCACCCCCTCCACGGTGGACGTGCGCGCCAACCGCCGCACCACGGCGGCCGACGTCGGCGCGGACCGCGAGGGCTGGGCCGGCGCGCGGCGCGAGAACTTCCTGCGCATCGTCGCGGGCGAGGAGTTCGACGAGGACCTCGTGGCGGACGGCTGGACGTCATCGGCCGCGCTGCTGGAGAAACTGCTGCCCAGCTTCCGCCGCCCCGACGACCGGGCGGACTTCGAAGCCGCCTACGAGGCTGCCGACGCCGCCAAGATGAACGAGGTACGGACCCGCGTCGAGCGGACGGTCACCGACCCGGCGACGGCCGAGGCGCTCAAGCCCTGGTACCGCTACGCCTGCAAGCGCCCCACCTTCTCCGACCTGTACTACCCGGCGTTCAACCGCGGCAACGTCACCCTGGTGGACACCGCGGACACCCACGGCATCGAACGCGTCACCGAGGACGGCGTCGTGGTGGGCGGCGCCGCGTACGCACTCGACTGCCTGATCTTCGCCACCGGGTTCTCCGTCGGCACCTCCGGCGTCCTCTCCGGCAAGCTGCCCGTCCACGGCCGGGGAGGCACCCAACTGCTGCACGCCTGGGGGCAGCACGGCATCCGGAGCCTCCACGGCTTCACCTGCAACGGCTTCCCGAATCTGATCCAGATGGGTTCACTGCAGAACGCGAGCAGCGTCAACTACACGCACATCCTCGACGAGCAGGCCGTGCACGCCGCCGCCCTCGTCGCAGCCGCCGAGGACCGGGGCGCGCTCCTGGAGCCCTCCCGCGCGGCCGAGGACGCCTGGCTCGCCACCATGGCGCAGGGCGCCCCGGATCACGAGTGGTTCCACGCCGAGTGCACTCCCGGCTACTACAACCGCGAAGGCCGCGGCCGCCCCAACGGCCCCCACGCGTATCCGCACGGCGCCACCGCCTTCCACGAACTCCTGCGCCGCTGGCGGGAGGAGTCGATGGACGAGGTGCTCAGCACATAGCCCTCAGCCGTGCCGGAGGAACTCCCGCAGGTGCCGCGCGAGTTCCTCCGGCCGGTCCTCGGGGATCAGGGTGTAGCTGTCCGCGATCTCCACCAGCTCGCCCTTGGGCAGCATTCCGGCCAGCCGGCGGCCGTGTTCCGGCGGCATGACCTTGTCCTCCGCGGCCCAGGCGACGAGCGCCGGCCGGTCGAAGGTGCGCAATGCCTCCGCCCAGCGCAGGAGTTCGGCCTTCGGCGGTACGCCCAGGACGTACTTCCGCAGGTCCCGGCGGATGTCCGGCGAGGTCCACAGCGGCCGGAACCAGGCATCCATGACCGCGTCGGGTACCGGCCGCCTGCTCATCCGGCCCCAGGTCATCGGCAGCCGCCGCATCGGCTTGAACTTCAACAGGGTGAAGGCCACGTTCAGGCCGCCGGGCATCTTGGCGGAGGCGTACAGGTTGCTGCCGGGCAGTCCGGGCGGGAAGTTGTCGAAGGCCTCACAGGACGTGATGACCAGTTTGCCGATGCGCTGGTCGCGGCCGTCCGCGACCAGGGCCTGCGCGCCACCCCAGTCGTTCATGACCAGGGTGACATCGGTGAGGTCGAGCGCTTCGAGGAACTCCGCGACCAGCCGCGCCACGCCGAGGACCGAAAGGTCGGCGTCGGGCCTCATCGGCCGCCGGTGACCGCCGAGCGGCAGCGTCGGCACGATGCACCGATGGCCGTCCCGCAGATCCGCGACGACGTGCCGCCACAGAGAACCGTCCATCGCCACACCGTGGAGCAGGACCACGACCGGTCCGTTCCCGCCGGTGTCCTCGTACTCCACGACACCTGCGGAAAGCTCCAACTCGGCCATGCGGTACTCCTCTTCGACGGATCCTCAGCTCGTCGCCCCACCGTACTCAGCAGCGGGGAGGGACGCTCCGGCTCACGCCTCTCCGGCTCACACCGATGCGACGGGTCCCGGGAAGCGGACCCGGCAGCGGGCGTCAGAACGGTGGGGCCACGCGGACGTCCAGACGCCGCCGTCCACCCAGCGATTGACATGAACAGGTCTTGACCACTGACGCCACAGCTCCCTAATGTGAGCGGGCATCAGACGTCTGCTGTCCGTTTTCAGAAAATGGAGTCGTTCCATGACCGGAAGACGAACCCTGCTCCTCGCGGCCCTGTCGCTACCGCTGGCATCTCTTCTGACCGCGACCCCCACCGCAGCGGCACAGGCCGCCGCACCGGCCGCCTCCCAGTCCTTCTACGTCGACTGCGGCGCCGCCGCCGCGGGCGACGGAACCCAGGCGACACCCTGGAACGCACTGGCCCCGGTGAACTCCCACACCTTCCAGCCGGGCGACTCGATCCTCCTCAGGCGCGGTTCGACCTGCACCGGCCAGACGCTGTTCCCCAAGGGGTCGGGCGCGGCCGGAGCGCCGGTCGTGGTCGACGCTTACGGCACGGGCGCCAAGCCCGCACTGGCCGGCGCCGGCCAGGTCACCGACGTCGTACGTCTCGCGGACCAGCAGTACTGGGAGGTCCGCAACCTGGACATCTCCAACAAGGGTCCGGCCGCGGCGACCCGGCGCGGCGTCCACGTCACCAGGACCGACTCGGGCACCGGCACCTACTACCGGCTCACGGGTCTCGACGTCCATGACGTCAACGGGAACCAGACCAAGAAGGACGACGACGCCAGCGCCGGCATCTTCTTCGAGGTCCTGGGCAACACGACGCCCACGAAGTTCGACGACGTCGTCCTGACGGGCAACACCGTGCGGGCCGTGGACCGTTACGGGATCCACTTCTGGACCCGGTGGATGCAGCGCCCCGAACTCGCCAACGCCAACTGCGGTACGACCTGCGGGGCCTGGACACCGCAGACACGGGTCGTCATCCGCGGGAACACCGTCTCCGACATCGGCGGCGACGCGATCGTCCCGCATCACACCGAGGGCGCGCTCCTCGAGTACAACAAGGTCGACGGCTTCCGCGAGCGCGAGCCCGCGCACTGCGCGGCCGGCCTCTGGGGATGGAACACCCAGGACACGCTGTACCAGTTCAACGAGGTGAGCGGCGGCAAGAGCACCTGCGACGGGCAGGGCCTCGACCTCGACGAGGGCAACATCCGCACCATCTACCAGTACAACTACAGCCACGACAACGAGGGTGGCTTCATCCTCCTGTGCAACGGCGGCGGGTCCACGACCGCGGACAACATCGTCCGGTACAACATCAGCCAGAACGACGGCGGCCAGCTCTTCGACATGGTCTGCGCCAGGACGACCAACACGCAGATCCACAACAACACCTTCTACCTGTCCAAGCCGGTCGAGATCATCAGCAACTCGAACGGTTCGACCGCGGCGAACGCCACTTTCACCAACAACATCTTCCACGTGGCGACGGACTCGGCGAGCTACGTCAACGCCGCCGGTCTCGGATACGACGCGAACGTCTTCTACGGCGCCCACCCGGCCGGCGAGCCGGCCGACGCCCACAAGGTGACGACCGACCCGAAGCTGACGGCCCCCGGCACGGCCACCTCCCGCACGGACGTCGACGGCTACCGACTGCAGGCGGGCTCCTCCGCCCTGGCCAACGGCGCGGTCGTGGCGAACGCGGGCGCACGTGACTACTTCGGCGGCCCGGTCGCGGCCGGCTGCGTGCCCGACCGCGGCGCTCACCAGTCGTCCACCACCTGCGTGAAGCCGACGGGACCCACGGCCGGGGTCAACCGGATCTCCGCCGGTACCCAGGCGATCGACGTACCGGCGCACTCCACCGCCCAGGGCACCCAGCTGGTGGGCTGGCTCTGGAACGGCGGCGACAACCAGAGGTGGAACGTCACGGCCAACACCGACGGCACGTACACCCTGAAGAACGTGACCAGCGGCCTGTGCGCGGAGGTCTACCAGAACTCCAAGGCGGCGGGGGCCGCCATCGACCAGTGGGCGTGCAGCGGCGACGCGAACCAGCGCTGGAGCGCGACCCCCGTGACCGGGGGCTACCGGCTGACGAGCAAGTCCAGCGGACTACTCCTCACCGCGGCCTCCACCACGAACGGGGCGCCGCTCACCCAACAGGCGCCCTCCACCACCGCGGTCCAGACCTGGGCCTTCACCAAGCTGTCCTGACCGGACCGCGGTACACAGAGGCGGCGCCGGGTGCCGAGAAGGCGCCCGGCCCCGTTCGCGTCGCTGCCGCCCTGCTCAGTCCCGCGGCCAGGGCCGTCCGTCGAGGCGTTCGATGTCGCGGTTGAGGCGGGCGAGACTGTCCGCGAGCTGCGCGGCCTCCTCGGGGGTCCACTCGGCCAGCACACGCTGGAGACCGTCCCGGTTCTCGGCGCGGTCCTTGTCGAGCCGGTGCTCGCCCTCGGCGGTGATGGCGAACTTCCGGGCGATCCCGCCGTCCGGGTCGGGGATGCGCTCGACGACTCCGACCCGGAGCATCGCCGCCGTCTGCCGGTTCAGTGTGGAGGTGTCGAGCCCGAAGGCGTCCCGGAGCTGCCCGATGGACATCGGGCCTTCGGCCCGGATCCGGCTGAGGAGGATGTAGGCGCTCCGGTCGAGCCGCCCGCCGCCTCGCGAGGTCAGCAGACTCATGTGCCGCCCGAGCAGCATCGTCTCGAACTCGATCCGGTCCACAGGCATGTCCACGCAAGGCTTCCTTCGACTGCCGGGCTCGCCTCCCCGCGGGGCGGGCGACCTCTTTTGTACATATATACCACAGGTATGCACCATGCATGCGATGTGCATCATGCATTTCTCGTGTACGATGCATAGGCAATGCATGGCGCAGTGCGCCATGGACCGGCAGAGCCAGGAGTACTCGTGGCCATGGGCCTGTGGATGGCCCCGTCCGGCCTGATGATGATGATCATGTCGCCGGTCGGTGCCAAGCTCTCCGCGGCCCGGGGCCCCAAGGTCACCCTCGCCGTCGGCGCGCTGATCATCTCCCTCGGCTACGGCCTCGCCGTACCGATGATCGACGGCGGCTCCACCTGGAGCCTGCTCGCGGTGACCCTCGTCTGCAACACCGGTGTCGGCTTCGCCTACGGCGCCATGCCCGCACTCATCATGGGCGCGGTACCGCAGTCCGAGACCGCCTCCGCCAACAGCTTCAACACCCTGATGCGCTCCATCGGCAGCTCCCTCTCCGCCGCCGTCATCGGCGTCGTGATGGCCCAGATGACCACCGACTTCGGCGGTCACGCCCTGACGTCGGCGGGCGGCTTCCGCGCCGCGATGCTGATCGGCTGCGGCGTCGCCCTCGCCGCCGCGGTCCTCGCCGTCCTCATCCCCGTACGGGCGTCGGCACGGAAGGACCCGCTCGCCGTGGCAACCGCCGAGTCCGAGGTCACCACCGCCAAGGTCTGACATGGCCGAAAAGGTTTGAGCGGCCCCTCACCACCCGAAACGGTTGTCCTGTCCCTCCCGGGGACAGGACAACCTGCTTTTGCCTCGAACCGGCCCCCGCCCCGGCCGTAGACTCGCCGGATGGCGAAGTATTTCGACGTACACCCCGAAAATCCCCAGCGGCGCACCATCACCACCGTGGCCGAAAGCATCCGCTCCGGGTCACTCGTCGCGTATCCGACGGACTCCTGCTACGCCCTCGGGTGCCAGCTCGGCAGCCGTGACGGCATCTCCCGCATCCGCACGATCCGCAACCTCGACGACCGTCACCACTTCACTCTCATGTGCCAGAACTTCGCCCAGCTCGGGCAGTTCGTACAGATCGACAACGACGTGTTCCGCGCCATCAAGGCCGCGACCCCCGGCCAGTACACCTTCATCCTTCCGGCGACGAAGGAGGTACCGCGCCAGCTGCTGCACCCGAAGAAGAAGACCGTCGGTGTCCGCATCCCCGACCACGCCGTCGTCCAGGCCCTGTTGGAGGAACTCGGCGAGCCGCTGCTCTCCAGCACCCTGCTCCTGCCCGACGAGGAGGAGCCGATGACCCAGGGCTGGGAGATCAAGGAACGCCTCGACCACGAGGTGGACGCCGTCCTCGACTCCGGCGACTGCGGCACGGAGCCGACCACTGTCATCGACTTCTCCAGCGGCGAGCTGGAGATCGTACGACGCGGAGCCGGCGACCCCTCCCGCTTCGAGTAGACGGGCGCGGGCCGGGTCCACCCTCCCGGCCCGCCGGGCCCGATTCCCCTGACCCCTCACACCGGAGGACCTGACCGACCATGCCTCGTGCCGTCACCCTGATACGTTCCGCCGCCCTGTCCGACGTCGCCGAGTACGCCTACGCCGCCACGGCCCCCGCCGAGGCACGGCTGATCTTCCTCGCGGGCGCCTGCCCGCTGAACGAGGACGGATCCACCGCGGCGGTCGGCGACTACGCGGGCCAGGCGGCGAAGGCCGTGGAGAACATGCGGACCGCGCTCAAGGACGCGGGCGCGTCCCTGGAGGACGTGATCAGCACCCGCGTGCTCGTCGCCTCCACCCGGCAGGAGGACCTGGTGACCGCCTGGGAGGTGGTCCGGGACGCGTTCGGTGACCATGACGTGCCCAGCACCCTGATGGGCGTCACCGTGCTCGGCTACCACGACCAGCTCGTCGAGATCGAGTCCGTCGCCGCGGTCCTCGACGCCTGACGGCGCCGGGGGCTGATCAGTACGGCATGTCCAGCTCCGCGCGGACCGTCTTCCCCGGCCACCCCGGTGGTACGCGCTCCAGCACCGCCCACCGGTCCGCCAACGCCTCGACCAGCGGCAGTCCGTGCCCGCTGTCCGACCCGGGCAGCGGAGCCACCACTTCCCCGGCCCGGCGGCCGGCATTCGCCCCGGGTGCCGGCGGCAGCTCCGGCGACGACTGCGTGGAGGTTGCCACCTGCCCCACCACCGTCCACCTCCACGACTCCAAGGTCGAGGAGGGCCCCCAACTCGCCCTCTCCCCCACCACCTGGACACAATTCGTCGCGTACGCGGTCCAAGGCTGATCACGCGGCTCACCCCAGGCGCTATAGGAATCCCCTATAGCGCCTGCTGACATTTGGTCTTTGCCTCTCGTTCTCTCCCGGTCGTACCTTCAAAACAACGCGGAAGCGTACGACTTGACCGAGAGGAACAGCGGCAATGAGCACGACGGAATACGGATCAGGAACGCGGGAACTCGCCGGAAAGCGGGCCCTGGTCACGGGTGGCTCGCGTGGAATCGGAGCGGCCATAGTGCGCCAGCTCCGCGACGCAGGGGCCGAGGTGCTCACCACCGCGCGGTCGGCGCCGGGCACGGTACCGGAGGGGGTCACCTTCGTCGAGGCCGACGTACGGACACGGGCCGGGGCCGAGGCCATCGCCGAGGCCGCGGAGAGGACGCTCGGCGGGGTGGACATCCTGGTCAACAACGCGGGTGGGGCTGGGCCGTTCCTGAAGACCGCGGACATCCCGGACGAGGAGTGGCGGAACCAGCTGGACCTGAACTACCTGGCCTCCGTACGGCTGGACGCCCTGCTGGCGCCGGGGATGCGGGAACAGGGTTCGGGGGCGATCGTGCACGTGTCGTCGGCCGCGACGCCGTTCACGCCCCCGCCGTTCCTGCACTACACGGCGGCGAAGGCCGCGTTGGAGAACTACAGCCGGGGGCTGGCCCAGGAGCTGGCGCCGTCCGGCGTCCGGGTCAACATCGTCAGCCCGGGAAGGACCGAGACCCCCGGCGGCGAGGCGACGCGGGCGGAGTGGGCGCGCATGCTCCCGGGGTCCGGCGCGGACAACAGCGGTGTGCCGCTGGGGCGGATCGGCCGGCCCGACGACATCGCGGACGCCGTACTGTTTCTCGTTTCCGACCGGGCGAGCTGGGTGACCGGGAACATTCTCACCGTGGACGGCGGTGAATTCCCCCGGAGTTGACGCGCACGGAATTCCGGGACGCGGAATTGAATGGCCGCCGTCGGGCTCCCGGGAATGAATCACCCTCGCCGGCCCGACAGGAACCGGCCCCGGACGCGAGGCGTCCGGGGCCGGGGATGTGAGGCCGATCGATCCCTGCTTGCCGATCGATCCCTACTTCAGGCCGTAGGCCCAGTCGATGGTCTCGACCGTGCGGCTGCCCGCCGCGTCCCACAGCTCGGCCCTGACGGACGCGTGACCGTTCGTCTTCGCGAGCTTCGGGTGCTCGGCCGAGACCCGGAACGAGTCACTGTCCAGCCGCCGTACGTCGGCCGCCTTCCAGGTCTTTCCGCCGTCGTAGCTGAGCGACACCTTCGCGCCGGCCAGCTTCTTCGTGCCGGTCCAGCCGCTCGCGCGGTAGCCGTCGAGGGTGAACGTGTGCTTCTTGCCCGCCTTCACCCGGTTCAGCAGGTCGGTCTCCATGCCGTAGTGCGGGAGGATGACCGCCATCGGCTCGCAGGAGGCGACCATGCCGACGAAGTCCTTGCACTCCGCCTCGTTCATGCCCTGAGGCGCGTCCGCGGGGAAGGTGTACTCGCTGTGGCTCGTCGAGTCGGCGAAGCCGCCGGCCGCCTCGTAGGTCATGTCCAGGTCGAGCCGGTAGACGGCCTTGTCCTTGATGATCCAGGGGGTACTGGCCGGCACCTCGACCCCGTCGCGGTAGAAGGCGAATCCCTGGTCTGTCGGCCCGCCTTCACTGTAGTGCGCCGGGTCGGAGTCACCTGCCCGCCCGGGGTACGGGATGAGCCCGGCATCGGTGCTGCAGAAGTTGCAGGAGAGCTCATGCCCCACGGGCGCGGGGTGGAGTCCGGGAGCGAACCACTCCTCGGTCACGGACCGGCCCGGGCGGTAGGTCTCGGTCCGGCCGAACATCTCGGGACCGAACCGGAAGGTACCCACCCCCTGGCGGTACACCTGACCGGCCTTCGCGTAGACGTAGTCGTCCCGCTCGTGGCCCCGCAGGAGGGGCTCCGGCACCCGGACGACGAGCCGGGAGGTCGCGCCGCTCCATATCTGCTGCTGGTAGTAGCTTCCCTGCTCCGTGCCGTAGCTGTGGAAGCGGTTCGTGACCTTGGCGAAGTCGGCGCGCCGGGCCCTGACCGTCAGGTCGGCCGGGATGGTGTTCTCGAAGTCCCACTGCCCGCCGTAGGCGAACGCGGACTCCTTGTCGCCGTGCAGCGTCACCCGGACGGGGGACTTGCCCGCCTCGGCGAGCCGGTCGGCCAGCCTGGTGCCGTCCTTGTGGTCGAGCACCGCGAGGGGAATGGTCAGGCCCTCGCCGAGCACGGCGTACACCGGGCGGTCGGTGACAGGCGCCCTGAGGATCGCCGCGGCGCCGGCCTGCTCCAGGAGTTCCGCGGCCTCGATGATGTAGTGAGCGTCGTCGTGGACGAGCGCGACCTTGCCCTTGACGTCCGCGCGGGCGATTTCCTCCGGACTGCCGCTGCCCACGTCGACGAGGGTCAGGCGCCTGTCGCCGTCGAAGCGTGCGAACTGTTCATAGGTACGCGGGATGAGCGTGAAGCCTCCGCGCCCGGTGACCTCCGCCGTCATCAGCGGAGCCCGCTCCCGGTGGTAGAAGGAGGTGACCAGTTTGCCGGACGAGGGCTTGCCGGCCGGGATCGCACCGAGGTGACCGCTGGTCATGAACGCGTCGCCCTCGAGGGAGACCCCCGCGCTGCGGCCGCCGGCGGTCCGCCGGAGCGTGTGCGCGTAACCGGAGTTCACGCGTGGGCGCTTGTCACCGGCTACGTCGATCCGGAAGTCCGTTGCCTTGGTCGCGTCGACAGCGACCTCGACGGGCTCGTCGGACACCTTCACGTCGGGGAGACTGAAGAGGTCGAACGCGTCGGAGAAGCCGCCGCGGAAGCCCATGTCGCCGGTGCCGATCGCACCGAAGAGCGCGTAGGAGCCCTGGGGCACCCGCAGTTTCAGGCTGCTCTGGCGGCCGACGGGGAAGGACTCGTAGTAGTCGTTGTCGACACCCATGACGACGATCAGACCGTTGTCGGGGGCGGCGCCGTCGCGGCCGTGGAGACCGACGGTCAGTCCGTAGCTCTCGGTCTCCTTGGTGAAGCCGAGCGCCGAGGTGGCGGTGGCTCCGCCGTCCGTCGTCGCCGTGATCTGCCCCGAGTACGTGGCGGGGGCGAGCAGATTGGGATCGAGCGTGGCCGTGATCTCCGTGCTGCCGCCGGCGGCCAGCGTGACGGCGTCCTTGTCGAAGGTGAGCGCACCCTCGGTCAGCGTTCCGGTCGACGCGTGTGCGGACAGCTTCACCGTGGTGGCGGTGTCGGTCGGGTTGCTCACGGTGAGGGTGCGGGTCTGCTTGTCGTACGGCCGGTCCTTCTGGAACCAGATCATGCCGAAGTCGACGGGGCTCGACAGGTCGACCTTCGCGTCGAGGGAAGCAGCCACGTCCACGCGGCCGTTGCCCTGCTCCTGAACCGTGTAGTCCGCGGACGGCGTGGTGTGGGAGGTGAGTTCCGCCTTGATCCGCGCACCCGGCCAGTCGGGATGGCGCTGGGCGAGAATGGCCGCGGCGCCGGCGACGTGCGGCGTGGCCATCGACGTACCGCTCGCCGAGGTGTAGTCGGCGTCGACGACGGTACCCATGGCGGTGCCGGCGGCCCTGGCCGCGACGATGTCGACCCCGGGGGCGGTGATGTCCGGCTTGATGGCCTGGTTCTCGCCGACCGGGCCGCGACTGGAGAAGTCGGCGAGCGCGTCGGCACGGTCGACCGCACCGACGGTCAGGGCGGAGGGGGCCGCTCCAGGGCTGCCCACGGTGGAGGCACCCGGCCCGGTGTTGCCCGCGGCAACGACGAACAGCGAGTCGCTGGTGGCGCTCAGCCGCTCAAGGGCCTGGGACGTGGGGTCGTCGGCGGTGCCCGCGTCGTCGCCCAGGCTCATGCTGACGATGTCGGCGCCCTGCTCGACCGCCCACTCCATACCGGCGATGACACCGGAGTTGGCGCCCGACCCGCTGTCCGCCAGCACCTTGCCGACGAGGAGCTCCGCCCCGGGCGCGACGCCCTTGAGGCGGCCTCCGGACGCGGCGCCGCTGCCTGCGATGGTCGAGGCGACATGGGTGCCGTGGCCGTGGCCGTCCTGGACGGTGGCGGTACCGACGAAGCTCTTGGAGCCCACGACGCGGTCCTTGACATCGGCGTGGTTCAGGTCGATGCCGGTGTCGAGGACGGCGACCTTGGTTCCGGTGCCGTCGAAGCCGGCGGCCCAGGCCTCGGGGGCGTGGATCTGCGGGACGCTCTTGTCGAGGGAGACCTTCGCCGGCGCGTCGTACCAGATCCTGGCGACTGCGGAACCGGCAGCCGCCGCACGGCCGTTGTCTGCCGTACGGGGTGCGGCGGCCTTCCAGAACGAGGCCGCCTCGCTCTTGTCGACGTGCAGCGCCGCCATGTCCACCCGGTCCAGGACGAGGCCGCGTTCGCTCCCCGGAAGCCGGTCGGCGCGCTTGCCCAGAGTGGACCGGGACGGCTTGTCGTCGTAGGACACGATGACGGGAAGCGAGTCGCCCCTGCTGTCCGACTGGCCGTCCCTGATGAGCTGGGAGACGTTGAACAGCCTGCGGTCCAGGGTCTTGGCGCCGAGGCCGGAGAGGGCCGACGCGGGATAGACGTGGAGGTCGCCGTCGGGGTCGGTGACCGTCTGGAAGTTCTTCGGGTTGCCGGGCGCGGGGGTGATGGTGGCGGACTGCCGGCCGTCGGTGGCCGTGGTGACCGAGACCCGGTCGCCGGTGACCAGGGTGACCTGGACGGGCTTGGCCGCCGCCGGCAGGGAGCCGCCCTGCGGTGCGGCGGGCTGGGCAACGGCGGCGGTACCGGAGCCGACCGCGGGTATGAGGGCTCCGGTGGCGATCACCGTGGCGACGGCGATCAGCCGTCTGCCACGTCTGCCGCGAGAGGGACTGTGCACGTACGTCTCCTTGGGTGGGGAGGGGGAAAGACCGCACGCCGAACTCCGGGCACGACAGCTTGGAATCAACGCCTGGAATCAACGAGATCCGGCCGGATGATCAACGCGCATTCGGAGGCTATAACCCGTCAGGTCCACCGGTGAGGCTCCTGAGGTGTCGCATATGCGCCACCTGTGAACGTCGGCGGAACAGGTCGCGGGGCCGAGGGGACCGGATGGCATCCCCCTCAGCCCGGTACCTCGATCCAGCCGCGGCGCGCCGCGTGCCAGCCCAGTTGCATGCGGGTCGCCACCCCGGCCCGGTCCATGAGACTGCGTGCCCGGCGCACGACCGTGCGCCTGGCGATGCCCAGATGGCGGGCAACCGCGTCGTCCGTGAGTCCACTGAGCAGGAGGGCCAGCAATCGCGCCTCCTCCGGGTTCAGTTCGTCGTCCCGGGCTCCGACGGCGGCGCCGGCCGGGTCCAGGGGCACGCTCTCGGCCCAGACTCGTTCGAACAGCTCGATGAGCCCGTCCAGCAGGGGCCCGTGGGTGATGACGACGGCCGTGCCGGGCCTCAGTGCCACGTCGGCGGCGGCGGACAGGACGGCCCGCTCACGGTCGACGACCATCATCTTCATCGGAAGGCGGGCCGTGACCCGCGCCTTCTCGCCGGCTTCCAGACACTGATCGATACGGGCCATGGCCCCCGGGTACTCGACAGCCCGCTGTCCGTACACGGTCCGGTAGACCACCCCCCGGGCGAGCTGGTCCAGTTGGGTGCCGTTGTCCACGGACAGGTACGGCGGCACGTCGAAGTGGAGCACCTCGTGCCGTGCCCGGAGCAGCAGGCTGTCCCGCGGCGACATCACACGACCAGGGGGCTGCGGGGCCGCGCCGGAGGCCGGCGCGGGCGTGGGCGGGCGGTCGCCGGCCTGCCCGGCAGCGGGCGCCTGCCGCACGAAACCCTCCAGAGCCCGCTCAAAACGGTGGGGGGTCAGCCCCAGTCGAGCCGCGAGCCGGGGTAACCCGCCGGGCCCCTCACGCACCGCTTCGCCGGACAGGCGCACTTCCTCTTCCGACGGCCCGATCGCCTCCACGTCCGCACCCACTTCCGCGTTCGGCCGCGCGCGGCCCGGCCCCGGTTCCTCGCCGGGGACTATTCCGAATCTTGAGAACTTATCCGGATTCTGGCAATGGGCTACCGGCGGGTTCGGGCGTGATCGATTGCACGTTTGAGCAGGCTGTGGAGGTGTGGGCCGGGCTCGCACCGGGCAACCGGCCGCGGTGTCCGCTCACCTGCCGATGAGAAACTATGTGGTCGCGCTTGGGGCGTCGCTGTCGGAGTACTCGTGTTGCGACGACTCGGTCCACGTCTCCCGGCGCAGCAGTTCGAGCAGCGCCGTCTCGCCCGGGCCGGCTCCCTGCCGGAGCACCGCGATGACGGGTTGGGACACGGCCGGGGACACGGGGCGGACGAGGTGTTCGTAGCCCTGCGGCACCGCGGAGGCGGGGACGAGCGTCGCCCCCAGCCCGTGGGCGGCCCAGCGCACGGCCGTCGCGGTCTGGGACACACGGGCGGTGGTGGCCGGGGTCAGGTCGTTGTCCCGCAACACGCTCAGCAGGACGCCGTCGAGCGCGCTGTCGCGGTCGAACCTCACCCACGGCTCCCCCGCCATCTCGCGCAGGTCCACCCGGTCCGCGGCCAGCCGCCGGTCGTCGGCACCGAGCACCACGACGAACTCCTCGTCGCCGAGGCGGTGGGCGTCGGCGGGGCTCCGCTCGCACGCCGCCATCAGGGCGAGGTCCAGGACGCCCCGGCGGCACAGCCGCTCCAGCTCCGCGGAGCTCTGCTCCTCGAAGACGGTCACCTCCAGGCGCGGGTAGCGGCGCCGCAGCGCGGCCAGCGCGCCCGGCAACTGCCGCGTACCGAAGCCCATCTGCGCCGCGACCACCAGCTCACCCACCAGTTCGTCGGCACCGGCACGCGCGGTCGCCCTCGCCTTCCGCGCCGCGCTCACCGCGACCTCCGCCTCGCGCAGGAACTCGCGGCCGACGGCCGTGGCGACGAGTCCGGCCGGGGTCCGGGCGAACAGCTCCACGCCGAGCTCGCGCTCCAGGCCGCGAATCTGCTGGGACACCGAGGGCTGAGCCACGCGCAGCCGCTGCGCCGCCGCCGTCACCGAGCCCTCCTCGGCGACTGCCAGGGCGTACTCGAACTGGCGAAGGCTCATCTGCTCCCGTTTCCTCCGGCGATGGGCCGCGGTCCACGCCGCGGCCGTCATGGTGCTGACAGCTGTTACTGACAGCCGTTACATCGTGGAAGGTGCCTCGTCTATTCCGTCGGGTGCACCAC
The DNA here is from genome assembly GCF_019399235.1 of Streptomyces poriferorum. Taxonomy (GTDB): domain Bacteria; phylum Actinomycetota; class Actinomycetes; order Streptomycetales; family Streptomycetaceae; genus Streptomyces; species Streptomyces poriferorum. The sequence goes on along the minus strand of NZ_JAELVH010000002.1, from coordinate 98,217 downwards.
GAGATCCGCCAACTCTCCCCCCTGAGCCGCTCCTCGACTGAGTTGCCGCACGGGTGGATCGGCGCGATGCTGGTGGCACAGGTCGTTTCGCGGAACCCGCGATGTGTGATCGAAGGCCCGGCACCGTATATGGGTGGTGCCCATGCGCCGGTACACACGTTGCGGATTGCGGACTTCTGCCCGGGGGACCTAGTCACCGACATCTCAAAGGGGATGCGCGTCATGATTGACGCTCGAACCCATGTCGTCGCACTTTCTCAGCAGATCGACATGCTGGCCGCCGCGCCCGTTCACCCCCGACTCGCGGCGGCGCGGGATCAACTCGTGGGCGACTGCGCGGAGCACCGCGCGTACGCACGGTTGGGGGCCCTGCTCGACCACGTGCTGCACCACGCGGCCTCGGACGGGTCGGAGCTCGAACTGCTCAAGGAAGCGTCGAAAATGTGGACGGAAGGCCTCGGTCTCTATACCGAGGTCGGCAGAATCCGTAGTGAGATCGAGTCCGCACTGGTCGATCCGTCGAACCCGGGTTCCGCATCAAGGTTCTGTGATGCCACATTGAGCTTCCGTCAGCTCATGGACCACGCCAAGGACACGTTCACCGAGATGGACAGTCTCGGAAAGAGACTGCGGAAGATGTCCCATATCCCGCGACATCCGAGGCAGGAGGACGAGCCGCTGTCCGAGTGGGGCTGGGGGGACGTCTTCCTCGCCCGCAGAACCGATGCGCTCGCCCGCGCCGCGTTCAGCGAGGCGGGCACGGCGGAGACCCGGGCCATGGCCTTCGGAATCCTCTCCGGCTATGCGACGAACGCCCACGGATCGACGTATCTCACACAGGTTGTCGGCGGACCTCGCCGTTCCCACCGGTTCCGGGACCGCATAGCCCGGAACGCGGTCGGGTCGTGGTTCGGCGAACGCTACCCGGACGTCAGGAGCTGTCGCGGGATGGCGGAATCGCTCCGCTTCACCGGCGTACCGGACGGGGCACTGCCGGGTGACGCGATCGACTTCATCAACCGGACGCTGGCGGCCACGTACGACCTGCCGCGGCTGACCCCGGTGCCCGACCTGGGGCAAGGTTACGAGCGGCTGATCACACAGTTGGAACTGCTCGACACCTTCGGTCAGCCGGCGCCTCCGGCCCTGCCCGCCCCCCAGTTCATCACGAAGATGTTCTCCGACCCGGCGCATCCGCCGCAGTCGCCCACCACACCGGAAACGGCCACACCGCCGTACGCCCATGGGCCCGGCGTGGTGCCGACCACGTACTCCGGTGGCCCCGGATTCGGCTACGGGCAGAAGCCGCCGCCCACTGCCACGGACAGTACCGCCGACAGCGAGAGCGCCTGCGGCAGCTTCTGCCTCGCCGTACTGGCATTCCTGGCCTTCGCCGGCCTGCTGGGAGGACCTTGCTGGGGAGAATGGGCCGACGGAAAGTCCTGCACCTTCTGGGAGAAGCATGTTGCGGAGAACTGGAGGAACGCGTTCACCATCGATCTCAGCCAGGAGGAGAAGGATGCGTTGGCCGCACAGAACCAGCCTCTCACGGCGAACAATTTCGCCGCCGCGGCGGGAGTTCCACAAATAGATGAACTCGTCTCCCAGTTGTTCGACCTTCAGGTTCGTCTGTGGGAGGCCCTGGGCAAGGCGAGCGCCTTCCTTTCCGGGTGTGGACTCATCTATCCGGAGGGGCGTCTGGAATTCCCCCTCTACCGTCAGTTCCTCGCGGTCCCGAACGACACCGTGCAGCCGCATCGCCCTGAACCGGACGACGTCGGAACGTTCTACCGGTATCCGCGGACCGAGCTCGAGAACCCGGTGGACTTCTCCGCACCCGTTCCCGTCGGCGCCGACCCAGGGCGATTTCTCGCCGTATCGGTCTCCGACTGCGTACAGGAATGGGAGGACATCGCCGACGGCTCGCCCGGTGCCGTGAACCTCGACCTCGACGCGGACCGGGGTGTGGCCCATCCGTGCTGGTCCACCGTCGGCTCCATCGACGACGACCCGGTGGGCGTGGACATCCTCGCCTACCCGGACCAGTGAGGAACGACAGTCATGGACGTGGACCGAGGCCGCGATCAGCAGCCGAACGGCAGTCAACAGCCACACGGCGAGGGAAACGACCGGCCGTTCCTGTACATCCACAGCTACCCGCCGCCCGTTCTTCCCCATGCGGAGGAGGACATCGGTGAGCGGCCCGTGCCGGGTTCCGTCTGCTGGTATCTGTGCTCCGGCATCCAGCCGTTGACGCGGTTCGAGCCCGGACACGATCTGACGGTCCAGGTGTCCGTCGGGAACTGGCAGGGCGGGAACAGTGCTTCGCTGGCCTACGTCGGGGTGTGGTGGTCCAAGCCGGTGAGCGGACCCGTCATCCCCGACGCCTCCAAGTTCATCGGATTCTCGCCGGTCGAGGTTCCTCCTCATGGCGGCCGGGCGGAAACCTCGCCCGTCACCGCGAGAATCGGCGCAAGTGCGGGGAACCACATATGCCTGCTGGCCAAGGTCTGGCACCCACTGGACAACGTGGCCGCCGGAGGACTGGCGGATCCCGTCAACGACAGGCACTGGGCGCAGCACAACCTGACCGCCATGCCTGCCTCGCCGCCCCAGCCGTTCGCGTTCCTGGCGACGAACCCGGCGGACCAGGAAGTCACGTACCAGATCGACGTCCGGCCCATGCCGCGGGAGTTGTGGGGGAATCTGCCCACCGATGACCGGCTCCGCCCGACGCCCGCTTCGGCGTGGCTGTCCTTGACCAGCACGGCCGGTGGCGAGGAGGTCCAGGGCCAGGACGCCGTGACCCACACGGTGACGCTCGGACCGCGGGAGCAGCGCGAGATGGAACTGCTGGTCGTCGTGACCGACGAGGTGGGAAGCGGGTCCTTCGTCCCCTTCCAGATCGCCCAGTACAGGGACGAGCGACCGGTCGGCGGCATAGCGGTACTCCTGCACGGCAGCTGAGCACTCGTCGGAACGCGGCCGCGCCCGGCGTACGGGGCACGCGAGGACGGGGCCGGGGCCGTGCGCCCCGGCCCCGTCTTCGCGGCCTCGGGGGCCCCCGGTCCTTGATAGCGTCGCCCCAGCGACTGCGGACCACTCCCCGCCGGGGTCGTCGCTCTGCCGGGACGGCGCTGCCACCACGCGACGGCGGGTGCGGGTGGCAGGGGGACCTTCACGGCAGGGACGAAGAGAGCCGACGCATGAGCCTCGCGCAGTTGCACTACACCTCCGCAACCGGCGGGGACGGTCCCGGCACCGGCGAGGCCGAACCGATACCGGCCCGCTTCACCGCAGTTGACGCCGCGATACCCGCGTCCGTGCTCACGGAGGCGGGTCCGCTCCTGGCCTACCGGACGCCCGCGGAAATGGAACCCCGGCTCACGGACGCCGCGTTGCGCGCACTGCCCGAGGCGTTGAGTTTCAGCGTCCTGACCGACGGCAGCCATCTGCTGGCCAGGACCGTGGCGGTCCGGCCCGGTCCCGGCTCCGACGTGGGTTTCCACGCGCACGCGGTCCACCTCCCCGCCGGCACCCGGCTGCCGGGCGGCGCCCTCCCGATCACCGCCTGCCGGTCCGCCCGCTGGGCCGCCACCACACCGGACCGTATGCTGCCCGGCCCCCTCGCCGCCCCGCCCGCCACCGGCCACGCCCGGGACCGCGAGGGGCTCAACGACTTCGCCGTCTCCCGCGGGCCCTGGCTCGCCGGTGTGCTGGCCGACCTGCGCCGGCTGTACGGACACGACGGCTCCGGCCGGGTCGTGCTCGTCGAGCGGCAGAGCGCGGACGTGGCCCGGTGGATCGCGCTGGCCTGCGTCGCACTGCCCGGCGAACTCGCCGAACGGCTGACGTTCACCACGTACACCCGCCACCCGCGGCGCGCCCCGCAGCAGATCGTCGGAGTGCTGCCGCAGGACGCCCACGAGCTGACGGCTCCCGGTTTCCACGTCCACACCTGCACCGGCCCGCGCCCGGAAGGGACCGTGGCCGACGCCTGGGCCGAGACGGCCGCCCGGATCTGGCGCAGCCGCGCACCGGAACTGTTCCGGGAGGCCGCCGAGCTGCCCGGGGAGCCGTTCGCCGCCGGACCGGTGGCCGTGACGGCCCTGTGCGCGGGCATCGCGCTGGGCACGGGCGGGCGCGCCGCCGCAGCCGGCTGGGCCGCCGAGCGGCCCTACGCGCTGGACGCGAAGCGCACCCGGCAACTCGTCGACGCGCTGACCGCGCCCGGGGTCGACGACCGCACCGGTCCCGAATTCGACGCCGCGGGAAGGCTGTTCGCCGCACTCGACGGCCGCTCCCCCGCGACGACCACGGCCCCATTGGCCGCGATGCTGGTCACGGAGGCGGTCCGCGGCGGCAACGGCTCCGTGGAACTGCCCGGCCGTACCGCCTTCAGCGGTCCCGAGGGCGCGGCCGTCGCCTCGGTGCTGGGCCCGGAGATCCTGACCGAGCTGAGCGGCGCGGGCGTCGGCCTCGACGTGGCCAGGACGGTCCAGCTGCTGCGGGTGGCCCGGCTGCTCGGCGTGGACTGCGCGGAGCTGCTGCCGGCGGTCGTCCGCAGGCTGGCGCCCGCGCTGCTGGAGCCCGGGGACGGCGAGCCGGGCTGGGCGCCCGCGCTGCTGGAACTGATGGACGAGCAGTTCGACGTCCGTACGGCCCTGCTCGGTGCGCTGGACCGGATCGCGCCGCAGGACCCGTCGGGGGTCGAGCGGCTGCTGTGCCGGGTCCCGCTGCCCTTCACCGGCACCCAGTCGCTGCCGCATCTGCGGATGTGCGCCGAGGCGCCGGAGGCCAAGGCCGGCTGCGGGGCGGACCGGGTGGGCGCGGTGCAACGGGTGCTCCGGGCGGCCGGGATGTCGCCGTTCGCGGAGCCGCTGGTGCTGCGGACGGCCGTGGGGCTGGTGTGGGAGGAGGGCACGGTGACGGCGGGAGAGGCCCGGCTGCTGCTGGAGGCCGCCACCTCGGACGCCCACCGGACGGCCGGCACCTGGTCGCACCTGGTCGCCGCGGCGCTCGGCGCCCCCGCCACCGACGAGGAGGCGCCGGAGCTCGCCCATGACCTGCTGCGCGGCTTCCCGCAGGAGATCGCGGGCCGGGACCGCGGGGCGCTGCTGCTCCTGGAGTTCGCCCGCGAGATCCGGTCGGACGCGGCGGCGCCGGAGTGGGCGGAGCGGGCACGCGCACTGCGCAGGGGCGCCGAGCCGGTGGAACCGGAGGTGCTCGGCCATGCGTACGGGGCGCTTGCCACGCGGCTGCTCGCGCCGGACCGGCCGGAGGCCGAGCTGTACGCCCTGGTGCACAGCGGCGACCCGGATCTCGTCGCCGCGTACGACCGGGCCGCGCGCGAGGCCGGTGTCCGCTCCCGCCTGAAGGCGGAACCGGCGTACGCCGCGGACTGCTTCGCCGTCTGGACCGCGCATCCGCACGCCGGGGCGGAGTGGAGCCGCACCGCGGACGCCCTGCTGGAGGAGGTGCTGCGCCCCGCCGTGCGCACGCTCTCCGCCGACGAGGTCGCGGCCGTGGAGGAGGCCGTGGGGCGCTCGGGGAGCAGTGGCCGGGCGGAGGCCTTCCACGACTGGAACCGCCGGGGCCGGGGCACCCTGGGGCGGATCAGCCGGCGGATCGCGGGCCGCGTGCGCCGGGGCTGACCGTGCGAGTCGTCGGGGGCGCCGTCCGCCGGGTACCTTTGGGGCACAACGATCTCATGGGCTCCTGGCGGGCTGCGTGAACCCCAGGAGGAGCAACGGATGACGACGAACCGTGGGCGCAAGGACGTGATCCGCGACCGGATGGCGGCGACCGGTGAGTCGTACAACGTGGCCGCCCGCAACCTCAAGGCGATGAAGGACATGGGCGCCACGCGTGACGCCGTCCTCACGCAGCGCTGGCGTCCGGCCGAGTCGTTCGACGTGCCCTGCCCGTGCGGCGGGACGTGCGAGCCCGGCGAGACGTGCGAACGCTGCCACGCCCGGCACCGGCACGTGGCGCGGTACCCGGGAAGCGCCACCGAGGTGGAGACGTGGGTGGACCGGTACGAGTGCACCGGCTGCTCCGCCTCGTACACGCTGATCGTCCAGCTGCCGGACCGGCCCTGGGGCGTCGCGGAGACCGTGATCCAGGGCGGCTCGGCCGAGGAGGTCGTGCGGGCCCGGGTCTTCCCCGGTGTGGTGCACCCGCTGCTGAAGCCCGAGACGCCGGAAGAGGACTGACGCGGCGCGTCAGTCCTCTTCGGGTCCGGTTCTCAGGCCTCCGGATTTTCAGGCGTCCGGCGTCAGCCGCAGTGAGATCGAGTTGATGCAGTACCGCTGGTCCGTCGGGGTGGGGTAGCCCTCGCCCTCGAAGACGTGGCCCAGGTGCGAGCCGCAGCGGGCGCAGCGGACCTCGGTGCGGACCATGCCGTGGCTGCGGTCCTGGATCAGTTCGACCGCGTCCGTGTCCTTCGGGTCGTAGAAGGACGGCCAGCCGCAGTGCGACTCGAACTTCGTGTCGGAGCGGAACAGCTCCGCGTCACAGGCGCGGCAGGAGTAGACGCCGGTGGTCTTGGTGTCGGTGTACTCGCCGACGAAGGCGGGCTCGGTGCCGGCCTTGCGCAGGACGGCGTACTCGGCGGGGGACAGTTCCTCCCGCCACTGCTCGTCCGGCTTCTCGATGTCGTACGGCACGGTGGCTCCCTCAGCTCGACAGGTGGTCCAGGATCTGCGGGCCGAGGTCAGTGACGTCGCCCGCCCCCATGGTGAGAACGAGGTCGCCGGGCTTCGCCATTCCCGCGATGACCCCGGGGACCGTCGCCTTGTCGTGCACGGCGGTGACATCGGCGCCGGCGGCCTTCGCGGCCTCGATGATCAGGGTGCTGGTGATGCCGGGGATCGGGTCCTCGCGGGCCGGGTAGATGTCCAGGACCACGGAGGCGTCCGCCAGCGCGAGGGCCTGGCCCATCTCGGTACCGAGCTCCTGGGTGCGGGAGAAGAGATGGGGCTGGAAGACGACCAGGATGCGGGCGTCGGTGGCGGCGCCGCGCATCGCTTCGAGGTCGGCCGTCATCTCGGTCGGGTGGTGGGCGTAGCTGTCGATGACCTGGACGCCGGCCGCCTCGCCCTTGAGCTGGAGGCGGCGCTTGACCCCGGTGTACTTCCCGAGGGCCGAGGCGAGGTTGTGCGCGGGGATGCCCAGGGCGACGCCCGCGGCGAGGGCGGCCACGGCGTTCAGCGCGTAGTGGCGGCCGGGGACGGAGACGGTGAAGGTGAGGTACTTGCCGTTCAGGACGACCGTGACCTCGCTGGTCAGACCGCGCGGGGTGATCTTGTGGACGCGGACGTCCGCCGTCTCGGACTCGCCGTAGGTGACGACCTTGAGCGCGGACAGGTCGCGGACCCGGCGGGTCAGCTCGACGGCGCCGGACTGGTCGGCGGAGATCACCAGGGTGCCGTCGGGGACGATCTTGCCGGTGAAGGTCTCGAAGGAGTCGTAGATCTCGTCCATCGAGGCGTAGTTCGCGTGGTGGTCCAGCTCGACGTTGAGGACGATCGCGACCTCGGGGTCGTACTTCTGGAAGCTCCGGTCGCTCTCGTCGGCCTCGGCGACGAAGATCGCGCCCTCGCCGTGCGTGGCGTTGGTGCCGGGTCCTGCGAGGTCGCCGCCGATCGCGTACGAGGGGTCGAGGCCCAGCTCGGTCAGGGCGACGGCCAGCATCGACGTGGTGGTCGTCTTGCCGTGGGTGCCCGCGACGGCGATGGACCGCAGCCCCTGCATGAGGGAGGCGAGGGCGTCGGAGCGGTGCACGACGGGGATGGAGAGCTCCCCGGCGCGCACCAGCTCCGGATTGTCGGCGCGGATGGCGCTGGAGACGACCACGCAGGTGGCGTCGTCGGCCAGGTGATCCGCGGCGTGCCCGATGTGGACGGTCGCCCCCAGCGCGCGCAGCGCCTCGGCCGTGGCGGACTCCTTGGAGTCACTGCCCGCGACCTCCGCACCCCGCCGGGTGAGGATCTTCGCGATGCCCGACATTCCGGCGCCGCCGATGCCGATGAAGTGCGGCCGTTCCATGGCGGCAGGAATACCGGGTGCCATGCGTGTGTCTCCCAGGGTGGTACGGGTAGGGGCTCCCAGCCTATTCGCTGTGCGCGAAGAGCTTGAGCACCGGTACGCCGACCTTGTGCCGGGCGCGGGACGCCCAGTCGCGGTGGAAGAACTCCTCCACGTAGTGCGGCGCGGTCAGGACGATGACCTCGTCGGCCTCCGCCTCGTCGACGACGGACTTGAGCTTGTCCAGGGGGTGGCTCTCGATCACCTGTCCGACGGCTTCCGAGCCGGCCTGGCGCAGCGCCTCCAGGGACACTTCGAGCGCGAGTTCGGCGGACTGTCTGGCGTTCTTGCCCTCCGGTTCCTCGCTCTCCCGCGCCGCTTCCTTCAGTTCGCCCATCGCCAGGTCGTCGATGGCCCGCAACAGCACATCCGCCTGGTCACCACGCGGCTGCATGAGCACGACGAAGGAGATCTGCTCCTCCCCGTGCAGGGTGGTGACGAACTCGACGTCCTCGGAAGTGAGGGGCTTCTCGATCATCAAAACGCTGGTGAACACCACAGGGCCCTTCTGCTTCAGTGACCGTCGCCGGTCACTGCGGAAACCATCCTTCCCCGTGCTCGCACGGGGTCTGCGAGATCCATTCTGCCCACCGAACGCTAAGCGGAACGGGAAATTCCGCTCATTGTCGGATCCGACGGTACCGAGAGAAGAGGAACCCGGCCTCTTCCAGCAGTGATGCCAGGGCGAATCGTTCCGGCACGGCCACCGCCGGACCGCCCGCGATCCGCTGCGCGTCACCGGCCGTGAGCACGGGTGCCAGGGTCAGGCACATCTCGTCCAGCACGTCCGCCGCCACGAACTGCCCGAGCAGCCGGGGCCCGCCCTCCGTCAGCAGCCGACGGTGCCCGCGGTCGGCCAGTTCCCGCACGGCACGGGAGGGGTCCACCCGGGACCCCTCCCCCGCGATCACCACTTCGGCGCCCGACTTGCGGGCCGTCTCGATCCGGTCGGGCGGCGCGCCCGCACCGGTGAGCACGAGCGTCGGCACCAGCGGCGAGACAAAGAGCGGCAGCGAGAAGTCCAGGTCCAGGCTGCCGCTCACCACGGCGACCGCCGGCGCGGGGCCCTGTCCGGCGGCCTCCCGGCGCGCCGCGAAGGCTTCCCGGGCCCGGGCGGGGCGGTAGCCCTCCAGCCGTACCGTCTCCGCACCCGCGATCACCACGTCGGCCAGACCCCGCAGGGTGCCGAAGATCCGCATGTCGCTGTCGCAGGAGATCGGCTGCGAGCGGCCGTCGTGCTGGGCGGCGCCGTCGAGGGTCGACACCATGTTGGCGCGCAGCCAGGCGCCGTCCGTCTCGGGGTAGGCGTAGGCGTCGGCGAGGGCGTCCAGGCTCCACTCGCCTCGGTCGTCGGCCGCTGTCAGGTCGGTCACAGGGAACAGGCGTCGCATGTTCCGCAGTCTGGCACGGCCTAAGCTGGGGAGTTGTGTCCTCCTCCACCGCCGTGCCGGGGTCCAGCCCCATAGCCGAAACGGCCCCGCTGTCCCTGTGCGCCCTCGAGCCGCACGTCCCCGCCGACCGTCTGGTCGCCGAGATGGTGCCGCCGCCGCGCTTCGACTCGGTGCGCTTCGACACCTACGTCCCCGACCCGAACCAGCCGAGCCAGATCGAGGCCGTCAAGGTCCTCTCCGACTTCGCGGCCGGGCTGGGCGGGGCGCACGCGACGGGCGCGGGCAAGCGCAAGTGGTTCGGCGGCAAGAAGGCTGCGGCCCCCAGCGGCCCGCGTGGGGTCTATCTCGACGGCGGCTATGGCGTCGGCAAGACCCATCTGCTCGCCTCGCTCTGGCACGCCACGCCCGCAGCGCCCTCGCTGAAGGCGTTCGGCACCTTCGTGGAGCTGACGAACCTGGTGGGCGCGCTGGGCTTCCAGCAGACCGTGCGGACGCTGAGCGGGCACCGGCTGCTGTGCATCGACGAGTTCGAGCTCGACGACCCGGGCGACACCGTCCTCGTCTCCTCGCTGCTGAGCCGGCTGGTCGAGGCGGGGGTGGCGCTCGCCGCGACCTCCAACACGCTGCCGGGCAAGCTCGGCGAGGGCCGGTTCGCCGCGGCCGACTTCCTGCGGGAGATCCAGGGGCTGTCCTCGCACTTCCGCCCGCTGCGCATCGACGGCGAGGACTACCGCCACCGCGGCCTGCCCGACGCCCCGCCGCCGTACTCCGAGGAGCAGGTCACCAGGGCGGCGTACGCGACCGAGGGCGCCAGCCTGGACGACTTCCCCGCGCTGCTCGACCATCTGGCCCGCGTCCATCCGAGCCGGTACGGCGCGCTGACGGACGGCGTCCGGGCGGTGTGCCTCACCGAGGTGCAGCCGGTGCCCGACCAGTCGACCGCGCTGCGGCTCGTGGTGCTCGCGGACCGGCTGTACGACCGGGAGGTTCCGGTACTCGCGTCCGGGATGCCGTTCGACCGCCTGTTCAGCGAGGAGATGCTGAACGGCGGGTACCGGAAGAAGTACTTCCGGGCAATCTCCCGGCTGACGGCGCTGGCGCGTGACGCAAAGGGTCTGGTGGCGCAGTAGGTTCGGGGACGTAACAAACGGCCGGGCACGACGGAGTGCCTCGCCACCCCCGTACAACCGCGCATTCCGTTTGAAGGGAACCAGCATGGCTACCACGCGTCAGGCGCACACGGTCTGGGAAGGCAACCTGATCGAGGGCAAGGGTGTCGTCACCCTCGACTCCTCCGGGATCGGGGAGTACCCGGTCTCCTGGCCGTCCCGCGCGGAGAAGGCGAACGGCAAGACCAGCCCGGAGGAGCTGATCGCCGCGGCACACTCCAGCTGCTTCTCGATGGCGCTCTCCAACGGTCTCGCCACGGCCGGCACCCCGCCGACCCGGCTGAACACCCAGGCCGAGGTCACCTTCCAGCCGGGCACCGGCATCACCGGCATCCACCTCACCGTCCAGGGCGAGGTACCCGGTCTCGACGAGGCGGGCTTCGTCAAGGCGGCCGAGGACGCGAAGGCGAACTGCCCGGTCAGCCAGGCGCTGACGGGCACGACGATCACGCTGAGCGCCTCGCTCGCCTGACCGCCCTCTCCCCCACTGTCCCCGGGCCGGCACCTGCCGCCCGGGGACAGTGCTGTCCGCCCCGGCGCGAGCACGGCCGTGTTCACCTTCCGGCCATCGTGAATCCTCCTGCAATACACCCGGGTTTCTCATCGCTTCCTCATCCGTCGTTGGTTGCGTGACGCGTGCCGGCCGGTCCGGCACGGACGACGAAGGAGGCGCACGGTGTCGCAACCCGACACGGCTCCGTTCCGGGAGCCCGCCCAGGGGCGCCCCGAGGACGACGAGGATCCCCCACCGCTGCACGTCGCGAGCAGGCTGCACGCGTTCAACAGATACGAGCTCAAGTACCTGGTCCCCGTGGACCTGGCCGCAGAACTCCGCGACGAACTCGGGGAGCGGATGGACCGTGACCTGAACAGTCCGGCCGGCGGCTACGGCGTATGGAGCCTCTACTACGACTCACCGGAGCTCCGGTTCTACTGGGAGAAGATCGAGGGTCTCAAGTTCCGCCGCAAGCTGCGCATCCGGCACTACGGCGAGCCGGACGGCGTCTCGGACGCCTCGCCGGTGTGCGTCGAGATCAAGCAGCGCGTCAACCGGGTCACGCAGAAGCGCCGCATCACCCTCCCGTACGGCACGGCCCGTCAGCTCTGCGACGGGCGGGAGCTGGTGGAGCACTCGCCGAAGGAACGCGCCTTCATCCACGAGGTGCTCGACCTGGTGGTACGGCTGAACCTGCGGCCGGCCGCGATCACCGGCTACCAGCGCGAGGCGCTGGTCGGGCGCGGCTCGGACACCGGCCTGCGCGTGACCTTCGACCGCAGCATCCGGGGGGGGACGCACTCGACGTGGTCGAGACGCTGGGTGACCCCCATCAGCTCGCGCAGGTGATCGCCAACCTGCTGGCCAACGCGTGCGTCCACACCCCGCCCGAGGCGCGTGTCGAGGTGCGGGTCGGCACGGTACGGACCGGTCCGGACACCGGGGGGACCGACCGGCCGGGCCGCAGCAGCGCCACGGGAGCGCTGCCCCCGGACGTACCGGCGTGCGTGGTGGAGATCGCGGACGACGGTCCGGGGCTGCCGGCCGACACCGCCCGGCAGGTGTTCGAACGTTTCTACCGTGGGCCCTCGACGGGCGCGAGCGGCCGCGAGCCAGGTTCGGGTCTCGGCCTGTCCATCGCCTCCACCATCGCCGAGGCGCACCGGGGCCGGCTCGAACTCGACACCCGGCCGGGCGCGGGGGCGACCTTCCGTCTGCTTCTGCCCCGGAGCGTCGGGGCAGGACCGGCCACTCGGCCGTGACAACGTTCACCGGGGGCCTCGAACGGGCAGGCCTGCTTTTGACAATGCCATGTCACCTGTCCGCCAACAGGGAGTTGCCACATGTCAACCGCATCCCGACCTTCCGCGACACGCCGTCAGGTCCTGGCCACGAGCGGCGCCGCCGCCGCGATCGCCTTCACCGGAGCCTTCACCGAACTCTTCGCCGGGACGGCCGCCGCCCGGGGCCACGCGGGCTACGGCCCACTGGTGCCCGACCCCGACGGACTGCTCGATCTCCCGAAGGGCTTCCGCTACCGGGTGCTGTCCCGGGAGGGCGACCCGCTCCGCTCCGGCGAGGGCCCGGTCCCCAGCCACTGCGACGGCATGGCGGCGTTCGCCGGCCGCCGCGGACACGTGACGCTCGTACGCAACCACGAGAACCGGGTCACCGCTGACATCGCCGTACCGACCGTCAAGGGGCTCACGTACGACCCGATGGGCAAGGGCGGCTGTACGGCCCTGGAGCTCGACGGCCGTAACCACGTCCTCGGCGAACGCGTCGCCATCGCCGGTACGGCGGTGAACTGCGCCGGTGGCCGCACCCCTTGGGACACCTGGCTCACCTGCGAGGAGACCGAGGACAAGGCCGGCACCAACGGCTACACCAAGGACCACGGTTTCATCTTCGAGGTCGACGGCGCGAATCCGCACCGCACCGGCGCCGTACCGCTGACCGCGATGGGCCGCTTCCAGCACGAGGCGATCGCGGTCGATCCGCGCAACGGGATCGTGTACGAGACCGAGGACGCGTTCGAGAAGCCGTTCGGGCTCTTCTACCGCTTCCTTCCGGAGAAGCCGCTCGGCGGCACGGGCTCGCTGCGGGCCGGCGGCCGACTGGAGGCCATGCGGGTGCCGGGCGTCCCCGACCTCTCCGCGGTCCAGGAGACCGGGACGAGCTTCGAGGGCGTCGAGTGGGTACCTGTACCGGATCCGCTGGCCGCCGAAACGGCCATCCGCTTCCAGGACTTCGGGCCGAAGGGCATCACCCACGGCCAGAAACTGGAGGGCTGCTACTGGGGCGGCTCCTCGGTCTACTTCGTCTCCAGCTTCGCGCACAGCGCGGAGGGCTCGGCCGCCGACCACTTCGGACAGGTCTGGCGGTACGAGCCGAAGCGGCGCCGGCTGACGCTGGTCATCGCCTTCGGCCCGGACACGGACATCCAGCTGCCGGGCGAGTCCCCGGACAACATCTGTCTCGCCTCCGACGGCGGACTGATGGTGTGCGAGGACGGCGGCGGAGCGCAGCACGTGTTCGGCCTGACGCGGGGCGGCGAGGTGTACGCCATGGCGCGCGGCCGGCAGAACATCGGGACGGCCGAGGAACCGGAGTGGGGCGAGTTCGCCGGGGTCACGTTCGCACCGGACCAGGAGACGATGTTCGTCAACTGCTACACGCCGGGGACGACGTTCGCGGTGACGGGTCCATGGCGCTGACGCACTGACGCACCGGCACCGGCCGGCTGAGCACAGAGGCGGCGCGCCCCGTTCCCGATGCGGACGGCATCGTGGTTTCGATCGGGTCCGACCAACGTGGGCGCGCCCGTGCGCCTGCACGCAGGGCCACCCGCGCGCAGGACCACCCGGGCAGCGCCACCCGCCCGGCCGAATGCTTCACGGCGCAGACCGATCCCGGTCAGTTAATCAGCTAGTTTCCGCTAGTGACCAACTTTGTACGGAGAATGACGGCTATGGCCGTTCTGGGAGCGGTCCTCGGTGGCGGGCTCGCCGCCTGCGCGGCCTCGGACGACTCCCCCGGAGACCGGCACACGGACGCGGACCGTACGACCGCCGCCGCCCGCGCCCCGGCCCGCGCGCCTTCGGCGACGCCCGGGCCCGCGAAGAAGCCGCCCACCATGGCGCCCGGCCCCGCCGGTCTCACCCCGGTCCTCGAACGCGGGCCGCAGCACGCGGACAAGGTCGTGGCGCTCACCTTCGATGCGGACATGACGGCCGACGAGGGGTCACGCGCGGCTGCCGGGGAGCACTTCGACAATCCGGAGCTGATCGCGCTGCTGCGCCGGCTGAAGGTGCCGGCGACCGTCTTCATGACCGGCCGGTGGGCCGAGGAGTACCCCTCCCAGGCCCGCTCCATCGGCACGGACCCGCTCTTCGAGATCGGCAACCACTCGTACAGCCACTACGCCTTCACCTCGCCCTGCTACGGGCTGCCGACCGTGGAGGAGGGCGCGATCCACGACGAGGTGGAGCGGGGCTTCGGAGCGATCCGGAAGACCGGCGCCCGGAATGTCGTGCCGTACTTCCGCTTCCCCGGCGGCTGTTACGACGACGCCACGCTGCGCGCGCTCGCACCGGAGAAGGTGACCGCTGTGCAGTGGGACGTCGTCAGCGGTGATGCCTTCGCGACGGACGCGGACGCGGTGGCGCAGCAGGTGCTGGACGGGGTGCGGCCCGGATCGCTGGTCGTCATGCACTGCACCCGCAGCGCGGCCCCGGTCACGGACGAGGCGGTGGACCAGGTGGTTCCGGAGCTGCGGAAGCGTGGATACCGCTTCGTGAAGGTGTCGGAGCTGATGGCCGGCTGACCTCGAACGGCGCGCCTCAGCCGGAACAGGCCGTGCGCTGGGCCTCCTGCCACTCGCAGACCGGGCAGAGCGTGATGCCCTTGACGGTCTCGGCGTACTCGGTCGGCTTCCGGCACAGCACGCACTCGGCGTACGGAGGGCCTTCGGCGGTGCCGGGCGTCGCAACGGCCGGTGTCGCGCGGGACGACTCGTTCGCGGGTTCGTTCATGCGGACGAGCCTACTCAGCCGCGTACCGACGTGAGCCTGCAGGCGAGCGCGGCTGCCGCGGTCGTCACGGCCACCGCGCCGAGCAGCGGGAGGACCGGCACGTGGACGGTGCCGGTGTGCGAGCCGGTGACCAGCCCCGTCACCGCGTACTTCGCGGGTGACCCGCCCGTCACCAGGGCAAGCAGCGCCGCGAGTACGGTCGCCACGAGGGACCAGCCGCGCCGGTGCAGCAGGGGCCGGGTGCAGAGCGCCCCGACGGCCGCCCCCAGCAGGACGCAGCAGGCGGCAGCGAGCAGCCCGGCGAGTCCGGCGGACGGCAGCGGGACCTCGACCCTGTGGTCCGTGCTCGCCGGCTCGCTGATCAGCAGCACGACCGCGGTGGCTGCCGCACCCAGGAGTCCGGCGCACCCCGACGCGGCGAGCAGGGCCGCCAGATGGGCCCGTGGCCGCCCGCCCGCGGCCGCGGCGACGACCGTCCGGGCGGCGGGCGGTTCCTGGGTGACGCAGACCTGCACGATCCAGGCGGTGACGGGAAGCAGCCCGGCGGCTGAGTAGCCGAGCGAGTCCAGCACGGGCTGGCCGGAGCGGACGCCGACCCCGAGGAAGGCCACGTACAGGAGCACGGGCGCGAGCCAGCGCTGGGAGCGCAGCAGGAGGGCGGCCTGGTAGCGGAGCAGTGCCGTCATGCGGCCTCGTCGTGGTCGCCGGGCACCGCCGAGAGGCTTCTGATGTGCCAGGGCGGGCGGGCCGTGAGCAGGGCGCCCAGCAGGGCGTCCGAGTGCGCGGATGCGACGGTGAGCGTCAGGGCTCCGTCCCCGGCGGCGGCCCGGACGGGGGCGCCGGGCAGGCCGGCGGGGAGTTTCGTGCCGGCCGGGCCCGCGACCTCGATCCGCACCCGGGGGCCGGCCGACGCCCCGGCGGGGGCGGGGGATGCCATGACGAGCCCGGTCCCCTCGACGCGCAGCGCCGTATCGGCCGCGCCCGCCAGGCGGCGCGGGTCGTGGTCGACGAAGACCACCGTGGAGCCCGCGGCGACGCTTTCGGTCACGGCCCGGTCCAGTTCGCCGCGGGCCGCGGTGTCCAGGCCGGTCCAGGCCTCGTCCAGGACCAGCAACTCCGGTTCGGCCAGGAGCGCCTGGGCCACGGCGACCTTCTGGCTGGTGCCCTTGGACAGCTCCGCGAGCGGCGTGCGGGCGTGCTCCGCGGCCCCGAAGCGGCTCAGCCACTCCTGTGCACGCCCGGCCGCCTCGGTCCTGCGCAGTCCGTGGATCCGGCCGAGGTGGACCAGGTAGCCGGCGGCGGTGAAGGGCAGCGCCGCCGGGAACCGCTCGGGGACGTACGCCGTGCGCGGCCGCCTGCCCACGATCCGGCCCTCGGTGGGGGCGTCGATCCCGGCGAGGAGCCGCAACAGGGTCGACTTGCCGGTGCCGTTGGCTCCCTCGACGCGGACGAGCGAGCGCCGGGGCAGCCCGAGGTCGACCCCGCGCAGCACCCATGGTCCGGCGAGACCGTACCGGCGGCCCACCCCGCTCAGCCTCAGGAGGTCCGTGCTCAGTTGGACGACGCCTTCTCGGTCTTGAGCTCGCTGGGCCGTACGATCACGAACCCCTCGCCGTCCAGCCGCAGCTGGACGGCCTCGCCCGAGCCGCCGCGCAGCATGGAGCCGACGCTCTGCGAGCGGTGCAGCGAGGTGTTCAGGTGGGCGCTCCAGCCGACGACCGCGTCCGTGTCGACGCACACCGGCTGCTGGGGCGTGACGGGGATCACTATGGGATGCCCCTCGCACATCAGGCCGAGTTTCCCGTAGCCGCTGAAGACGCTGTTGAAGAGCCCGCCGCCGGTCATCCCGGCCCCCTTCACGGTCTTGATCTCGTACGCGAGCGTGGCGTCGAAGCACAGGACGTTGCGGCCGTTGATGGTGAGGACGTCACCCTGCTCCATCTCCACGATGAAGCAGTTGGCCGCCTCGTGCGCGAACCACGCCTCGCCCTGCCCGCGCACCGCCATCAGCGGCAGCCCCTCGCCCGTGACGGCGCGCTTGAGCATGCCGCCGAGGCCCTGGCCCTTGCGCTCGAACTGGAGGTCACCGCGGAAGGCGATCATCGATCCCTGGCGTGCGTGCATTTCGCCGTTGACCGCGTACTTGATGGATTTGGCGTTCTGCAGGGTCATCCCGGGGGCGGTGGCCTGCTGCGCCATGTGCTCACTGGAAAAGAGATCGCTCTTCATGCGATGCATCCTCACCCGGAGGGTTTCATTCCGCCAAGAACGCGTTTCGGGGCGGCTGGCAGACTGGACGGGTGAGCAGCAACGACATCCCCGCGTCCCCGACCGTCCCCGCCGAGTCGCCGTCCGTTCCCGCCGGTCCGCCGGTGGACAGCCCTTTCCATACGGAGCGGACCAACCGGGACGAAGCACCCCAATACGTACTCCCGTTGGTGGTGCACATCGAGAAGACGGCACCCCCGGCCCGTACCGACGCCCTGTGCACGGCCGCCCGGGCGGTACTGGTGATGCTCTCCGACGAGCGGTCGACGGGTGAGGGCGAGTGGGCGCAGGTGATGCGCGACTGGCAGGACGCCCGGATCCGGAAGGTGGTGCGCCGGGCGCGCGGCGCGGAGTGGCGGAAGGCCTACGCGCTGCCCGGGATCACGGTCACGGGCGAGGAGGCCGAGGTGCGGGTCTACCCGCCGGTGCCGCTCGACGGCTGGCCGAAGGAGCTCGCCAAGCTCCAGGTCTCGGGAACGGATCTGGACGACCCCGAACCCCCCGCCGCGCCCGACCTCACCGGCCCGGTCCTCTGGCTGAACCCGGAGCTCGGCATGTCGGCGGGCAAGGAGATGGCGCAGGCCGGGCACGGGGCCCAGCTCGCCTGGTGGGAGCTGTCGGAGACGGAGCGCAAGGCCTGGAGCGAGGCGGGCTTCCCGCTCGCGGTCGCCACCCCTGACGCGGACCGCTGGCGGGAGCTCACGGTGAGCGGGCTGCCGGTGGTGCGGGACGCCGGGTTCACCGAGATCGCCCCGGGCTCGTGCACGGTGGTCGCCGACCATCCGGCCCTGCGCCGCTGACCGGCGGGCGGCCCGGCCCGGTACCGGCCTCCTGCGCGGGAACCCGCGAGGTCCTCCGCACGCAACCCGAAGCGACCGGCGCCCGGGCACCCGGCTCCTCCACGGAATCGGGCCGGCGCCCGGGTGCCCGCCTCCTCGGCGGAAACGGCCCGGCGCCGCGCGCGTGCCTCGTTCGCGGATTCGCCCCGGGCCGTTGAACAACCCGGTCCGCCGATACGTATCTCCTGACACCGCCGCACTGGCAATACTGCCCAGTAGGTCGAACGGCCGGTCAGTGCCCGGCCGTTCGGACCGGCGGTTGATTGGACGCCGTCACGCCTCGGCCCGGGAGAATCCTCTGTGCGACGCATCAACGGAACGGCCCTCATCATCGCGGCGCTCGTCGCCACGCTCGGCGCCCTCGCCTACCCGGTCTGGTCGTACGCCGACCGCTCCGGCACCGGGGAGGCCAACCTCGACGCGTCGACCACCTCGACCCAGTGGGGTCCGCTCTCGGCGACGGACCGGGACTTCCTGGTGAAGGTCCGCCTGGCCGGGCTCTGGGAGCTGCCCGCCGGACAGCAGGCGATCGAGCGGGCCCCGACCGAGGCGATCAAGGCGGCCGGGGACCATCTGGTCGTCGGGCACACGGATCTGGACCGCAGGTCGCGTGATGTCGCCGCCAAGCTGGGTGTGGAGCTGCCGAACCAGCCGACCGAGCAGCAGCAGGGCTGGCTGCGGGAGATGACGGCGGCGAGCGGCCAGGAGTACGAGCGGGAGTTCACCAACCTGCTGCGGAACGCGCACGGCAAGGTCTTCGCGTTGATCGCCCAGGTCCGGCACACCACCCGAAACTCGCTGATCCGGCAGCTGGCGACCGACGCCAACGTGACCGTGCTCGACCACATCACCATGCTGGAGGGCACCGGCTTCGTCGACTTCGACGCCCTGGCCCGCGAGGCGGCGGGAGCGGCGACGGCCAGCCCGACCGGGCCTCCGGCGGCGCCCAGCGGCTCGGTCCTGCCGCAGCCGGTTCCGGCGGCACCGACCGGGGACCAGTCGTTCACCTCGCGGCCTTCCACGGCCCCGATGCCCTGAGAGACCGCACCCGCCCGGCGGAGCGACGGGAACCTCAAATCGAGCTCTGAACGTCCCCCTCTTCGGATTCAGCGCTGTGCGGCGGGGTCATGACCCCTGCACAGAGCGGCGGAGGGGGACACCATGGAGCTGGGAATCGGGATCGGCTGGCGGCCGGAGATCGCCGACGCGGTGGAGGCGCTGCCAGGGATCGACTGGGTGGAAGCGGTCGCGGAGAACCTCTGCGCCGATCATCTGCCCGCCTCCCTGGTACGGCTGCGGGCGCGCGGCGTCACCGTGGTGCCGCACGGCGTCTCGCTGGGCCTCGGCGGCGCCGAGCGCCCCGACCCCGGCCGGCTCGCCGGCCTCGCGGCGCGGGCCACCCTGCTGGGCACGCCCCTGGTGACCGAGCACATCGCGTTCGTCCGGGCGGGCGGGGCGCGCACCGCGTCGCCGGTACTGGAGGCGGGTCACCTGCTGCCCGTGCCGCGTACCCGGGCGGCGCTGGACGTGCTGTGCGAGAACGTGCGCGTGGCGCAGGACTCGCTGCCGGTGCCCCTGGCGCTGGAGAACATCGCGGCGCTGATCTCCTGGCCCGACGAGGAGCTGACCGAGGGGCAGTTCCTGGCGGAGCTGGTCGAGCGCACGGGGGTGCGGCTGCTCATCGACGTGGCCAATCTGCACACGAACCACGTGAACCGGGGCGAGGACCCGGCCACGGCCCTCGACGAACTGCCCGTGGAGGCCATCGCGTACGTCCACGTGGCGGGCGGCGTGGAGAAGGACGGCGTCTGGCACGACACACACGCCCACCCGGTCACCGCTCCGGTGCTCGGCGTCCTCGCCGAGCTCCGCTCCCGTATCGCGCCGCCCGGCGTCCTGCTGGAGCGCGACGACGACTTCCCGCCGGCCGCCGAGCTGGCGGGCGAACTGGACACGATCCGCGCCACGCTCGAAGCGCGGGCACACGCGGACGCGGACCGGGACGGCGTGCGCGAGCCCGTCCGCCGCGCGCCGAGGCCCACGCCCCCGGCGCGCAGGCCGGAGGACCCGGAGGCGCTGCGTGACCGGGTCGCGGTCGCGCAGACCTCGCTGCTGTCCGCCCTCGTCGCGGGCACGCCCGCCCCCGAGGGCTTCGACCACCGCCGGCTCGGCGTCCAGAGCCGGGCCCTGGCCGCCAAGCGCGCCGACGTCGTCGCCAAGGTGGCCCCCGAACTCCCGCAGATCCTGGGCCTCGGCTACCGGGACGCGTTCCTCGCGTACGCCAGGAGCCGCCCGATGTCCGCCGGATACCGGCGCGACGCCCTGGACTTCGCCGAACAGCTGCTCATCGCCGGGCGCCCCGCCGACGAGGCGGCCCGCCGCCGGCTGACCCGCTGGTGGCAGGACCGGACGGCTCCCCGGCCACCCCGCCGCACCACCCGGCTGGTCCGGGCGGCCCGTTCCGTACTCGCAGGGAGGTGACGGGGCATGAACATCTTCGCCCTGGTCCTGACACTGGCAGTGGTGGTCTCCTCGACGCTGCTGATCGTGGGGGCGGGCCGCGCCCGTCCCCGTACGGACGGCGTCGTCCACGACCTGTCCGAGGTGGCGTTCCTGAACGGCGGGCCCGGCCGTGTGGTGGACACCGCACTCGCCGCGATGCTGGAGGACGGCCGGCTGCTCGTCGGCGGTCCGGGGATCGTCGCGGTCCAGCGGCCGGTCGCCCACGACCCGGTGGAGCGGGCCGTGCTCCACGAGCAGGCCGCCGCTCCGAGCGGCGCCCTGCACACCCTGCGGAACGCGGTGATGCGCCATCCCGCCGTGCAGGAGGTCGGGGACGGCCTGGCCGGGCGCGGTCTGCTGAACGTGCCCGGGGCGAACCGGACGTGGCGTCGCTGGGGCATGACGCAGGCGGTGATCTGCCTGCTCGGTCTGCCGGTCTCCTTCGTGCTGACCATCGCCCAGTTCACCTCGGCCGACAGCCTCGGGGAGACGCCCGCGCCGTTCATCGTCAAGGGGCTCCCGGCGCTGCTCGGCGGGGCCGTCGTCGGGCTGGCCGTCGCGGGCGCCGCCCGCGCCCGGATCACCAAGGCGGGCCGCAGAGCCGCGGCGGCGTTCCGGATCGCCTACGGGTCCGGGACGGGCGCGGCCCATCTGGTGGCGGTGGCGGGACCGCGGGCGCTCGGCGACCCGGCGCTGCGGACACATCTCGTCACGGCGGCCCGGATGCGGCCGGCGGGACCGCCCGTGCCCTCGTCCTCGCACCACTCCTCCGACTCCTCGGGGCTGCTGCTCGTACCGACGGTGTGGTGTGCGGGGTCGAGCCCCGGCGACGGCGGCTGCGGCAGCTCCGCCGGGAACACCGGCGGAGGCGGGGGCGGTTCCGGGTGCGGGTCGGGTTCCGGGTCCGGTTGCGGCTCGGGATCCAGTTGCGGTTCCGGGTCGAGCTGCGGTTCCGGATCGAGCTGCGGTTCCGGATCGAGCTGCGGCAGCAGTTCGGGTTCCAGCTGCGGCAGCAGTTCGGGTTCCAGCTGCGGCAGCAGTTCCTGAGCGGTCGCCGTCCGCATCCTGGAATCCTGTGGCGCTCCGGGTCTCTCTCGCATAGAAATCCGGCATGCTCTGGGTTCTGTTTCTGCTGGTCGCATGGGGTGCGGCGGCCATCTCCTGTGTACGGCTCTGCCTCGCGGCGGCCCGCCTCGGTGATCCGGGCGCGTCGTCCAGGGAGGCGAGGCAGGCCCGGCGCGCGGCGGACGGTCCTGAACTCACGCTGTACGAGACAGCGTTCCTGGCCGGCGGCCCGCACCGGGTCGCCGATCTCGCGCTCGTCACCATGCATCTGCGCCGCCGGCTGCTGCTCGCGCACACCGGCTGGGCGACGGTGGTCGACCCGGACGGCCGCGACGACGTGGAGCGCACGGTGATCCGTGCCATCGGCCCGCAGGGCCAGTCCCCCATCGCGCCGGTCCGCGCCGCCGCGGCGGCCGCCGACGCCGTGCGCGCCCTCGCCGACAGGCTGGTCGCCGCGGGGCTGGCGCTGCCGGGCGGGGCGGGGCCGGACCTCGTACCGGCGGTGCGGGCGGTGCGCGGGGCCGCGCTGCTGGTGGCCGCGATGGGCGCCGCGGCGCTGCTCACACCCGGCCGGGAGCAGGGGACGGGCGGCTCGGGGGTACCGATGCTCGTCTGGTTCGGGCTGCCGCTCGTGCTGACCCTGGGCGCTCTGGCCATCGCCCGGATGGAGGTGCATCCGTACAGCTCCTGGGCCTCCCCCGCCGGACAGCGACTGCTGGACGTGCGCACGGCCGCCGCGGACGGCCCGGAGGGCGATGTGCTGGTGGCGGTCGCCGTGCGGGGCGTGCGCGCGGTGGCCGACCCGGCGCTGCGGGCCGCGCTCGGCGGCCGGGGCGCGCGGAACGTGCGGTGAAAGACGCCGGTGCGGCGCGCTGGAAGCGCGCCGCACCGGAAGCCGAACCCGGTGTCGCTGGAACGGCGGCCGGCACAGGGTGCCGGGGGTTCCGCCGTCTGATCTTCCGGGTTGGGGTGGTCGGAACCCGCTCGCTACGCGAGCCCGGCCACCAGGTCTGCGACCGACTTGCGCCGGCCGGTGTAGAAGGGGACCTCTTCGCGGACGTGCATCCGCGCCTCGGAGGCCCGCAGGTGACGCATGAGGTCGACGATGCGGTGCAGTTCGTCGGCCTCGAAGGCCAGCACCCACTCGTAGTCGCCGAGGGAGAAGGAGGCCACGGTGTTGGCGCGCACGTCGGGGAAGCCGCGGGCCATCTTGCCGTGGTCGGCGAGCATGCGGCGACGGTCCTCGTCGGGCAGCAGGTACCAGTCGTAGGAGCGCACGAAGGGGTACACGCTGATGTAGTCGCGCGGCGTCTCGTCGGCGAGGAACGCCGGGACGTGCGCCTTGTTGAACTCGGCGGGGCGGTGCAGCGCCATGTTCGACCAGACCGGGTCGAGGCTCTTGCCGAGGCGGGTGCGGCGGAAGAGGTTGTACGCCTCCTGGAGCGCGTCCGAGGTCTCGGCGTGCCACCAGATCATGACGTCGGCGTCGGCGCGCAGGCCGGAGACGTCATAGGTGCCACGCACGGTGATGTCCTTGGCCGCGAGCTGGTCGAACAGCTCCTGGACCTCACCGGAGTACGCCGCACGGTCCGTGTCGGCGGGCAGCACGTCGCGCAGCTTGAAGACGGACCACAGCGTGTAGCGGACGACGTCGTTGAGGTCCTTCGCCTTCTTGCCGGCGTTGGGGGCCTTGCTTGGTGTCACACTCTCAGGAGCACTCATACGGCTATTGTCCCGCCTCGCTCTGTGTGCCCTGAACCAGGGTCGGAGTGGCGATGATCTCTCCGTCGTTCTCCCCGCCGCTCCCTCCCGCGACGTCCCGGACGATCTCGTCCGCCGCGCGGTGCGCGCTCGCGATACAGGCGGGGATGCCGACCCCGTCGTAGACGGCGCCGCAGACGCGCAGCGCGGGCATCTTCGCGACCTCCTCGCGGATCCGGGCGACGCGGCCGAGGTGGCCCACGGGGTACTGGGGCAGTCCGCCGATCCAGCGGGTGACCTCGGTGGCGACGGGCTTCGCGGCCAGCCCGGTCGCCGCGGCGAGGTCTCCCAGCGACACGTCGACGAGCTCGGCGTCCTCGCGGTGCAGATGGTCCTCCTCGCCGTAGCGGCCCACCGAGGTCCGCAGGACGAACAGGTCCGGAGCCGCGTCGGCGACCCACTGCCACTTGTGGGTGGAGAAGGTGGCGGCCTTGATGGTGCGGCCGTCGACCGGGGGCACGAGAAAGCCGGAGCGGCCCTCGAAGGCCTTGGAACCCGTCACGTCGGAGCGCCGGAAGGCCATGGTGACCAGGGCCATCGACGCGTACTCGACGCCGGCGAGCTCGGCGGAGGCTGCCGGGGACTCGGCGGCGAGCAGGGTGGAGGCGGACCAGGCGGGGGTGGCGAGGACGATGCCGTCGGCGGTGATCACCCGGGCGTCGGTGCGCACGTCCCAGCCTTCGGCGCTACGGGTCAGGCCCAGCACGGGCGTCTCGGTGAGGATCTCCCCGCCCCCGGCGCGTACGGCGTCGGCAACGGCGCCCGGCAGGGTTCCGAGGCCTCCGGCGATCCCCTGGAAGACCGGCCCGGTCTGCTGCCGGGCGGCGGCCTGCTCCTGGATGCGGGTGACGCCGTCGAGCAGGGAGCCCGCCTGCCGGGCGACCTCGAAGAGCTGCGGTACGGCGGCGCGCATCGAGATCCGGTAGGCGTCGCCCGCGTACACCCCGCCCAGGAGGGGCTCGACCAGCCGGTCCACGACCTCGCGGCCGAGCCGGTCCGCCACGTACGCGCCGACGGCCACGTCGTCACCGACGGCGGTCGGGGTCAGATCGCGTTCCTGGGCGATGCGCGCGAGGCCCTCGGGCGACAGCACCTCGCCGAGGACCGACGGGTCGCCCGGGACGCCCATCACATGGCCCTTGGGCATGGGGCGCAGCGCGTCACGCGTCCACAGCGAGGCGGTGGCGGTGGCGGGCGGCTGGAGCCGGTCACCGAGGCCGACGGCACGGGCCAGGGCGACCGCCTCGGGCCGGCGGGCGAGCATCGACTCGGCGCCGAGGTCGACCTGCACGCCGGCGACCTCACCGGTCATGAGCTTGCCGCCGAGCCGGTCGGTCGCCTCCAGGAGGGTGACCCTCAGGCCGGCGCCGAGGAGCCGGTGGGCGGCCGCGAGTCCGGCGATGCCGCCGCCGATGACGACGACGTGGCCGGGGGCCCTGTCCGCACGGTGTGTTGAACGCTGCATGCCCCCACTCTCTCAAACCTCTTCCGAGTCCTGACCGTGACCGCTTCGAAACCGGGTTCCTGAAACCGGGACCACCACCTCCCGCGTCGAACCGGAGCCATCAATCACCCGTCCTGGGGGGACAGTTATGCAGGCAGCACCCATCACCCGTACCCACAGACGCGCAGCCCGCCGCACCCGCACCGCGCTCGCCGCCGGGCTGCTCACCGCCGTCCTCGCGCTGAGCGGCTGCGGCGCGGCCGACGACAGCGCCAGCTCCTCCGACCAGCGAGCCTTTTCCGCCGACGGGCAGAAGAAGGCGGATCCGGCCGCCGGGGAGGCCGCCGCGGACGCCAAGGAAGGGGCGGCCGAGAAGGAAGGCACGGCCGCGGCGGGCGCGTCGAAGAAGCCGAATCCGGTGACCGCCACGCACGTGATCCGCACCGCCTCACTGCTGGTGGAGGTGAAGAGCGCGTCCAGGGCGGCGGCAGCCGCCCGTACGGTCGCGCAGAACGCGGGCGGTCTGGTCGCCGACGAGTCGACCGAGCAGGTGGACGACACGCACGACTCCTCGCACCTCGTCCTGCGGGTGCCGCAGGACGAGTACGACAGCGTCCTGCGAGAGCTCTCGGGTGCGGGAAAGCTGCTCTCCCGCTCGTCGACCGCGAAGGACGTCACCGGCCAGGTCGTCGACGTCGAGAGCCGGATCGCCACCCAGCGTGCCAGCGTGGCGCGGGTGCGCAAGCTGATGGAGCGGGCCGACAAGCTCGTCGACGTCGTCACGCTGGAAGGCGAACTGAGCAGCCGTCAGGCGTCGCTGGAGTCCCTGCTCGCCCAGCAGGCCTCGCTCAGGGACCGTACGACGCTGGCGACGATCACGCTCGACCTGACGGAGCCGGAGACCGCGGCCGAGGCCGATGAGGACCCGGGGTTCCTGGACGCGCTGAGCGGCGGCTGGCACGCCTTCGTGACGATGCTGCGGTGGCTCGGCATGGCGGTGGGTGCCGCGGCCCCGTTCCTGGCCGCCGCGGCCGTCCTGCTGGTCCTGTGGCGGCTGGCGGCGCGCCGCTGGGGCGGGAAGGCGGGGCAGCGGCCTCCGGCGGGCCAGTGAGCGTTCCCCGGGGGCGCCGCCGCGCCCCCGGGGTCCGCGGCGCCGTAGCGTGGGCCTTTCGCAGGGACGTCGAAGGGACCTGGCATGGCGGCGGAACGACTGGTGGTCATCGGCGGTGACGCGGCGGGCATGTCCGCCGCGTCCCAGGCGCGCCGCCTCAAGGGCCCGGACGAGCTGAGCATCACCGCCTTCGAGCGGGGCCACTTCACCTCGTACTCCGCCTGCGGCATCCCGTACTGGGTCAGCGGCGACGTCGAGCAGCGGGACGACCTGATCGCCCGCACCCCCGAGGAGCACCGGGCCCGCGCCATCGACCTGCGGATGCGCACCGAGGTGACGGAGATCGATGTCGCGGGGCAGCGGGTACGGGCCCTGGACCGGGACTCGGGCGAGACCTCCTGGACCGGCTTCGACAAGCTGGTGATCGCGACGGGAGCCCGCCCGGTGCGGCCCGCGCTGCCCGGCATGGACGCGGCCGGGGTGCACGGCGTGCAGAACCTGGACGACGGGCAGGCCCTGCTGGACACCCTGGACCGGGCGACCGGGCGGCGCGCGGTCGTCGTCGGCGCCGGCTACATCGGCGTCGAGATGGCCGAGGCGATGCTGAAGCGCGGCTTCGAGGTGACGGTGCTCAACCGGGGCGAGCAGCCGATGGCGACGCTCGACCCGGACATGGGACGTCTCGTCCACGACGCGATGGACGGGCTCGGGATCACGACGGTGAACGGAGCCGCGGTCACCGCGATCCGTACCGGGGCGGACGGCCGCGCCGCCGCCGTCGAGACGGCCGGCGCGTCCTACCCGGCGGACGTGGTGGTGCTCGGCATCGGCGTCGAGCCGGAGACGACGCTGGCCCGGGCGGTCGGGCTGCCGGTCGGCCCGCACGGCGGGCTGCTCACCGATCTGTCGATGCGGGTCGTGGGCCACGACAACATCTGGGCGGGCGGCGACTGCGTCGAGGTCCTCGACCTGGTGGCGGGCCGCACCCGCCACATCGCGCTGGGCACCCATGCCAACAAGCACGGACAGATCATCGGGTCCAACGTCGGTGGCGGCTACGGGACGTTCCCGGGCGTGGTCGGTACGGCGGTGAGCAAGGTCTGCGATCTGGAGATCGCCCGCACGGGACTGCGTGAGAAGGACGCCCACGCGGCGGGCCTGCGCTTCGTCACGGCGACGATCGAGTCGACGGGCCGGGCGGGCTACTACCCGGGGGCGCGGCCGATGACGGTGAAGATGCTCGCGGAGTACCGCACGGGGCGGCTGCTGGGCGTGCAGATCGTCGGCCGGGACGGGGCGGCGAAGCGGGTCGACGTCGCGGCGGTGGCGCTCACCGCCGGGATGACGGTCGAGCAGATGACGGCGCTCGACCTGGGCTACGCGCCGCCGTTCTCCCCGGTCTGGGACCCGGTCCTGGTGGCGGCTCGCAAGACCGTGACGGTGCTGCGGAAGGCGGGCACCGCCTGAGGAGCGGCGCCCGCCTGCCCGTCGTTCAGCGTGCGGTGCTCGTGTGGACGTACTCGACGAGCCGCGACAGCGCGTCCGGGTCCATGTTCGGCATCACGCCGTGGCCCAGGTTGAAGATGTGGCCCTCCAGACCGGCGGCGGCGTCCAGCACCTCCTGGGTCTTGGCCTCCACCGCGGCGGTCGGTGCGAAGAGCACGGCGGGGTCGAGGTTGCCCTGGAGCGCCTTGCCGGGACCGACACGGCGCGCCGCCTCGTCCATCGGGACCCGCCAGTCGACGCCGACGACGTCCGCGCCGGCCTCGCCCATCAGGCCGAGCAGTTCACCGGTGCCGACACCGAAGTGGATGCGCGGGACGCCGTACGACGCGACGGCGTCGAAGACCTTCGCGGAGGCGGGCAGCACCGAGCGGCTGTAGTCGGCGGGGGCCAGGGCGCCGACCCAGGAGTCGAAGAGCTGCACGGCGGAGGCGCCGGCCTCGATCTGGACCTTGAGGAAGGCGCCGGTGATCTCGGCGAGTCGGTCGAGCAGGTCGGCCCAGAGCTCCGGGTCGCCGTACATCAGGGCCTTGGTGTGCTCGTGGTTGCGGGACGGGCCGCCCTCCACGAGGTAGCTCGCGAGGGTGAACGGCGCGCCCGCGAAACCGATCAGCGGGGTGGAGCCGAGTTCGGCCGTGAGCAGGCCGATGGCCTCGGTGACGTACGGGACGTCATCGGGCGTGAGGTCGCGCAGCCGGGCGAGGTCGGCGCGGGTGCGGATCGGCTCGGCGATCACCGGTCCGACGCCGGGCTTGATGTCGAGGTCGATGCCGACGGCCTTGAGCGGCACGACGATGTCGCTGTAGTACACGGCGGCGTCGACCTTGTGGCGGCGGACGGGCTGCATCGTGATCTCTGCGACGAGCTCCGGCATCGCGCAGGATTCGAGCATCGGGATGCCCTCGCGCACCTTCAGGTACTCCGGCAGCGAGCGCCCCGCCTGGCGCATGAACCAGACCGGCGTGTGCGGCACGGGCTCGCGGCGGCACGCCTTCAGGAACACCGAGTCGTGGGTGGCAGAGGTCTTGGTCTGGTGGCCCGAAGGGCGGTCAATGGCGCTCACACACAGAATCTTCGCACGCACGGGGAATGAGCCCCGCCCCGCACGGGTGTCCTTTCGCGCGCGCGGCTCCGGTTCCGCCTACTCTTCCCCGCATGGCTCCGGCGCAGGGACACTTCTCCGATCAATCCGATGGTGCTGACGGCACGGACAGTGCGGAGGGTGGTTCCGTCCCGCCCGCGTTCCGTTCGGCGGTGGAGGCGCTGCGCTCGGCGCGGCTGAGGCCCGAGCTGGAGGTGGAGCCGACGCGGCCACCGAAACGCCTGGCTCCGTTCGCGTACGCACTGGAGGCGGCGGTCGTCGACGGCGAGGACGATCTTGCCGACGGCCGGCTCGTCCTGCTCCACGACCCGGCCGGGCACGAGGCCTGGCAGGGCAATTTCCGGCTGGTGACGCTGGTGCGCGCCGAGCTGGAGCCGGAGATGGCATCCGACCCGCTGCTGCCGGAGGTGTGCTGGTCGTGGCTGACCGGTGCGCTGGAGGCGCGCGGTCTGTCGTACGGGGAGGCGGGCGGCACGGTCACCCGGGCGAGTTCGCACTACTTCGGTGAGCTGGCGACCCGGCGCCCGGCGACGCAGATCGAGATCCGGGCGTCGTGGACCCCGCGCGAGGGCCGTGGCGGTGTGCCGGACACGGCGGCGCACCTGATGGCGTGGGGCGACCTGCTGTGCCAGATCGCCGGCCTGCCGCCCTCGGAGCCGGTGGACGCGGCGGTGGTCACGCTGCCGCAGCGGCGCGGGCCGCAGGTCTCGTAGGACGCTCTCCGCGTTTCGCGCCGCTCCAGGTTTCGTGACGCTGCGTCACAAAACCTCGTACAGCCACCGGCTCTCTTTTCGTACAATCGATCGCGCGTCCTATTTGCCCGAATTGTTACTCACCAAATCGTGATCTTCCTCTAAAGGAGCAGGGGTCTGCTGCCGAAGGAGTCAATGACCCTTCAAGCACGGTTCGCCCCGGCTTCATCCCCGAGCCGGCCCGTCCCGCCACTCCCCAGGAGGCCTGGTGTCCGTTCTCCTCGAGCAGCCCGCAAGCCTGGTCGCCTACCGCCCGAACAAGCCGACGGCCATGGTCGTCGTGGCCGACCCGCGCGTCCGTTCCACCGTCACCCGCCATCTGTGGGCACTCGGAGTACGTGACGTCATCGAGGCGTCGTCCATCGCGGAGGCCCGCCCCCGCGTCGGCAACCCGCGCGACATCTGCGTTGCCGACGTCCACCTGCCCGACGGTTCCGGGCTGACCCTGCTGTCCGAAACCCGAGCCGCCGGCTGGCCGAACGGCCTCGCCCTCTCCGCCGCCGATGACATCGGCGCGGTACGCAACGCCCTCGCGGGCGGCGTGAAGGGCTACGTCGTCACCGGCACCCGTACCAACATCGGCCACCCCACCCGTCCCGGCGTCGCACCCATCGGCGCCACCGCCGCCCGTATGCACCGCCGGCCCCCCGGCACCCCGAGCCACCCGGGCGGCTACCGCGAACTGTCCGGCCGCGAGGTGGAGGTCCTGCGGCTCGTCGCCGAAGGGCAGTCCAACAAGGCCATCGGCGTCTCCATGGGGCTGTCCGCCCTCACCGTCAAGAGCCACCTCGCCCGAATCGCCCGCAAGCTCGGCACCGGAGACCGCGCAGGTATGGTCGCCGTCGCCCTGCGGACGGGCATCATCCACTGATTCCGCACCCCCGCCGGTGTGCAGAAATGCGGATCCGGCTGGATTACATGCATCGGCGCCCGCCGACGGATCATTCCGTCGACGGGCGCCGCGCATACACAGATACCCTTGATACGTGACCGACGCCCAAGAGACCGCAGCAGACACTTCACTGCGAACCACCGGGGGCGCCCCCCCGGACGACGTCGCCCCGGCGCCGATCCCCTTGCTCGAACCTCGCGAGGGCATTCCACCGGTGGTGGCCTCCGACGACGCCCTGGCCGGGGTGATCGCCGCCTTCGCCGCGGGCTCCGGCCCGGTGGCCGTGGACGCCGAGCGCGCGTCCGGCTATCGGTACGGGCAGCGCGCCTATCTCGTACAGCTGCGCCGTGACGGCGCGGGCAGCGCGCTCGTCGACCCGGTGGGCTGCCCCGACCTGTCCGGGCTGGGCGAGGCGCTGCGCGGCGCCGAATGGATCCTGCACGCGGCGACCCAGGACCTGCCCTGCCTGCGCGAAATAGGGATGACGCCGACCGGGCTCTTCGACACCGAGCTGGCCGGGCGGCTGGCCGGGTTCCCGCGGGTCGGCCTCGGCGCGATGGTCGAGAGCGTGCTCGGCTACTCCTTGGAAAAGGGCCACTCGGCCGTCGACTGGTCGACCCGCCCGCTGCCCGACCCCTGGCTGCGCTACGCGGCACTCGACGTCGAGCTGCTGATCGACCTCCGCGACGCCCTGGAGGAGGAGCTCGACCGGCAGGGCAAGCTGGAATGGGCGCGGGAGGAGTTCTCCGCCATCGCCTCGGCGCCGCCCGCTCCCCCGCGCCAGGATCCGTGGCGCCGCACCTCCGGCATGCACAAGGTCCGCCGGCGCCGGCAGATGGCCGTGGTCAGGGAGCTGTGGACCATGCGCGACCAGATCGCCCAGCGCCGCGACATCTCGCCGGGCAAGGTGCTCGGCGACGCCGCGATCGTGGAGGCCGCCCTCACGCTCCCGCCCAACGCCCACGCACTGACGGCCCTGCCCGGCTTCGGCCACCGCATGGGCCGGCGCCAGCTGGAGCAGTGGCAGGCCGCCGTGGACCGGGCGAAGGAACTGCCCGACGCGGAGCTCCCGCAGCCCGGCCAGCCGCTGGCCGGACCGCCGCCGCCCCGCGCCTGGGCGGACAAGGACCCGGCCGCCGCGGCCCGGCTGTCGGCCGCCCGCACGGCCGTGTCCGAGCTCGCGGAGCGGCTGAAGATGCCGCAGGAGAACCTCATCACCCCCGACACCGTGCGCCGGGTGTGCTGGGAACCGCCGAAGAAACTGACGCCGGACACGGTGGAGGACGCACTCGCCGGATACGGGGCGCGGCGCTGGCAGATCGAACAAGTGGCCCCCATCCTGCTGCGCGCGCTCGCTTCGGAGGCCTGAGAAGGCATGTGACAGGGTCGTATTCACGCCAGGTTCAGGCGGGCCCGCGGCCACTCGATCCGTTCTCCCTATGGCCCGGACGGCCCCCTTTCGGGGCTGTCCGGGCCATTTCGTGCATGTGACCTTCGCCGCTCCCGCCACAAGGACTGGGCAGTCTGGTTACCCGCAAGTAGCATGAGGGTGGCGGCGCGCTCACGGGCGTGCCCCGCAGCAGTGCCATCCCGCACCCTGGAGGAGAGCCACCGTGCCTCGTACCATCCGGGACGTCGTCTTCGTCGACGGCGTCCGCACCCCGTTCGGCAAAGCGGGCCCGAAGGGCATCTACCACGAGACCCGCGCCGACGATCTCGTCGTGAAGGCCATCCGGGAGCTGCTGCGCCGCAACCCGGACCTGGACCCCGCGAAGATCGACGAGGTCGCCATCGCCGCGACCACGCAGATCGGTGACCAGGGCCTCACGCTCGGCCGCACCGCCGGAATCCTGGCCGGGCTGCCGCAGTCCGTCCCCGGTTACTCCATCGACCGCATGTGTGCGGGCGCCCTGACCGCCGTCACCTCGACGGCCGGCTCCATCGCCTTCGGCGCGTACGACGTCGTGGTCGCCGGTGGCGTCGAGCACATGGGCCGTCACCCCATGGGCGAGGGCGTGGACCCGAACCCGCGCTTCGTATCGGAGAAGCTGGTCGACGAGTCCGCCCTGTTCATGGGCATGACCGCGGAGAACCTGCACGACCGGTACCCCACGATCACCAAGCAGCGCGCCGACGAGTACGCGGTGCGTTCGCAGGAGAAGGCCGCCAAGGCGTACGCCAACGGCAAGATCCAGCAGGACCTGGTGCCGGTCTCCGTGCGCCGCACCAACCCGGAGGCCGGTGAGACGGGCTGGGGCCTGGTCACCGCCGACGAGCCGATGCGTCCGGGCACCACGATGGAGTCCCTGGCCGGTCTGAAGACCCCGTTCCGCGCCCACGGCCGCGTGACGGCCGGTAACGCCGCGGGTCTCAACGACGGCGCCACCGCCTCGCTGCTCGCCGCCGAGGACGTCGCCCGCGAGCTGGGCCTCCCGGTCAGGATGCGCCTCGTCTCCTACGCCTTCGCGGGCGTCGAGCCGGAGGTCATGGGCTACGGCCCGATCCCGGCCACGGAGAAGGCCCTGTCGAAGGCCGGCCTGTCCATCTCGGACATCGGTCTCTTCGAGATCAACGAGGCGTTCGCCGTGCAGGTGCTCGCCTTCCTGGAGCACTACGGCATCGCCGACGACGACGCCCGCGTGAACCAGTACGGCGGCGCGATCGCGTACGGCCACCCGCTGGCCTCCTCCGGCGTCCGGCTGATGACTCAGCTGGCCCGCCAGTTCGAGGAGCAGCCGGAGGTCCGCTACGGCCTGACGACCATGTGCGTCGGCTTCGGCATGGGCGCGACGGTCGTCTGGGAGAACCCGCACTTCGACGGAGGCAACAAGTGAGCACGACCACCACTGAGCTTCTGAAGGGTGCGGCCGAGCTGTTCCCCGGCGAGGTCGTCACCCAGGCGCACGTACGCCACCTGGACCTTCCGGCCGGTGCGGGCCGTTTCGCCCTCATCACGCTGGACAACGGCCTGGACCACACCAAGCCGACCACCTTCGGGCCGCAGTCGCTGGCGAACCTGAACGCCGCGATCGACCAGGTCGAGAAGGAGGCGGCCGAAGGCACCGTCACCGGTATCGGCATCACGGGCAAGCCGTTCATCTTCGCGGTCGGCGCCGACCTCAAGGGTGTCGAGCTGCTGAAGGAGCACAAGGACGCGCTCGCCATCGGCAAGGGCGGCCACGACGTCTTCCGCCGGCTGTCGGGCCTCGCGGTCCCGACGTTCGCGTACTACAACGGCGCTGCGATGGGCGGCGGTGTCGAGGTCGGTCTGCACTGCTCGTACCGCACCGTCTCCAAGGCGCTGCCCGCGTTCTCGCTGCCCGAGGTCTTCCTCGGTCTGGTCCCCGGCTGGGGCGGCTGCGCGCTGCTCCCGAACCTGATCGGCGCCGACCGCGCGGTCTCGGTGATCATCGAGAACTCGCTGAACCAGAACCGTCAGCTCAAGGGCAAGCAGGTCTTCGAGCTCGGGATCGCCGACGCCCTCTTCGAGGGCGCCGACTTCCTGGAGCAGTCGCTGATCTGGACCGCGAACGTGCTGAACGGCACGGTCACGGTCGAGCGCCCCGAGATCGACCGCGGTGACGCCTGGGACCAGGCCGTCGCCCGCGGCAAGACCATCGCCGACTCCAAGGTGCACGGCGCCGCCCCGGCCGCGTACCGCGCGCTGGAGATCATCGCCGCGGCCAAGGACGGCGACCTGGGCGCCGGCTTCGACCGCGAGGACCAGGCCCTGGCGGACCTGATCATGGGCGGCGAGCTGCGCTCCGGGATCTACTCGTTCAACCTGGTCCAGAAGCGCGCCAAGCGCCCGGCCGGTGCCCCGGACAAGGCCCTGGCCCGTCCGGTCACCAAGGTCGGCGTGGTGGGCGCGGGCCTGATGGCCAGCCAGCTCGCCCTGCTGTTCCTGCGCCGCCTCGAGGTGCCGGTCGTGCTGACCGACATCGACCAGGCGCGCGTCGACAAGGGCGTGGGCTACGTCCACGCCGAGATCGAGAAGCTGCTCGGCAAGGGCCGCATCAACCAGGACAAGGCCAACCGCCTCAAGGCCCTGGTCTCCGGTGTGCTGGACAAGGCTGAGGGCTTCTCCGACGCCGACTTCATCATCGAGGCCGTCTTCGAGGAGATCGGCGTCAAGCAGCAGGTGTTCGCGGAGGTCGAGGCGGTCGCCCCGGCGCACGCGATCCTCGCCACCAACACCTCGTCGCTCTCGGTCACCGAGATGGCGTCGAAGCTGAAGAACCCCGAGCGGGTCGTCGGCTTCCACTTCTTCAACCCGGTCGCGATCCTCCCGCTCCTGGAGATCGTCCGCGGCGAGCAGACGGACGACGCCTCGCTGGCCACGGCCTTCGGCGTCGCGCGGAAGCTGAAGAAGACCGCGGTGCTGGTGAAGGACGCCCCGGCGTTCGTCGTCAACCGCATCCTGACCCGCTTCATGGGCGAGATCCAGAACATCATCGACGAGGGCACCCCGGTCGCCGTCGCCGAGAAGGCCGTCGAGCCCCTCGGCCTGCCGATGTCGCCGCTGGTCCTCCTGGAGCTGGTCGGCCCGGCCATCGGCCTGCACGTCTCCGAGACCCTGAACCGCGCCTTCCCGGAGCGCTTCACGGTCTCCGAGAACCTGGCCGCGGTCGTCAAGGCCGGCAAGCGCGGCTTCTACGTCTACTCCGCGGAGAATCCTGCCAAGCCGGAGCTGGACCCCGAGGTCGCCGCGCTCCTGAAGCAGGGCGACACCGTCCTGTCCGAGGAGCAGGCCCGTGACCGCGTCCTGGACGCGGTGGCGCAGGAGATCGGCCTGATGCTGGACGAGGGCGTCGTCGCCGAGGCCCAGGACATCGACCTCTGCCTGATCACCGGCGCGGGCTGGCCCTTCCACCTGGGCGGCATCACGCCGTACCTGGACCGCGAGGGCGTGTCCGAGCGGGTCAACGGGAAGCCGTTCCTTGCACAGGGCGTGGCGAGCGTTCCGGCGTAGCCTGCCGCTGAACGGGCCGCGGCCGGGCCACCGCAGCTCGTAGGCGGCCGGTCGCGGTGCGACGGGGGCCGTACGGGATCATGTCCCGTACGGCCCCCGTCGCGTTCCGAGAAGGAGAAACCCGGCTCATGCTGCGTCGTACGAGGCCGCTTCGCGGACCCCGCTCCCCCGGGCGCCGCCGGGCGCGGCAGCTCCTGCCTGCCGGGATCCTGGCTGTGCTCGTCGCTGCGTCCGTCTCGTGGCCCACCACCCGGGAGGGCGCCGCCGCCCTCGCACCGGGAGAGGTGAGAGTCGCAAC
Organism: Streptomyces poriferorum; assembly: GCF_019399235.1. Taxonomy (GTDB): domain Bacteria; phylum Actinomycetota; class Actinomycetes; order Streptomycetales; family Streptomycetaceae; genus Streptomyces; species Streptomyces poriferorum. The sequence continues at coordinate 62,530 of NZ_JAELVH010000002.1, read as the reverse complement.
CTGGAACATGTGCGGCGTGCGGCAGTGGAACTGCCAGGACACCGGGGACGGTTCTCGGAAGGTGCGGGCGCTGGAGCGGCTGGCCGGTGTCGACGGGGTACGGGTGTTCCTGCTCCAGGAGGTCTGTGCGGGGGATCTCGCCGCGGCCCGTTCGCGGCTCGGCAGCAACTGGCACAGCGCGTTCACCGCGTACGTTCACCGGGACGCGCACAACCGTGGCACCGCAGTCCGCTGCGCGGCGCACGGCCAGGGCACGGCGGGCATCGCGATCCTCGCCTCGTCGCCACTGTCACGGGTCACGGAGGTGCCCGCCCAGCAGCCTTCGGCCGGACTGCGGCGGGGCATCATCTGTGCCACGGCCGCGGTTCACCGCCTGCGGGTGTGCAACGCGCATCTGAGCCTGCCCGGCAGTGACCCCGCCCACCCCGGCTGGGAGTTCCGCGACGACCAGTTGGAATCACTCATGGGTGCGGCGGACGGGCGGACGGTGTTCGGCGGTGATCTGAACAGCGCGCCGCCTTCGGCCCGCAACAGGAGCGGCTGGATCTGGCCGCGCGGCTTCTTCCGCCGCTTCCAGGAGTGCGACCAGGCGTCGCCGTCCTCTCGCGGCGGCAGGGCCACGCTTGCCTCCGGCCACAAGGTCGACTACCTGTTCACCGCCCTGCCGCGCACGGGCTGTTCCGTGCACGACACCGGGGCGTCGGACCACTATGCGCTGGTCCTGCGAACGAAGACCGGTTGACAGGGCGGTTGCCGGCGGCGCGTGCCCTCAGTAGCGAGGGGCCGCGGAGTGCTGCTCGGGGGAGGTCGGCGCTTGGGCGTACGCCACCTGAAAGGTGACGGTCGTCCGCGGCGAGCCCTGCCCGTTCATGTCCACGGCATGGCATTCGACCGTGTGCGGTCCCTCGGTCCACGACCAGCCGGACTCCCACGACCAACTGCTGTCGGGTGCCACCTGGGCCATGCCGAGCCGCATGCCGTCCTCCACGAACTCCACGCGTGCCGCGCCCTGCGCGTAGCCCATGATCCCGACCGACGGGCCCTGAATCTGCTGGCCCTGCGCGGGCGCGGAGACCACCGGCGGGTACGGCGCGGTGGGGGTCGCGGGCTGTGACGGCGGCGCTGTCCGTGCCTCCGGTGCGGGCTGTGCCGCCCATGAGGGCACCGGCCCTGCCGGCTGGTCTGCCGCGGTTTCGGCCGCCGCGGCAACGGTGAAGACGGCTTCGGACCGTTGGGACTGGAAGCCGGCCGCGTCGACGCCGAGCACGCGGACCGCGTGCTTGCCCACACTCCAGGACCGCCCGAGTTCCCAGGTCCACGAGCCATCCGCGGCGACTTCCGGCGCCCCGAGAAACTTGCCGTGCTCCCAGATGCTCAGGCGTGCCGCGCCCGGTGCGGAACCGGTGAACCGTACGGTCTGCCCGGAGACCGTCTCCCCGGCCGCGGGCGCGTGGATCACCGGTGCGGCGAAGTCCTCCTGCACCTCGGACGTGGCCTTGAGGTAGGCGTCGATGGCGGAACGGTCGGCGTCGGGCAGTTCACCGCCGCTGCGCACGAACCCGATTCTCGGCGCCATCCCGTCGATGAGGAAGTTGACGAGCCCCATCAGCATCGGCAGGTTCCTGCCGGTGACATGGGCGTGATTCACGATGTGGGGGGAGTCGCTGAAGATGAAGTTGAGGTTCTCGTAGCCGACGAACAGCGGGAGGAACGGTTCGACCTGTGTCTCGAACTGCTCGTCCTGCGGCGACGAAAGCAAGTAGATGTTGGCCGTGCGGTTCGCGCCGGCCCGGACCAGCGAGGGAATTGCGTCGTCGATGATCTGGATGTTCTGCTCGGTGGCCTCACCCATCATGTGCTGGGCTATGGAGGGGTACTGCGAGACATAGGTCCCGATCCGGAACTGGGGAACCATCGACACGATATTCCGGAAGCCGTACTTCAGACCGAAGTAGAGGGCAGCGCTGCCGCCTTTGGAACCACCCCACATGGTGCACTGATCGGGCGTCAGCCCCAGTGAGTTCAGCACGTTGGAGATGAGGGTGGCGACCGACCTCTCCAGGCCGAAGTCCATGTCCTTGCACAGGTAATAGCTGTTCTTGCCGTGGAACCGGTCGCGGATCCACAGGACGTTGGACCGGAGGGTATCGAAGACGCCGTTCGACCATCCGTAGTCGTTGGGCACCGAGAAGTTGGCGAACACGACCACCAGGTGCTGATTGCCGTTTCGTGCATGTGCGAACCGGTACTCGACGGGGAACGTCCCGGTCGTGTCGATTCCCGTGTGAAGGGTGCGGCCCGGGGCTGGTTTAGTCGCCACTCGTCGGTTCCAATCTGGTACGGGATCCGTCCGCCCGACGTGCGGGCCTGCTGTCACGCATGCTTCACCGAGAAGGACAGGTCGTTGTCGTCGGTGACATAGGCGACGGTCCGGTGCGCGACGCCCTGGTCCGACTGGTCGAGCGACGAGGGGAACCGGTCGGTGTGCTTGCGGCGGATGATGTCGCCGCCGATGCGTCCGGCCCTCGCCTCGGGGCCTCCGGCACCGACTCTGAGCCACAGGTCCCAGATGTCGGTCGCGGCAATGCGGCGCAGCAGGAACTCACGGTGCGGAACGGTGAACGCGACTCCGGCCCCACCGGTCGGCTGGACCGGGACAGCGAACTCGACGGACCTGTCGCTCCGGTGCCGCAGTACCGCTTGGAGAGCGGTCCCCGCCGGAGCGGGCTGCGGCAACAGCAGACCGACGTGGAAACCGGTACCGCCCTGGTCGACGACGACTTGGCCTATCTCCGCGTGGGCCGCCCTGTACCACGTACGGATGGCGATGAAGTCGTCCATGGTCCGGTACGGAATCGCGGAGGAGACCCCCTGTCCGTCCAACCAGGGGGACTGGCCGCTGAGGTGCTGCGTTTCCACACCCTCGGCCACGATGCGCTCGTCCAGTCCCTCCGGGGTGCGGAGCCGGAAATCCCAGGTGCCCTCGTGCGGGCGCAGCAGGCGCGGATCGATGACGACGTCCGTCCACAACTGGTCGCGGGCATCCTTGGTGAGCCCACCGGGGATCACCGGAACCGTGCGGACCTCCGGACTGTCGCGGAGTTTGACCGCCACCTCGTAGCCCGCGGTTGCTTCGCCGATGACCTTCAGCCGAAGCCTGAACATCCCGCCGGGTTCGGCCATGAGACGTCCCTGCGCCAGGATCCGGGACGCTGGAACCACTTCGCGGTGCACCCGGCCGTTCCCCAGCCGGGCGAAGAGCTCCTCGTAGCGCTGGGCGATGACCTCGGGCGCGAAACGGTACGAGTTCTGCCGGGCTGCCTCGCTCATCCGGTGACGCAGTTGGTCGTCGTTCATGACCGCGAGCAGCGCTTGGGCCACGGAGTCGGGGTCCCCGGGCAGCGCGAGAAAGCCGTCGGCCCCGTGCTGGATGATCTCGCGTGGGCCCAGGGGACAGTCCGTGCTGACCACCGGAAGGCCGGCCTGCATCGCCTCGACGATGGTCATACCGAAGGACTCGTTGTCCGAGGTGACGGCCGCGATGTCACCCTTGGCCCACTCGGTCTCCATGGGTGCGTGGGCCCCCATCAGGCGTACGTGGTTGTACAGTCCGCGCTCCATCACGAGCTCGCGCAGCGCCTGCTCCTCCTTGCCCGAGCCGTAGATGCGCAGACACCAGTCGGGTCGGACGCGGACGACCTGTTCGAAGGCGCGCACCAGTACGTCGTACCGCTTCACCTTCACAAGCCGCCCCGCCGCCACCACGATCCGCTGACCGCTCTGGGCCGGCATGGAGCTGGGCGGGGTCACCGGGTTGGGGATGGACAGGATGCGGGAGGCCGCGTGCGGCAGGACCCGCTGGTAGATCTCGGCATCCGCGTGGGACACCGTCACGAACGCGTCCATGTCCGGAATGATCTGGTTCTGTCGCTCACGCTGCTCGGGAATCTGTGAATCGTGCGTGAGGTGTTCCTGGCCGATCCTGAGATACGCGCGCTCGCCGAAGTGCGCCAGGTACATCAGCAGCACCGGCCGCGTGGCGATGACGACGTCTGCCAGCGTCTGGTCCAGGTACTGACCGATCCGCTGGTCCGTGAGCGCGTTGTACAAAGGTGAGAACGACGGGCTGCGGGGGCTCACGACGGACGGCTGGCGCGACAGCTGATGATCCTTGTCCGCGCTGTTGGCCCGGATGTCGAGGAGCGGAGTCAGCCGGACGCCGGATTCCAGGTTCCCCTGCGGAGTGTCACGGGTGCGGAAGACCGACACGATCTCGACCTCATGACGCTTGGCCAGCGCACCCGCGAGGTTCAGGGTGGCGCTGACGGTGCCTCCGATCCCGTAGGCGTCGTGCAGCAGGAAGGCGATCTTCACAGTCGTTCGGTCTCCATGGTCAGGCGGCGGGTGTCGCGCGCGAGGCGGGCTCGATACGGCGTCGGCGTGCCGCGGCCGGCGGCTGTGGCCTCACACGATCACGCCCTCGTAGACGCGGTCGCCGCCGGAATGCCCCATGCCCTGCTGCATTCCTTGCAGCGCCCTGCCCTGGCCCTGCGCGGAGTACGGGGACTCCTCGCGCCGGGGGGCCGGCCCCTGCGGGAGCATGGCCCTGGTCGTCGCGCCGTGGTGGACGGGCACCGTACCGACGGCAGGGGCCTGCGCCCGGTCCGGTGCCAGGTCCCCGCCGGCGACGAGGATGCGGTCCGCCAGACGCGCCGAGGCGTAACCGTCGTCGAGATCGCAGAACTCCCCCTGGAACCAGCGGTAGCGTTCGGCGTAGACGGCCTGGATGCGGTCGACGTCGCGGATCGCGGAGATCAACTCGGCCGACTCGTACAGCAGCGGACCCGGCGCGCTGTTGGCGAAATCGAAGTAGAACCCGCGCAGCGTGTCGCGATAGTGGTCCAGGTCGTAGGTGAAGAACAGGATCGGACGGCCGGTGTTGACGTAGTCGAACATCAGCGACGAGTAGTCCGTGATCATCACGTCGGTGATCAGCGAGAGGTCGGCCATGTCCGGGTAGTCGGAGACGTCGAAGACGAATCCGTCGCCGGCGCCCGGCACCGGGTCCACCACGTTCGGGTGGCGGCGCACCATCAGCACATGGTCGTCACCGAGGCGGGCACGGGCGTCTTCCAGATCGATCCGGAAGTCGAATTTGTACTTGCCCGGGGCGTAGTACTGGTCGTCTCGCCAGGTCGGCGCGTACATGATGACGCGCTTGCCCGCCGGAAGCCCGATGCGCCTGCGGATCTCCTCGGCGCGGTGTTCCATGCCCGGGCGCCGGAGGATGTCGTTGCGGGGGTAGCCGCACTCGACCATCTCCCCCGGGAACTGGAAGGCGCGCTGGAGGATCGGAGTGGAGAAACTGTTCGGAGACACGAGCATGTCCCAGTTCTGTACCTCCTTCTCCACCCGTTCCAGGTAGCGCTTGTCCGCGAAGTGCACCGACTCGATGTCGTGGCCGATGCGCTTCAGCGGGGTCCCGTGCCAGGTCTGCACGACTACTTGGTCGGCGCGCTTCTCGAACCAGTCGGGAAGGTGGTTGTTGGCCACGACGTACCGCGACCTTGCCAGGGCCTCGTACCACTCGGGCGACCACATGCGGATGGCGCGAGCCGTGGGAGGTACCTCGACCTGGTCGTCGCGCACCACCCAGAGCTGTTCCAGGTCCACCCGGCGCCGGACCATCTCCTCATGGACTGCCCGGGGACTGTCCGAGTACTGAGTGCCCTTGAAGGCGTCGAAGAGCACCGCCGGGCGGATCCTCTCCTTCCTCGCCTGCGGGTACGCCTTGGTGCGCAGGAGCTTCTGCCGGTACGGGCCCCGGGCGTTCTCCGGCATCGCGGACTGGACGAGCATCGAGAGCCTGTCGTACGCCTCCGCCTGGAGGGCGTATCCGCGGCCGCCCTCCTCCACTTCCTGGGGCATGGTGGCTATCAGACCCTGCACGATCTTGATCATGAGGTCGGGCGAGCGTTCGTCCGGGGCGACGGCGGACGGATCCTGGCGGCGCAGGAAGAAGTCCCAGCGCCCGGCGGCGAGCGGGATGGCGCCGGCCAGGGACTTCATCGCGGCAGGAGTGACCACCGTTCGGAACTGGCCGCCGTTCCAGGTGATCGGCACCGCGCGCTCCTCTCCGTGGGCGCGGGATCTGACCACCACATGGGCCGAGATGCGTTCGGCGGGGGTGAGCAGATCGGCGCAGGAGTACTCACCGATCAGTTCCAGCGAGCCGCCGGCACGCCAGCAGCCGTCGACAAGCATCGGCAGGGCGGCGCGCTCGAAGAGCACCACGTATCCGGAACCGTTGCGGTGCACCACGATCTCGCGGTCGCCGTCCGCCGTCTGGAGTTTGTCCGGCATCCGGTAGTGGCCGTCCTCGACCTCCTCGGCCATCACCGGATACAGCGGCGCCTTCCGTCCCTCGACATGGGCGGTCGTCTTCCAGCCGTTGCTGCCCATCGTCCACGCCTGGGGCACCGAATTGTCGCCGGAGCTGCGGGATCCGGGTACGACGTTGCGCAGGGGAATGCGCGTGACGAAGGTGCACCAGCCCTCGCCGCCGGGCTTGAAGTTCATCCAGGCGTCGTGGCGACCCGCACCGTTCATGCTGGTCACCCGGAACTTTCCCCATTCGGGGACCTTGGGTCCGAGGTACACACCGCCGATTTCCAGGTGCTCACCCACGATGCGGTGCCGGGTGATTCGGCACCGGACGACCTCCACGCGCAGTTTCAGGCCGCCCTGCACGAAGAGAGGCAGGATGCGCGTGTTCTTGTCGACATAGCGGTACGGCGGATTGGCGGCCGTACCGGCACCACCTCGTCCGATGCTCTTGTACCGGAAGAGTCCGCGGCTGAACACGCCGGCGGCGACGTCCCACGTGCCTTCGACCCACTCACCCTTCTTCTTGAGCCGGGTGGTGTCGAACCGGCTCTCGAAGCCTGCCCAGTCGTAGCAGTACCGATTCTGGTTGGAGTGCTCGGTCGCCTGTGGGTAGTACGTCGTCCTGGCCATGTTGATGATCTTGCTGCCGGACTTCTTGTTGCGCAGCGCCAGCGCCTTGGTCGACATGTGGCGCTTGTGCACGTTGATGAAGCGCACGTAGGCGGAGCCCGTCAGCGTCAGCCACTCCGAGTTCCAGTGCGCACCGGTGAGCGAGCTGAAAGGCGACAGTTCCTTGTCGAGGCGGTAGTCGCTCTTGTCCAGGCCGGTCTTCCGGTTGCCCAGGTGGGGGTAGTTCAGGTAGCGGCGCAGCCGTCGGCGTACCGGCAGTGGACCACCCTTGCGCTCGAACTCGATGACGTCGAGGAGTGCGTCGAGCTTCCCTTCCTGAACGAGGAGCCACTTGACCCGCGCGTCGGCGGGAAGTTCGTCGATGATGCCCTCGTCCGCCTCCTCCAGGAACTCCCTCGCCCAGAACATGAACGCGTCGCGGTACTCGTCGTCCGCGTCGGGGAGAACCTTCAGATGCAGCATCAGGTCGGACTTCAGGCACGCGAGGTCGTACTTCCGCTTGTGCTCGACGAACGTCCGCGAACGGTGCTGGGCAAGGAAGCGGCTCACGGACTGCACGGCCGCGACGCGGTCGCGGAGGTTGCTCAGTTCAGTGTGCCGCTGGGTAATGGAGGGGGCGGCTGCGCCGTCACGCCGACGCCAGAAGTAGACGATATCCGTGATGACATCGACCTTCTTGGCCCGGAAGTGGGCAAACATGTTGACCCAGGAGTCCTCGTAGAGAACACCTTCCGGGAACTGTATGAAGTGGTAGTCCCAGAAAGTCCGCCGGAATACCTTGTTCCACACCGTTCGGTCGTAGATCAGCGCCTCGAAGCGCGTGATGTGCGTTCCCTTTCGGTCCCGCTGCATGGGGCCCTTGTGGAGGGGGGACTGCCACTTCTTCGTGGAGTTCATCATCTGAACGTTCCCGGAGATGAAGTCCGAACCGGACTCCGAGAGCGTGCGGATGAGCAACTCGTAGGCGTACTCGGGAATGACGTCGTCGCCGTCCGCGAAGACCAGGAACTCACCCTCGGGATGCATGGACCGGAGTCCGGTATTCCGGGCATGGCCCGGCCCCTGGGACTCCTGGCGGATCAGCTTGAAGCGCGGGTCGTTGTCGCAGAACCCCTGCGCCAGCGCAGTGGATCCGTCGGTCGAACCGTCGTCGACCATGATCACTTCGAAGTCGCGGAAAGTCTGCCTCGCGATGGATTCCAGGCACTCCGTGAGATACGTCTCAACATCCTGAAAAGGGACGATCACACTCAGGCGCGGCCCACCGGCCATGCTCCACACTCCACTCCAAGGCAGCAATGAGCGCTTGCGCGTCATTGCTCAAGGCTCCATCCCTTGCGCACCGTCTTCGCCGAGCATCCGACATGGAGATGAACCTCAGTCGGCCATTTATCGCTCAACTCTGGAACCTCTGCGCCAGATGTGAATCTTAAGTGAAACATAAAGGTCACCAATGACCCCATACCCCCCATAGACACATGGAAGCACCGCTCCCGCCCAGGTGATTCAGATCACTGAGTGCAGCGCACAACCATCGGGCCGGGCCAGTGATCCGCACCCGTTCGCTTCATCGGGCGCCTGGACGAAATCGACCTGGAGGGATCAAAGAGCGCGCCACACGTCGAAGTTCAGTCCCGGCCCATCCGTCTGGCGCGCCACCCGCGGAGCCCCGTCGGAGCCGACGACGGCCATCACAAGTCGGCCCTGGGCATCGCGGGTCAGGGCCGGCACACCCTGACAGGACGCACCGGTGTCCGACCACCACAGCCCGTTGGCCTCGTTCTCGGTCACTCCCACTCCGACAACCGCCGTGCCCTCCAGCCCCCGATGCGCCAGGACCGTACAGTCGAAGCCGTCCAGAACCGTGCGGATCACGGCATGCGCGCCACCCCCCGGAGCGCCGCCGAGAGCCATGGGCCAGCCGTCGGTGCGGTAGGCCACGACGCCACCCGCAGGGTCGGTCCAGTAGTACGTGGCGCGACCCTGGGCCGTCTCCAGCGCAGCGAGCGAACCGGGCACCATCGCGAGCCGCAAGGCGTTCACCTCGCCCCAGCCCCCGCCCGGCTCCGTCTGCTGCCAATGCAGCGACCCCTCGTCCGTCGCCGCGAGGAGAGCCAAGCATCCGGAGCTGAGCGCGACAACGGCGGGCTCTTCCTTGATGTGCCTGCCGCGCAGATCTTCCCAGCCACGCCATTTGCCGTCGGGCCGCTCGCGGCGCATCATCATGCCGCCGCCGCCGTTGCGGACGGCGATGTGCAGCTCACCGGACTCGCTGACGACGGCTACGGGAGCCCCGAGCCTGCGGCCCACGGCGGCTTCCTTGTGCGGGGTGCCGAGCGAGTGCCAGGACGAGGCCGGGCGGCCCGTCTGGTACTGGGTCGCGTGCACGATGTCGACGGTGACGTCACCATCGGCCGCTCTCCGTTCACGACGGCCTACGAAGTGCACATAGGCATGGGCGTCCTGCGTCACGGACAGATGCGTGAGGTCCGGGGCCGGCACAACGCCCGAAGCACCCCAGTCCGGACCCCCCGGACGGCTCTCGGTCCAGCGCCGCAGACCGCCGTCGCCGGGTGCGTACGCGGTAAGCCTGCCGTCCTTGCCCCGGGTGAGCCAGATGCCACGGAGCGCCTTGGTCTCAGGCGCGACCTTCGAGGTCGCACGGGCATCCTGTCCGGGCATGGTCTGCGATCACCTTTTCGAGAACTGACTTCCGACAACTCGCACAGCATTTCGAAGCTGTCACATCCTAAAGCCCCGGCGCGGAAGCCTTTCCCGGGCCTCACCAGCGTACGATTCGCCGCCACTCCCGGGCTCCGCCGTCCGCACGCCGTGTCACAGTCGCGCCACAGACTTCGTACGTACACCAGATCGACTGTCTATAGTGCTCACTCACCAGGAAATCGCGGACCGGCATGACCCCCCACCCGAGTCCCACCCCATCATCTGCGCCCTGACCAGGCCATAAGTTGTGAGGACTCACTCAGGATGAGCCAAGACGCCATCACGCCCGGGCACCGGAGTTCCCCGGAGACCCCTTCCAGCGGGCGCAAGCGCGTGCGGACGCGGGGGCAGCGCATACGCCGGGCCGTCCTGCTGTCCGTTCTGGTGCTCGCCATCGCGGCCGGCGGAACGGCCTACTGGCTCTACAGCCGGCTGGACGGCAACATCAAGGGCGTCGACATCAACAAGGCGCTGGGCGAGGACCGGCCCGAGAAGCTCCCGACCAGCGGGCAGAACCTCCTGGTCCTCGGCTCGGACTCGCGCGCCGGGGACGAGAACAAGGAGCTGGGCGGCGGGGGCAGCGTCAGCGGGGCCCGGTCCGACACCGCGATGGTCGTGCACATCCCCGAGGGCCGCAGCAAGGCCGTCGCCATCTCCATCCCCCGCGACACCCTGGTGACCCGGCCCGAGTGCACCAAGGCCGACGGGACCAAGGTGCCCTCCGCGGAGCGCAAGATGTTCAACTCCGTCTACTCCCAGGTCGGTCCCGCCTGCGTCGTCAAGACCGTCGAGAAGATGTCCGGCGTCCGCATCGACCACTACCTGGAGATCAACTTCGCCGGGTTCAAGGGGCTCGTGGACGCCATCGGCGGCGTCACCGTCGACGTCCCCCAGGACATCCACGACACGTCCTCCGGCCTCGACCTGACCGCCGGGCCCCACAAGCTCGACGGCACCCAGTCCCTCGCCTACGTACGCACCCGGCACGGCATCGGTGACGGCAGTGACCTCGGACGCATCGGGCTCCAGCAGCAGTTCCTGTTCGCACTCCTCACCGAGGTCAAGAAGCAGGATCTGCTGGGCAGTCCGACCAGTGCCTACAAGATCGCCAACTCCGCGACCAAGTCACTGACGACGGACGAGGGCCTCGCCTCGCTCACCTCGCTGACCAACTTCGCCCGTTCGATGAACGGTGTCGACCCGGCCTCGATGGAGACCATCATGCTCCCCGTGGCCTACGACAAGATCGACAGGAACCGGGTGGTGGCGGCGCAGCCGCAGGCGGACACCCTCTGGAAGGCGGTCCGCACGGACTCCGCCATACCGGAGTCCGCCAAGAAGTCCCCCGCCACAGGCGGCTGACACGACGACAGACTGCACGGCCCCGCCGGCCCCCACGGGCCTGCGGGGCCGTCCGCGTCATACCCGGGTGCGGTTGATCCGGCTGTGCCCGCGTCCGTACGCGAAGTAGATGATCACGCCGATGACCATCCAGATGCCGAAACGCAGCCACGTCTCCGCCGGCAGGTTGAGCATCAGCCAGACCGAGGCGGCGACCGAGAGGATCGGGATCAGCGGAACCCACGGCGTGCGGAAGGCGCGGTGGAGGTCGGGGCGGGTGCGGCGCAGGACGATGACTCCCAGGGCGACGACCACGAAGGCGAAGAGCGTGCCGATGTTCACCAGCGTGGCGAGCTCGTTGATGCTGGTGAAGCCCGCGATGACCGCGATGAGCACGCCGAGCAGGATGGTCGGGCGGTACGGGGTGCGAAAGCGCGGGTGCGTCTTGGAGAAGAACCTCGGGAGCAGGCCGTCACGGCTCATCGCGAAGAACACCCGGGTCTGGCCGAGCAGCAGGATCATGCAGACCGTGGTGAGGCCTACGGCGGCGCCGAAACTGATGACACCGGCGTAGAAGGGGTGCCCGACGGCCTTGAAGGCGTCGGCCAGCGGGGCGCTCACGGAAAGTTCGGTGTAGTGCTGCATTCCGGTGACGACGATCGAAACGGCGACGTAGAGCACCGTGCAGATCAGGAGCGAGGCCAGGATCCCGCGCGGCATGTCCCGCTGCGGGACCTTGGTCTCCTCGGCGGCCGTGGCCACGACGTCGAAGCCGATGAAGGCGAAGAAGACCACGGATGCGGCGGTGAAGATCCCCATGACGCCGAAGTTCGTGGGCTCGTAGCCGAAGATCAGCTGGACCAGCGGGGCGTCCAGGCCCGATCCGGAGGGCTGGGGCTGCGCGTCCGGGATGAACGGCGAGTAGTTCGAGCTGTCGATGAAGAACAGCCCCGCGATGATCACGACCAGGACCACGGCCACCTTGATGGCGACGACGACCGTGGTGACCCGGGCCGAGAGCTTCATGCCCAGCACCAGGATGACGGTCAGGACCAGCACCAGCACGAAGGCGAGGATGTCGAAGCCGAAGCCGTCCGCCACATCCGGGCCGGAGAGCGCGTCGGGCAGGTGCCAGCCCGCGTTGTCCATCAAGGAGCGGACGTAGCCGGACCAGCCGACCGCCACCACCGCCGTACCCAGCGCGAACTCCAGGACCAGGTCCCAGCCGATGATCCAGGCCACCAGTTCGCCCAGCGAGGCGTAGGAGAAGGTGTAGGCGGAGCCGGCCACCGGAACCGTGGAGGCGAATTCCGCGTAGCAGAGCGCCGCCAGGGCGCAGACGACCCCGGCGACCACGAAGGCGAGTGCGGTCGCCGGCCCCGCGGTCTCCTTGGCCACCTTTCCGGTGAGCACGAAGATGCCGGTACCGATGACTACGCCCACGCCGAACACCGTGAGGTCCACGGCGGAGAGGGACTTCTTGAGGGCGTGCTCCGGCTCCTCGGTGTCGCGGATCGACTGTTCGACCGTCTTGGTCCTGAACAGTCCGTCTCCGCTGGGGGGCAGGTCCTGCTGGGTGCTCACCGGCGTACCTCCACGCACTCGTCGTGGACGCCATGATTCGGACCCGCCGGCCCCCCGGGCGCGCGCAGCACGCCGCGCACCGCCGTATTTCACGCGAATGGGCCGGTCGGACCACCCGTACGGGGTGGGCGACCGGCCCAATCGGAGTGCGGTGGCAGCCGGGTCGGTCCCGGGCCCGGCCCCATCGCTGTGCGGTGCGGCCGGGTCAGTCCCGGACCGGCTCCACCACGGAACGGGTCTCCGTGTCCGTGTCGTAGCGGCCGTCGAGCCTGGCGACCAGACCGGTGACCTGGCGGGCGATGTCCGGCGCGGTCAGCCCGATCTCGGCCATGACCTCCTTGCGGGAGGCGTGGTCGAGGAAGACCGGCGGGATGCCGAAGTCGCGCAGCGGTACGTCGACGTCGGCGTCGCGCAGCGCCTGGGCGACCGCTGAGCCGACGCCGCCGGCCCTGCTGTTGTCCTCGACGGTGACGACGACCCGGTGCTTCGCCGCGAGCGGGGCCATGGCCTCGTCCACGGGCTTGACCCAGCGCGGGTCCACGACGGTGGTCGAGATGCCCTGGGCGTCGAGCAGGTCCGCGATCTCCAGGCACATCGGAGCGAGCGCCCCGATGGAGACGAGCAGGACGTCCGGACGGGCGGCGGCCGGCTTGCGGAGCACGTCCATGCCGCCGACCGTGCCGACGGCCTTGACCGACGGGCCGACCGCGCCCTTCGAGAACCGGACGACCGTCGGGGCGTCGTCGACCTCGACGGCCTCGCGCAGCTGGGCGCGGACCTGGTCGGCGTCGCGCGGGGCGGCGATCCGGAGCGTCGGCACGCACTGGAGGATCGACATGTCCCACATGCCGTTGTGCGAGGCGCCGTCCGTACCGGTGACTCCGGCCCGGTCGAGGACGAACGTCACACCGCACTTGTGCAGGGCGACGTCCATCAGGACCTGGTCGAAGGCGCGGTTGAGGAAGGTGGCGTATACCGCGAAGACCGGGTGCAGGCCGCCCGTGGCGAGCCCGGCGGCGGAGACCGCGCCGTGCTGCTCGGCGATGCCCACGTCGTAGATCCGGTCCGGGAAGGCCTTCTCGAACTTGGTCAGGCCGACGGGCTGGAGCATGGCCGCGGTGATCGCGACGATGTCCTCGCGCTCCCGGCCGAGCTTGACCATCTCCTCGCCGAACACGGAGGTCCAGTCGAGGCCGGAGGTGGCGACGGGGAGGCCGGTGTCGGGGTGGATCTTGCCGACGGCGTGGAAGCGGTCGGCCTCGTCGAGCAGGGCCGGGGTGTAGCCGCGGCCCTTCTCCGTGAGGCAGTGCACGATGACGGGCCCGCCGAAGCGCTTGGCGCGCTGGAGGGCGGACTCCAGTGCCTCCAGGTCGTGGCCGTCGATCGGGCCGACGTACTTCAGGCCGAGGTCCTCGAACATGCCCTGCGGGGCGATGAAGTCCTTGAGGCCCTTCTTGGCGCCGTGCAGCGTCTCGTACAGCGGCTTCCCGACGACGGGGGTGCGCTCCAGGAGGTCCTTGCCGCGGGCCAGGAAGCGCTCGTAGCCGTCCGTGGTGCGCAGGGTCGCCAGGTGGTTGGCGAGGCCGCCGATGGTGGGTGCGTAGGAGCGCTCGTTGTCGTTGACGACGATGACGAGGGGGCGGTCCTTGGCGGCGGCGATGTTGTTGAGCGCCTCCCAGGCCATACCGCCGGTGAGGGCGCCGTCACCGATGACCGCGACGACGTGGTCGTCCTTGCCCAGCACCTCGTTGGCCTTGGCCAGGCCGTCGGCCCAGCCGAGCACGGTGGAGGCGTGCGAGTTCTCGATGACGTCGTGCTCGGACTCGGCACGCGAGGGGTAGCCGGAGAGGCCGCCCTTGCTCTTGAGCTTCGAGAAGTCCTGGCGGCCCGTGAGGAGCTTGTGCACATAGCTCTGGTGGCCGGTGTCGAAGAGGACCCTGTCCTTCGGGGAGTCGAAGACCCGGTGCAGGGCGATGGTCAGCTCGACCACACCCAGGTTGGGTCCGAGGTGTCCGCCGGTCTTGGAGACGGCGTCGACGAGGAAGGTCCGGATCTCTTCGGCGAGCTGCTCCAGCTGCTCGGGGGTGAGACGGTCCAGGTCACGCGGTCCGCCGATGCGGGCCAGCAGATCCCATCCCTCGCCCGTCACCGCCTGACGCGCTTCGCGCGGCTGTGTCACCGTGCCTCCTTGCGATTGTGCTGGTCGAGCATGCCGATCCGATGAGTCTAACGGCCTCCCTCCCGGCAGGGCGCGGGTGCCCGACGCCCTGCGACTCCGCCTGCGGCCTTGTCGTGGGTCGACGACGCTCCGCGTCGCCCGCCTCCTCCGCCCTGCGATCGAGGCCACAGGACGCCGCTCGCCGATCCGCGCCCTGCCGGGAGTAAGTCCGTAATGTTCCGCCCGCCGCGCCGGACATCGGGCGTGCGTGTGCCGGCCCGCCCCGCGGCCCGTACGTGACAGTGCCCGGCGCCCTGGAAAAGGGCGCCGGGCACGGTCGGGCGTTGCGTGTCACCGGGCCCCGCCGGGCCCGGTGGTGTTACGCGCGGCCTGCGGTCTTCTGGGTCTTGCGCGAGACCGAGTCGATGATCACGGCGATGAGGAGCACGCCACCGGTGATCATGTACTGGATCGCGTTCGACGACAGGTTCATCTGGTTGAGGCCCTGGACGATCGACTGGATGACCAGGATGCCCAGCAGCGCGGACCAGACCTTGCCGCGTCCGCCGAACAGGGACGTACCGCCGATGACGGCTGCGGCGATGCACATCATGAGCTGGTTGCCGCCACCGAGCGAGCGGTCGGCGCCGCCGGTCGCGGAGGCCAGGAAGAGACCGCCGACCGCACCGAGCGTGCCGGAGATCATGAACACCGAGATGCGGATCCAGGACACGTTGATACCGGCACGGCGCGCTGCCTCGATGCCACCGCCGACCGCGAAGATCTGACGGCCGTAGGTGGTGCGGCGCAGAACGAAGTCGGTGATGACCAGGATCGCGAGGAAGATCACCAGGGAGAGCGGGAGGCCCTGCTCCTGGTTGAACGCGTACGCGGCGAGGAGGCACAGGACGGCGAGCAGCGCGGTGCGCAGGATGATCTCGCTCTGCGGGCGGTGCGGCAGCTCGGCGGCCTTGCGGCGGCGCGAGTCGCGCAGCTGCGCGAGGTAGAAGGCGACGATCACGAACACGGCGAGACCGTACGCGGCGGCGACGTCGGCGAAGTAGTAGCTGGTCAGGTCGCGGACGAAGCTGCCGAGCGGGGTCGTGATGGTGGACTTGTCGCCCATCACCCAGGTCTGCAGACCGGCCCAGCCCAGGAAGCCCGCCAGCGTCACGACGAACGCGGGCACGCCGATCTTGGCGAAGACAATGCCGTGGAAGGCGCCGATGACCGTGCCGGACAGGATGCCGACGATGATGGCAAGGGAGTCGGGTATGTCCGTTCCGACCACGGCCCACATCGCACCCGCGAGACCCGCGACGGAACCGACCGCGAGGTCGATCTCGCCGAGCAGCAGCACGAAGACGATGCCCACGGCCATGATGCCGGGGCCCGCCGCGTACAGCGTGATCTGGTCGAGGTTGTACGAGGTGAGGAAGTTGCCGGTCTCGAGCTGGAAGACGATCCCGATGATGATCAGGCCCACCACGACCGGCAGCGAGCCGATCTCGCCCGAGCGGACCTTGCGCTTGAACTCGGTCCAGTAGCCCTTGAAGCCCTGCTCGCGGACGAGCAGGCGGGGGTCGACGACCTTGACTGCGCCGGCCGCTGCCGCGGGAGCCTCGGTGGCCTGGGCCGGGACCGTGGCCGAAGCCTCGTTGGTGTTGCTCACTTGGATGCCTCCGCGCTGCGGGACTTGCGGCGGGTCACGGCGTTGTCGGTGGCGCCCGTGATCGCGGCGATGATTTCTTCGTGGCTGGTCGTCGCCACGGGGAAGATGCCGTTGTTGTGGCCGAGCCGCAGCACGGCGACCTTGTCGGCGACAGCCTTCACATCGGCCATGTTGTGGCTGATGAGGATGACGCCGAGGTTCTGCTCGCGCAGCCGCTCCACCAGGTCGAGGACCTGTGCGGTCTGCTCGACGCCGAGGGCCGCGGTGGGCTCGTCCAGGATCACGATCTTGGGGTTGCCGACCAGGGCACGGGCGATGGCCACGACCTGGCGCTGGCCGCCGGAGAGCGCGGCAACCGGGATACGGACGCTGGGGATACGGATGGAGAGCGTGGACAGGAGGTCCTGTGCCCGCTTCTCCATGGCGACCTCGTCGAGGACGCCGCCCTTCTTGATCTCGCGGCCGAGGAAGAGGTTGGCGACGACATCCAGGTTGTCGCAGAGCGCGAGGTCCTGGTAGACGGTGGCGACGCCGAGGTTCTGGGCGTCGTGCGGACGGTTGATGTCCACCTTCGTGCCCTCCCACTCGATGACGCCCTCATCGATGGGGTGCACGCCGGCGATCGTCTTGACCAGCGTGGACTTTCCTGCACCGTTGTCGCCGACCAGGGCGACCACTTCTCCGGCGTGGACTTCGAGATCGACACCGGAGAGGACCTGGACCGCTCCGAATCGCTTGAAGACTCCACGCAACGCCAGCACGGGCGTCTGTGACACGTGAACCATCTCCTTCGCCGCCTGACCGGCGGGGATGTGCCGCCTGACCGGCGGAGACGCCGCGCCACGAGGGCAGCGTCGACGTACTGGAAGTACTGGGAGGGGAAGAATGTCCGGCACCCGGCCGGCAGCGGGGTGTGGGCCGGCCGAGGCCGGACAGTCGTGGGGCGGGCCGGCCCCGCCGTGCGGGGCGGATCAAACCCGCGCGCGCCAGGGCCTGTTGGCCCTGGCGCGAGGAGGGACTACTTGATGCCCAGTGCGGTGCACTTGGCGGCGATGTCCTTGACGCAGACATCGGCGGCCTTGTAGATGCCGTCCTTGATCACGGTGGACTCGATGTTGTCCTTGTTCACCACGGTCGGCTCGAGCAGCGTGGAGGGAACACCGTCCGTCTTGCCCTGGGCGCCGATGTCCTTGCCCTGGAGCAGGTTGACGGCGAACTGGGCGGCTGCCGGGGCGAGCTGCTTCGGCGACTTGTAGATCGTGAAGGTCTGCGTACCGGCGATGATCCGCTGGATACCGGGGAGCTCGGCGTCCTGGCCACCCACCGGGATGTCCTTGATGCCGGCGTTGCCCAGGGACGTGATGATGCCGCCCGCCATGCCGTCGTTGGCGGAGTAGACGGCGTTGATCTTGCCCTTGCCGACCGAGGAGATCGCGGCGGTCATCTTCTCGCCGGCGATCTTCGGGTCCCACTCGCCCGACGCCTCGTAGGCGATCTTGATCTTGCCGTCGAGGGACGCGTGGGCGCCCTTCTTGAACAGGCCGGCGTTCGGGTCCTTCTCGTCACCGTTGATCATGACGAGGTTGGCGTCGGCCGCCTTGGAGCCCAGGGCGTCGAGGACGGCCTGGCCCTGGAGCCGGCCGATCTTCTCGTTGTCGTGGCTGACGTAGGCGTCGGCACCGACGATGGCGCGGTCGTACGCGACGACCTTGACGCCCTTCTTGTGTGCGTCGGCGACCCACGCGGCGGACTTCTCGGCGTCGACCGAGGAGATCGCGATGACCTTGATGCCGTCGGCGATCTGCTGCTCGAACTGCTGCTTCTGCTGGCCGACGTCACCGGCCGCGTTGTTGTAGACGACCTCGCAGTCCGCGCAGTCCTTCTTGACCGCTTCGATGAACAGCGGCTTGTCCAGCGTCTCGTAGCGAGCGGTCTTGTTCTCCGGGAGCAGCAGACCGATCTTGGTCTTGCTTCCCGAGTCCGCCGAGTCCTTCTTGTCGTCGCCCGCCTTGCCACAAGCGGCGAGGGAGACGGCCATCGAAACGGCGGCCGTGCCTATGACGATGCGTCGCGTCATTGCGTTCATTGCGGGTGTGCCTCCCTGACGAGGCCGCAACGTTGCGGCCGAGGTGGGTTGGAGTCAACTCGGCCGCAGGCTTGGCGTCAAGGAGTAAATTCTTAACGAGATGACAACGGTGCCATTCGTTATCTAAGTGAAGGCAGGCGTCGCCGCGGGGAGGGTGCTCTCCAAAAGGGTTGAATCCCCCATCTCGTTCAGGACGAGGGCCAGGGCACCCAGCACCTCCGCCCGTCCGCCGAGGGCGCCCGGGAGCACCGAGAGCTGTCGTGCGGCGCTGGGGATGGCGTAGCGCGACACGGAGTCGCGGATGGGCCCCAGGACCAGTTCGCCGGCCTCCGCGAGCGAGCCGCCGAGCACGACCCGGCTCGGATTGAGCAGATTGCAGAGGTTGGCCACCCCGCTGCCGATGTGCCGCCCGACGTCGCCGATCACCCGGCGGCAGCCCGGGTCGCCCTCGCGGGCCAGCTGGACCACCCGCTCCATGGTGAGATCGGGCCCGTGGCCGGGCTGGAGCAGGGGCAGGACGTACCGCGCGGCCGCGAAGGTCTCCAGGCACCCGCGGTTGCCGCAGCGGCAGACAGGGCCCGATTCGTCGAGGGTGATGTGGCCGATCTCGCCGGCCGTGCCACCGGGCCCGCGGTAGATGTGCCCGTCGATCACCAGACCGGCGCCGACACCGCTCGCGACCTTGATGTACGCGAGGTCCCGGACCCCCCGGCCGCTCCCCCACACCAGCTCGCCCAGGGCCCCGAGGTTGGCGTCGTTGTCCACGTACACCGGCACGCCCAGGCGTCCGGCGAGCTCTTCGCTGGGGTTGATGCCCGTCCAGCCCGGCAGGATCGACGTGGAGCCCAGCGTGCCGGACTCGACGTCGATCGGGCCGGGAACACCGAGACCCACCCCGATGACCTTGCCGGGGCTGATCCCGGTGGTCTCGATCAGCCGGTTCACCAGCTGTTCCGCCCGTCCGAAGCCCTCGGCCGACGAGGCGTCCACGTCCAGCGGCTCGGACTCCTCGGCGAGCACCTGATGGGCCAGGTTGCCAACCGCCACCCGCAGGTGCGTATGCCCGAAATCGACGCCGATGACGATGCCCGCGTCCCCGCTGAGCGAGACGCTGCGGGCCCGGCGGCCGCCGGCCGAGGTGGGGGTCACCTCGACGGTGCCGCCCTCCTTCAGTTCACGAACGATATTGGAGACGGTGGCCGCGGAGAGGCCCGTGCTCCTGGCGATCTCCGCCTGGGTGAGCGAGCCCGCCATACGTACGGCGCGCACGACCCGCTCAAGGTTGGCGCGATGCAGAGATGTCTGCGACCCCGGAGTCTCCATCGACTCACTCACTCCTGCCATATTCTCCAACATGTGAACCCTAAGCTGACAGTTTTGGGGTGCGCCCCGTCAAGACCTTGAGCAGTCGAAGCCTCGGATGAGCACCGGACCCTCGCACGGCACGCTCCGCGAAATCCCCCTTACACAGACGAACCGCCCGTCGGCGGGATGCCGACGGGCGGTTCGCTGGTTTCGTGCGGGAGGCGCTGCGCGTACTACTTCACCGCACCCGCGGTCAGTCCGGCCACGACCTGGCGCTGGAAGACGATGTAGGCCGCGAGGACCGGGAGCATCGCCATCACCAGACCGGCGAACAGTCCGGACCAGTCGCCCTTGTAGCCCTGGCTGTTGGCCAGTTCGACCAGGCCCTGGGAGAGGACCCGGTGGTCGGGGTCGCTGTTCAGCACCGTGGGCAGCATGTACTGGTTCCACTGCCCCAGGAAGTTGAAGATGCCGACACTGATCAGGCCCGGCTTCGCCATCGGCAGCATCACCTGGAAGAACGTCCGGGTGTGCGAGGCCCCGTCGAGCATCGCCGCCTCCGCCACGGACCCCGGAAGCGTCCGGAAGAAGGCGGTGAGGAAGAAGACGGTGAAGGGCAGCGAGTACGCGATGTAGACCAGGATCAGTCCGTGCGTCGTGTTCAGCAGCCCCATGTTGTTCATCACGAAGAACAGCGGGACCAGCGCCAGGATGATCGGGAAGCTCATCCCGCCGATGAACAGGTAGTACACGAAGCGGTTGCCCGGGAAGTCGAACCGCGCCAGCACGTAGGCCGCCATCGAACCCAGCAGCAGAGTGCCGATGAGTGAGCCCCCGACCACCACGATGGTGTTCAAGAAGTATTCACTCATGTGCGCCTGGCTCCAGGCGCGTGACCAGTTCTCGAAGTGAAGCTTGTCCGGCAGCGCCCACGGCGTCGACAGGATCGAGTCGTCGGTCTTGAACGAGGTCATGACCGCCCAGAGCAGCGGCATGACCACCAGGATCGCCCAGATGATCAGCACGCCGTGCGAGAAGACGTTGAGGACCTTGCCCTCGCCGCTCTTCTTCTTGCCGTCCTGTGCGGGCGCCTTGGACACGGGGGCCGGTTCCGTCACCGTGACCACGGGAGGGGTTTCAGTGGCCTTCACGTGTGCTCACCTCGTACTGTCGAGCCGGCCGCCGGGACCGGGCTGTCTTGCCTGCTGGGGATCCGGGCAACGCGTCCCGGGAAGCACAGCATCAGAACTCCAGCCGCTCGCGCCGGCCCAGACGCATCACGATGGCGGCGAACACCATGGTGACGATGAGCAGCCCCACACCGATCGTGGTCGCGTATCCGGCCTGACCGTCGCGGAAGGCCGTCTGGTAGACGTACAGCGGCAGGACCGAGGTCGCGTAGTCGGGGCCGCCGGGACCGACGGTCATGACCTGTACGGCCGTGAACGCCTCGACCCCGAGCGCCAGGATGCCCATGTAGACCCACCCGGACTGCACGGTGTCCCAGAGCAGCGGCAGGGTGATCTTGAAGAACGTCGTGACGCGGCTGGCCCCGTCCAGGAGCGCGGCCTCGTAGAAGTCCTTCGGAATGGACGCCATTCCGGCGGAGAAGAGGACGACGAAGAATCCGACCGTCGACCAGACCAGAACCACCATGACGCAGATGAGCGCCAGGTTCGGGTCACCCAGCCAGTCCGGCTGGATGGAGTCGAGTCCGACTCCCTTGAGCGCCGAATTCAGCATTCCACTGCGCGGGTTGTACGCGAACTGGAACAGCAGGGCGACGATGACGATCGAGAGCACCTGCGGGAAGAAATAGGCGATCTTGTAGAACCCCGAGCCCCGCACGCCGGAGACCGCGGCGTTCTTGCGCCGCCGGCCTCCGACATTGAGCATGAAGGCGAAGAAGAGCGCGAGGCCCAGCGTCACCAACGGCAGCAGCAGCACGAGCAGCACGCTGTGCTGCAGCGACTTCCAGAAAATGTCGTCCTTGAACATCCTCGTGTAGTTGTCGAGGCCGACCATCTTGAAGTCCGGGCTCAGGCCGGTCCAGTCCGTGAACGAGTAGTAGATGGACTGGATGAACGGCCAGATGACGAAGACCGCATACAACGCCAGTGGGGCTACCAGGAACCCCACAATGAACCGGTACTTGCCGTGCTGCATCGTTTACCGACCCCGATCTTTCCGCGGGTGCCGCCGCTGGTGACGGTTACTCACTGGTGCTTGTACTTCTTGACGGACGAGTCCTTGGCCGCGGCGTCCGCGTAGCCCTGGATCTTCTTGATGGCCTCGGCGGGCGTCAGACGCCCGGCCATCATCTCGCCGATGCCGGCGGTGCCGATCTGCTCCTTCTGGAGCTTCACGTACCAGTCCTGCAGGCGCGGGTTCACCACGTTGTCGCCGGCCTTCTTCAGCGCGTCGACACCGGCCTGCATGGCCGTGGAGAGGGTCAGGCCGTCGGTGCCGCCGTTGAAGGCGCTCAGGGACTTGACCTGCTTGGTGAAGTTCTTCGAGGACTCCTCGGAGAGCATGATGCGCAGCTGCTCCATGCCGCCCTGCGGGTTCTTCGCCTTGGCCGGGACGACGAAGGGCTCGCCGCCGGACGCCCAGATGGTGCCGAAGGGCAGCTTGTCCGACGAGTCGAGGCCGGAGGGGGCCGCGACCATCATCTTGAAGTCCTTGGGCGTGGTCGGGGCCGCCTCGTTCTCCACCCACGAACCGTTCGGGATGAAGAGCGCCTTGCCCTTGGTCCACTCGGTCTGCGACTGGATGTGGGTCAGGCCCGGGGTGCCCTTGAGGATGTAGCCCTTCTGCTGAAGCTCGTAGTACGCCTCGAACGCCGCCTTGACGGCGGGGTCCTTCCAGGCGTTCGGCTCCAGGTTGTCGATCTTGTCGAGAACCTCCCGGCCGCCGATCTTGGCGATGAACGGGTAGAGCGAGAACGGCAGGTAGTACGGGTACTTGCCCGGGTACGTCCAGCCGGCGACGCCCTGCTTCTTCGCCTTCGCGCACAGGGCGAGCATGGCATCCCAGTCCTCGGGATACTCGGCGTCCAGCTTCTCCAGGTTGGTCTGCGAGTACCAGACGCCGTAGACGGTGTACGCGTAGTACATGATCCAGACCGGGTCCCCGTCGAACTGACCCATCTCCAGGACACCCGGGCGCAGCGTGTCGCGGACCTTCTTGTTCGGGTCGTCGATGGACGGGGCGTCCATCAGCGCCGTCAGGTCCGCCAGCTGCTTCTTGTCGACGAGGACACCCATGTCCATCTGCTCGGCACCTGAGTTGTCGATCAGGTCCGGCGGGGTGCCGCCGTTGAAGCGCGGCTGCAGCTGCGACTGGATCTTCTGGGTCGCGGAGTGCTTGACCTTGGCCTTCGGGAAGGCCGCGGTGTACTTCTTCTCGGCGTCGATCGCGTACTGCTGGCCGAAGCCGCCGTCGAAGATGACCACGTCGAGCGCGGCCGTCTCGTTGACGCCCAGCGGGTTCTTCGCGCTGGTCTTGCCCTTCTCGACCTGGTCGTCGCCGCCGCCGTCGCTGCTCGCACAGGCCGACAGGAAGCTCATCGTCGGAACGGTGATCAGACCGAGTGCGGCAGACCGCTTGATCAGATCGCGACGGCCAAGGCCCTCATTCTTGTGGCCGGAGGTGGATCCCATGCTCAAGTCCTCGCCTTCTCCAGGACTCAGGCGGTGTGTACCGGTCGCCCGTCGAAATTCGCCTCAGGCGAAGGGCCCCGCCACCGCGGTCAGTTGCGCTTGGGTGGTACAGATTTCAGGCTAGCCATTGCAGTGGGGGGCACGGGGAGACCGAACAGCGGACGCACCTGCGGCGCCCCGTTGTCCTGCCCCCGTGTCTCCCCTGACCGCACAGTTGGAAAGAAGCTGTGCAGACGCCGACAGGTATAGTCCACTTGCCGCCAACTGAGCAAGATCGAATGCAGGTTTGGACGGCAGTCTTTCCCGAGTTGAGACCTCGCGGATACCTCGGCACCGCACGGCCTCCTTCGGATGTAACGATTTCCGCATTCCGGTCGATTCGAACACCGGCTCTGATCCAACACCCTTGACACCAACCGCCACTTCACTCCCTACTGGTTCCTGCGCCCCCCTATGACAACGTTGTCCAAGCGCACTTCCTCGGGAGGAATGGCTCGGCATGCAGCCCCGACATGGTTCTCGCAAGAGACAAAGCAGCACGGCCGCGCTGATAGCGGCCTCACTCGTCCTGCTCGTGACCGCCCCCACAGCGGCCGCCGCCACCTCGGCCGGCGCGGGCGCGAAGGGCCAGAAGGCCGCCGGTGACCGGACCTTCAGCTCGTCCTTCGAGGCGGACGAAAAGCAGCCGGACTGGCGTAATACCGTGGAAGAAGGCCCCGACGGAAAGAAGCGGGCATCGGGTATCGATGGCGGCTTCTCCGCCGGAATACCGGGCAATGTGACCGACAAGGTGACAGATGTCCGCGCCAGCGACGAGAACTCCGGCGGCGGCGAGGTGAAGGAAAACCTCGTCGACGGCGAATCCGGTACGAAGTGGCTGTCGTTCGAGCCCACCGCCTGGGCCGAGTTCGACCTGGTCGAGCCGGTCAAGGTCGTGACGTACGCGCTGACCTCGGCCGACGACCACGACGAGCGGGACCCGAAGGACTGGACCCTTCAGGGCTCCGAGGACGGCAAGACCTGGACCGACCTGGACACCCGGACCGGCCAGACCTTCAGCGAGCGCTTCCAGACCAAGTCGTACGACTTCACGTCGGACAAGGCCTACCAGCACTTCCGCCTGGACATCACGAAGAACAACGGCGCTCCGGACGCGACCCAGCTCGCCGACGTCCAGTTCTCCGACGGGGACACCTCCGCCCCCGCCCCCGACGACATGCGCAGCCAGATCGACCGCGGCCCGTCCGGCTCCCCCACCGCCAAGGCCGGCGCGGGCTTCACCGGAAAGAAGGCGCTGCGGTACGCGGGCACGCACAAGGCCGACGGCCGGGCGTACTCGTACAACAAGATCTTCGACGTCAACACGGCCGTCACCCGGGACACCGAACTTTCCTACCTGGTGTACCCCCAGATGGGCGAGACGGACCTGTCCTACCCGGCCACGCACGTCGCGGTGGACCTCGCGTTCACGGACGGCACCTACCTGAGCGACCTGCGCGCCACCGACACCAACGGCGGGCTGCTGACCCCCGGCGGCCAGGCCGACGCCAAGCGGCTGTACGTCAACCAGTGGAACAAGGTCGACGCGCGGATCGGCACGGTCGCGGCCGGCAAGACCGTCGACCGGATCCTCGTCGCGTACGACTCCCCCAAGGGCCCGTCGAAGTTCCAGGGCTGGATCGACGACGTCAAGATCGCCCCGAAGGCGCCCGAGAAGCGCAAGAAGCACCTCTCGGACTACGCCTCGACCGTCCGCGGCACCAACTCCAGCGGCGGCTTCTCGCGGGGCAACAACTTCCCCGCCACCGCGGTCCCCAATGGCTTCAACTTCTGGACGCCGGTCACCAACGCCGGATCGACCAGTTGGCTGTACGACTACGCGCGCGGCAACAACGACGACAACCTGCCCACGCTGCAGGCCTTCAGCGCCAGCCACGAGCCGAGCCCCTGGATGGGCGACCGGCAGACCTTCCAGCTGATGCCGTCGGCGGCCTCCGGCACCCCGGACGCCTCGCGCACGGCCCGCGCGCTGCCGTTCAAGCACGAGAACGAGACGGCGAGGCCCCACTACTACGGGGTGACGTTCGAGAACGGTCTCAAGGCCGAGATGACGCCGACCGACCACGCGGCACGGATGCGGTTCACGTATCCGGGCAAGGACGCGAGCATGGTCTTCGACAACGTCTCCAACGACGGCGGTCTGACCCTGGACCCGGGGACGAGCTCCTTCACGGGCTTCTCCGACGTGAAGAGCGGCGGCTCGACCGGAGCCACCAGGCTCTTCGTATACGGCGTCTTCGACGCCCCCGTCACCGGCAGCGGCAAGCTCTCCGGCGGCGGCGGTGACGACGTCACGGGTTACCTGCGCTTCGACGCGGGCAAGGACCGCACCGTCAACCTGCGGCTGGCTACCTCGCTGATCAGCATCGACCAGGCGAAGCAGAACCTCGCCGCCGAGATCCCCGCCTCGCGCTCCTTCGACCGGGTCGAGGGCAAGGCCCAGGACGCCTGGGACGACCTGCTGGGCAAGGTCGAGGTCGAGGGCGCGTCCGCCGACCAGCTGACCACGCTGTACTCCAGCATGTACCGGCTGTACCTCTACCCGAACTCGGGCTTCGAGAAGGTCGGGGAGAAGGACAAGTACGCCTCCCCGTTCTCCCCGCAGGTCGGCTCGGACACCCCGACGCACACCGGCGCGAAGATCGTCGACGGCAAGGTGTACGTCAACAACGGCTTCTGGGACACCTACCGGACGACGTGGCCGGCGTACTCCTTCCTCACGCCGAAGAAGGCCGGCGAGATGGTCGACGGCTTCGTCCAGCAGTACAAGGACGGTGGCTGGATCTCCCGCTGGTCCTCCCCCGGCTACTCGGACCTGATGACGGGCACCTCCTCGGACGTCGCGTTCGCGGACGCGTACGTCAAGGGCGTGGACTTCGACGCGGAGGCCGCTTACGACGCCGCGCTGAAGAACGCCACGGTCGTCCCGCCGTCCTCGGGCGTCGGCCGCAAGGGCATGGAGACGTCCCCGTTCGCCGGGTACGCCAACACCTCCACCCACGAGGGCCTGTCCTGGTCGCTGGAGGGCTACCTCAACGACTACGGCATCGCGCAGATGGGCCAGGCCCTCTACAAGAAGACGCACAAGCAGCACTACAAGGACGAGTCCGAGTACTTCCTGAACCGGGCCCGCAACTACGTCGAGCTCTTCGACGACAAGGCGGGCTTCTTCCAGGGCAAGGACGCCAAGGGTGACTGGCGGCTCCCGTCCGACCAGTACGACCCGCGGGTCTGGGGCTACGACTACACGGAGACCAACGGCTGGGGCTACGCCTTCACCGCTCCGCAGGACAGCAAGGGCCTCGCCAACCTGTACGGCGGCCGGGACGGTCTGGCCAAGAAGCTGGACACGTACTTCTCCACCCCCGAGACGGCGGGCCCCGAGTTCGTCGGCTCGTACGGCGGCGTCATCCACGAGATGACGGAGGCCCGTGACGTACGGATGGGCCAGTACGGCCACAGCAACCAGGTCGCGCACCACGTCACGTACATGTACGACGCGGCCTCGCAGCCGTACAAGACGCAGGAGAAGGTCCGCGAGGTCCTGAGCCGCCTGTACACGGGCAGCGAGATCGGCCAGGGGTACCACGGCGACGAGGACAACGGCGAGCAGTCGGCCTGGTTCCTCTTCTCCTCCCTCGGCTTCTACCCGCTGGTCATGGCCAGTGGCGAGTACGCGATCGGCTCGCCGCTCTTCACCAAGACCACCGTGCACCTGGAGAACGGCCACGACCTGGTCGTCAAGGCGCCGAAGAACAGCGCGAAGAACATCTACGTGCAGGGCCTGAAGGTCAACGGCAAGAAGTGGACCTCCACCTCGCTGCCGCACGACCTGCTGGCCAAGGGCGGCGTGCTGGAGTTCGACATGGGCTCGAAGCCGTCGGCCTGGGGCACCGGCAAGGACGCCGCCCCGGTCTCCATCACCAAGGACGACAAGGTGCCGACGCCGAAGAAGGACGTCCTGAAGGGCGAGGGCGCACTGTTCGACAACACCTCGGCCACGACGGCCGCCGTCTCCACGGTGGAGCTGCCGGTCCCGTCGGCGACGGACGCGGTCCAGTACACGCTGACGTCGGGCGAGGCCGCCAAGGCGCCGAGCGGCTGGGTGCTGCAGGGCTCGTCGGACGGCACGACGTGGAAGGACCTCGACAAGCGGTCCGGCCAGTCGTTCGCCTGGGACAAGCAGACGAGGGCCTTCACGGTGAACGCGCGCGGTTCGTACGCGCACTACCGGCTGGTGCTCAGCGGTGAGTCGACGCTCGCGGAGGTCGAGCTGATCTCCTGAGCTCCCGAGCTCCTGTTGAACGACCGGCCGGTACCTCCTTGCGGGGTGCCGGCCGGTCGTGGTTCTCACGTGCGGGTGGATCTGCGTCGATCAGTGGGTACGCGGCCATGGGCAGCCGCTACGTTCCGTGCCATGCCGCAGCCGAAGGACCTGGACCCGTACACCGATCCCCGCGCCTTCTACGGTGCCGAGTTACGCCGCCTGCGCGAGGCGGCCGGACTGTCCCAGGGCGAGCTGGGCTCCCGGGCGTTCTGCTCCGGCACGTACATCGGGCTGTTCGAGGCGGGGGAACGGCGCCCACAGCTCGAACTCTCCCGGTCCCTCGACGAGTTGCTGGGTAGCGGCGAGCATTTGCAGCGGCTGTGCCGGCTGGCGCGGACGTCGAAGGTGGCGGGGTACTTCGCGGACGCGGCGGAACTGCAATTGCAGGCATCGTCCATCGGGAGCTACACATCCATGCTCGTCCTCGGACTCCTGCAGACCGAGTCGTACGCGCGGGCGCTCACCCGGGCCGCTCATCCCTTCGCCGCCACGGATGTCATCGAGGGACACGTCCGCACGCGCATGGAGCGTACGAGTCTTCTCGACTCACCTACCGCGCCCGTGCTTTGGGTGGTCCTTCACGAAGCGGCCCTGCTTCTGCCGGTGGGCGGCAACGCTGTGATGGCCGAGCAACTCTCGCACCTGGCCGAACAGACGGACTCCCGCCCACGCATCGTCACTCAAGTGCTTCCGTTCTCCGCCGGTGCGCATCCCTTTCTGCACGGGTCGATGACGCTGATGCAGTTCACCGACGCTCCCACCGTCGTGTACACGGAAGGCGCCTACAGCGGCCAACTCGTGGAAGAACCACTGCTGGTGGAGCAGTTCCGCTCCGCATACGATCTGGCCAGGGCTGCCGCGCTGTCGCCGGAGGCATCCCTGCAAAGGATCGTCTCGGCGGCGAAGGAGTTCGCGACGCCATGAGCACCACACCTGACCTGAGCACGGCCGTCTGGCGCACGTCGTCGTACAGCAACGGCGACGGCGGCGAGTGCGTCGAGGTAGCCGACAACGTCCCCGGCATCGTCCCCGTACGCGACAGCAAGACCGGCCCCGAGGGGCCGGCGCTCGCCTTCGCGCGGGAGCGCTGGGCGCCCTTCGTCGCTGCCCTCGGGGACGGCTCTCTCTGAGTCGCGCTCAGACGTGTTCCGGGGTCTCCGGAACGGCCGTGGGAAACAGACTCTCCGGCAGAGTCACGTTCCACGCCGTGATGACCGGCTGGCCGTGCTCCCTGCCGAGCCGGGACACAGCGCCCGTGGCGAGCTGGAAGAGCGTGCCCTCCGCCGGGGTCAGGCCCAGGTAGCGGGCCGTCAGGACGCGCAGGAAGTGGGAGTGGGCGACGAGGGCGATGTCCTCGTCACCGGCCCGTCCTGCGGCTTCCCTGACCTCGGCCAGGATCCGGTCGGCCCGTTCGCCGACCGCTGCGGGGGTTTCGCCCGGGTGGGCCTCGGGGCCCGGCGTGACGCCGTCGCTCCAGAGGTTCCAGTCGGGGCGGGTGCGGTGGATCTCCCGGGTGGTGATGCCCTCGTAGCCGCCGTAGTCCCACTCGCGCAGCTCAGGGGTGATGCGGGGCGCGGCAAGCCCCGCGAGCTCGGCGGTTCGCCGGGCCCGTACCGACGGGCTGACCAGGGTGAGGGCGATGTCGCGGTCGGCGAGCAGGGGGGCGAGGGCACGGGCCTGACGTTCACCGAGGGGCGTCAGGGGCAGGTCGGTGTGGCTCGTGTGCTGTCCGTTCCGGGACCACTCGGTCTCGCCGTGCCGGATCAGGATCAACTCGCCCATGTGAAGGCCATCCGCTCTCAGTGCTGTTACCGCTCACGTGCTGTCGATGGTGCGAACCCGCTGGTCCACGATCGCATTCCTTGCCTTGGTGAGGCGGGCGGGCGCGCCCGGAAGTGACCGGATGCCGCTACGCCCGCTGCCGCTGATCGGCGAGGATCTCCGCGATGACGTGCCGTGCGGTGTCGGCCATGAACGCGTTGGTCTCCCGGTAGTACTGGAGCTCCATCAGCGCGATCGACAGCGCCCAGCCGATGCCCCGCGCCCAGGCGGCGTCGTCCGCCTCGACCGCGGTGCGGAAGGTGTCGCGCGCCGCGGCGGGCAGCACGTACCAGGCTGCGATCAGGTCGACGGCGGCGTCGCCCAGGCCGAGGCAGCCGAAGTCGATGACGGCGGTGAGCCGGCCGTCGGCCGTCAGCATGTTCCCGGGTTGCAGGTCGGCGTGGATCCAGACGGGAGGACCGGCCGGTGCGGGTACGCGCAGGGCCGTCTGCCAGATCTCGGCGGCCGCCGCGGTGTCGATCTCGGTGGTCAGGTCCGCGAGGGCCTTGCGGACTGCGCGGTCCCGGGCGGCCAGGGGCTCGCTGCGGTAGGACGGGGGCCCGCCGGTGGGGTCGACGCGGTGGAGCGCGGTGACGAAGCGGGCCAGGTCCCGGGCGAGCGGGACGGCTTCGGCCGTGTCGCCGACCGCCGGGCAGCTCCCGTCGAGCCAGCCGTAGACGGACCAGGGGTGGGGGTAGCCCTCGCCGGGAACGCCCGCGCCCAGCGGTGCGGGGATCGCGACCGGGAGCGAGGACGCGAGGCGCGGCAGCCAGTGTTGCTCCTTGGCGGTGTCGTCGGCCGAGCCCGCTGTACGGGGAAGCCGCACGACCAGGTCCGCGCCGAGCCGGTACATCGCGTTGGCGGTACCGGCGGCACCGACGCGCTCGACGCGGAGGCCGGACCAGTGCGGGAACTGCGCGGTGATCAGCCGGCGGACCAGGGCGTCGTCGGTCTCGGGCTCGTCGGCGTGCATGCTGCCCGCGCTCATCGGCACCTTCCGGATCAAGAGGTCTCCCTGGCCACCGGACATACGACCTCAGCGGGGATCCACCCGTCAACGCCTTTCCGGAACACCGGCCGAGGGCTGTGGCCGTCGGCGATGAGAGCGGGACAGGATCCGGCCGCGTCTCAGACCGCCGTGCGCTCGCTGAGGTCCAGCAGGGCGACCAGCGAGGCGCGGCTGCGCTCCAGGTCGGTGATCCGCTCATTCACGCCGGCCAGCTGCCCGCGCAAGTAGTCCCAGGTGCAGGCGGCCAATGCAGGTGCGTCGTCCGGCCCCGTGCCCTCCACGCAGGGCAGCACCTCGCGGATCACCGCCGTCGGCAGGCCGGCCGCCAGCAGGTGGCGGATCCGTCGCACGGTCTCCGGTGCGTCCGGACCGTATCTGCGGTGGCCCCCGGAAGGGCGCTCCGAAGCGAGCAGTCCCTGCTCCTCGTAGTAGCGCAGCAGCCGCGGGCTGACCCCGGTCTCCCGGGCGAGATCTCCGATCTTCATGTGACCCCCCTCACATATGCTTGTATCTCACATCGGTGTCAGATCGTAGCGTCGCAGCCATGACGAACGAGAGCCCCACCCTCATCAAGGCCACCTTCGACCTGGGCGGCGACCTGACCGTCCGCCGGATCGGCTACGGCGCCATGCGTCTGGCCGACGGACCCGCAGCCCCCGGCTCCGACCCCGCAGCCGCCGCCATCTGGCGGGCCCCCACCGACCGGGCCGCAGCAATTGCGCAACTTCGCCGGGCAGTTGAGCAGGGCGTCGACCTGATCGACACCGCCGACGCCTACGCCCTGGGCGCGGGCGAGGAGCTGATCGCCGAGGCCCTGCACCCGTACGACGGGGTGGCCGTGGCCACCAAGGCCGGTGTGGTGCGGCCGGGACCCGCCGAGTGGGTGCCCCTGGGGCACCCCGCGTACCTGCGTCAGCAGGCCGAACTGAGCCTGCGCCGACTGCGGGTGGAGCGCATCGATCTGCTCCAGCTGCACCGGATCGACCCGGCGTACCCGCTGGCCGACCAGTTGGGCGCGCTGAGGCAGTTGCAGGACGAGGGGAAGGTCCGGCACATCGGGCTCTCCGAGGTCTCCGCCGGGCAGTTGCGCGAGGCCGTGGCCATCACTCCGATCGCCGCGGTGAACAACCTCTACAACCTGACCGCCCGGCAGAACGAGGCGGTGGTCGACCTCACCGCCGAACTCGGCATCGTCTTCCTGCCGTTCTTCCCTGTCGCCATGGGCGGCCACGCAGGACCGCAGAGCCCGGTGGCCGCTGTGGCGGGCGAACTTGGCGCAACGCCCGCCCAGACGGCCCTGGCCTGGCTTCTGCACCGCTCGCCGACCCTGGTACCGATCCCCGGCACCTCCTCCCCGCAGCACCTCGAAGAGAACCTGGCCGCTCTGCAGCTGCAGCTGTCCGAAGACCAGTTCGCCCGGCTCTCCGCACTCGGCACCGAGGACGGCACCGCGTGAACGGCACCGCCCGGTCGGAGCAGCAGGACTCTGCGGTACGCCTCCACGCGTCCCGCGGCCGGCCCCTCCGCCCGGGCGCGCCCGGCGCCGCGAACGGAGGGGGCGGTCTCTTTCTCAGCCCTTGACGACCTCGAGTGCCGCGTCGCCGACGACCACGACCTCGTACGGCCGGTCCGTGTCGGCCGTGACGCGGAGCGTGCCGCCTTCTCGGACCAGTTCGTACGTGGCGGCCGGGGCACCCGTGAGGTCGGGGACCGTCACCGTGCGGGTGAAGTCGCCGAGGCCCTCGGGGGCGTACACGCGCAGCTCCAGGTTCTGCGTCCAGTCCCCGTCGGGTCGGGAGGCGTCCGCGCCCAGCGGCAGGACCGCGCCGGGGCGGACCAGCAGCGGGAGGCTGTCGAAGCCGTGGGTGCCGTGGTGCCAGGCGGGGCCGGTGACGGTCTCGCCGGTCAGGAAGTGGGTCCAGGTGCCCTCGGGGACGTAGTACTCGACCTGGCCGTCCTCGCTGAAGACCGGCGCCACGAGGAGGTCGGCGCCCAGCAGGTACTGGCGGTCCACCGTGCGGGTGGCCGGGTCGTCGGGGAACTCCAGCAGCATCGGGCGCATGGTGGGGACGCCGGTGCGGTGGGCCTCGACGGCGGCTCCGTACAGGTACGGCATGAGGCGGTGCTTGAGTTCGGTGAACTGCTTGGCGACCGCGACGGCCTCGTCGCCGAACTCCCACGGCACGCGGTACGAGGAGGAGCCGTGCAGGCGGCTGTGCGAGGAGAGCAGGCCGAAGGCGAGCCAGCGCTTGAAGACCCCCGGGTCGGGCGTGCCCTCGAAACCGCCGATGTCGTGGCTCCAGAAGCCGAAGCCGGACAGGGACAGGGAGAGGCCGCCTCGCAGGGACTCGGCCATCGCCTCGAACGAGGACCAGCAGTCGCCGCCCCAGTGGACCGGGAACTGCTGGCCGCCGGCGGTGGCGGAGCGCGCGAAGAGGACGGCCTCGCCCGCTCCGCGTTCCTTCTCCAGGAGCTCGAAGACGGCCTTGTTGTACAGGTGCGTGTAGTAGTTGTGCATCCGCTCCGGGTCGGAGCCGTCGTGCCAGACGACGTCGGTGGGGATGCGCTCGCCGAAGTCCGTCTTGAAGCCGTCGACGCCCTGGTCGAGGAGGGTCTTCAGCTTGGCCTGGAACCACGCGGTGGCCTCGGGGTTGGTGAAGTCGACCAGCGCCATGCCGGCCTGCCACTTGTCCCACTGCCAGATGTCGCCCTCGGGCGTGAGGACGAAGTAGCCCTTCTCCGCGCCCTCCGCGTACAGGGCGCTCTTCTGCGCGATGTACGGGTTGATCCAGACGCAGATCTTCAGGCCCTTGTCCTTGAGCCGGGCGAGCATGCCCTCCGGGTCGGGGAAGGTCTGCGGGTCCCATTCGAAGTCGCACCACTGGTACTCGCGCATCCAGAAGCAGTCGAAGTGGAAGACGGAGAGCGGGATGCCGCGCTCGGACATGCCGTCCACGAACGAGGTGACGGTCGCCTCGTCGTAGTTGGTGGTGAACGAGGTGGTCAGCCAGAGACCGAACGACCAGGCCGGCGGCAGGGCCGGACGGCCGGTGAGCGCGGTGTAGCGGGTGAGGACGTCCTTGGGCGTGGGTCCGGCGACGACGAAGTACTCCATCGTCTGGTCCTCGACGCTGAACTGCACCTGGCCCACGGCTTCGGAGCCAACCTCGAAGGAGACCTTGCCGGGGTGGTTGACGAAGACGCCGTAGCCGCGCGAGGAGAGGTAGAACGGGACGTTCTTGTACGCCTGTTCGCTGCTGGTGCCGCCGTCCGCCTGCCACATGTCGACGACCTGGCCGTTCTTGACGTACGGGGTGAACCGCTCGCCGAGGCCGTGGATCGTCTCGCCGACGCCGATGGCGAGCTGGGCGAACATGTGGTGGCCGCCGTCCTGGACGGTGGCGAAGGCGGTGCCCTTGCGCCCGGCGGAGGTCAGCACGCGGCCGTCCGCGTCCAGGAACTCCAGGCCGAAGCCGCCCTCGGTGGGCAGGCGGAGCGTGAGCGGGCCGCTGGTGAGTTCGGCGGCGGGGCCGTCTTCGCGGGTGGTGGCCGTGGTGTCCCCGGTCGCGCCGGGGAGGACGAAGTCCGGGCCGGGGCGGCGCTTCCCCGAGAGGTGGGTGACGCGGACGCCGATGACGCCCTCGGCGGCGGCGTACGCCTCCACCGTGATCAGGGGGGCGTTGAGGGTGTCCCCGCGCCGCGTCACGCGCTTGACGGCGGCGTGGGCGGTGAGGCGGTCGGCATCGAGACGCAGGTCGCGGATTTCGGTGGCGTACGAGGCGTTCACACCGTCTCGCATCTGCCAGAAGCCGTCGGTGAACTTCATGGGGGGTCTTCCTTAAGCGGTGGTACGGGGGGCGTGCGGGGTACGTCGTCAGGGGGCGTCGTTCAGGGGTGCGTCGTCAGGAGTGCCGGTGCGGCCCGGTCAAGGACCGAGGTCACCCGGTCCCAGGTGGCCGTGTCCCGGGGCACGGCGGGCAGCTTCCGGCCCTCACCGGTGCCCCACTCCGTCGCCAGGGCCACCGGGTCGCGGCCGGTGGCGGCGCCCGCGGCGAGGGCGGCCGCGCCCAGGGCGACGAGCTCGCCGGAGTCCGGAAGGATCACAGCACGCCCGGACAGGCGGCGCACGGTCTCCACCCACATCGTGCCCTTCGCTCCCCCGCCGATCAGGCGCAGCGGCGCGTCGGGCGCGTCGAGCGGCAGTTCCTCCAGGGCGCGCAGGACGGCCACGACCGCGCCCTCGTAGGCGGCGCCGAGGATCTGCTGCCGGGTCGTGTCGTGCCGCAGGCCGTGCAGGAGCCCGGAGGCGGCGGGGAGGTCCGGGGTGCGCTCGCCGTCCAGGAAGGGCAGCAGCACGGCCTCGCCGCCGGGTACGGCGTCCTCGCGGTCCAGGCCGAGCAGCTCGGCGACCTTGTCCACGGCGAGGGTGCAGTTCAGGGTGCAGCCCAGCGGGAGGCGGGTGCCGTCGGTGGCGGCGAATCCGGCGAGGAGCGCGGAGTGCGGGCGGTTGCGGGTGGCGGCGAAGACCGTGCCCGAGGTGCCGAGGCTGACCACGGGGTGGTCGAGGAGGCCCTCGGCCCCCAGGCCCAGGCCCACCGCGGCGGCCATGTTGTCGCCGGTGCCCGCGGCGACGGGGATACCGGCGGGCAGGCCGAGGGCGCGGGCGGCATCGGCGGTGAGGTGTCCGGCGCGGGTGGCCCCGGTGGCGGCGACCGTGGACAGCATGTCCGCTCGGATGCCGGTGAGGGCGAGCAGCTCGGGGTCGTAACCCTGGGTGGCGGGGTCGTACCAGCAGGTGCCGGACGCGTCGCCGGGGTCGGTGACGGCGGCGCCGGTCAGCCGTTCGGTGAGGAAGTCGTGCGGGAGGCGGACTGCGGCGGTCGCGGCGGCCGTGGCCGGTTCGTTCTCGCGCAGCCACTGCCACGTCGACGGCCGTGCGCAGGGCCTGCCACCACTGCTCGGGGTCGCTCTCGCGGGCGCCGCCCTGTCCGGTCACGGTGTGCGGGGCGCGGCCCACGGCGAGCAGCCGGCCGGTGGCGGTGTCGACCACGGCTGCCTTGGTGGACTGGGTGGAGCTGTCCACACCGATGACGGCCGATACCGGTGCGGTGGCCGGGTTTCTGGCTGGTCGCGACGGCATGTCGTACCTCGTTCCTGTGGGTCCCGATTTTGATCGTACACAAAACAAATAATTCTTCGAAGCGCTTCGACGCACGCGGAAGCCGCCGACACCCCGCCCCGCCTGGGCCGCAAGACCCCACGACAGACTGCCATGTTGTCCCTATGTGACGCATGTGTCACAGAAGTGGTCTAGAAACAAACGCCAAGATGCCGTATTAGTACTGCCAGCAAACAAATCGGTCGGACGGCAGAGCAGCCGCCCGGGCCATGTCGAAGAGGCAGCAGAATGTCGAATCGCTTCACCCCCACCCCCGCCGACCGGTTCACCTTCGGGCTCTGGACCGTCGGCTGGCGAGGCAACGACCCCTTCGGTGACGCCACCCGCCCCGCTCTGGACCCGGTCGAGTCCGTCGAGCGGCTCGCGGAACTCGGCGCGCACGGTGTGACGTTCCACGACGACGACCTGATCCCCTTCGGGTCCTCGGACTCCGAGCGCGCCGCGATCGTGTCCCGCTTCAAGGGCGCCCTGGACCGCACCGGTCTCAAGGTCCCCATGGCCACCACGAACCTCTTCACGCACCCCGTCTTCAAGGACGGCGGCTTCACCGCCAACGACCGCGACGTCCGCCGCTTCGCGCTGCGCAAGGTCGTCCGCAACATCGACCTCGCCGTCGAACTGGGCGCCGAGACGTATGTCGCCTGGGGCGGCCGCGAGGGCGCCGAGTCCGGCGGGGCCAAGGACGTGCGCGTCGCGCTGGACCGGATGAAGGAAGCGTTCGACCTGCTCGGCGAGTACGTCGTGGACCAGGGCTACGACCTGAAGTTCGCGATCGAGCCCAAGCCGAACGAGCCGCGCGGCGACATCCTGCTCCCGACGGTCGGCCACGCCCTGGCGTTCATCGAGCGCCTGGAGCGCCCGGAGATGTACGGCGTGAACCCCGAGGTCGGCCACGAGCAGATGGCCGGGCTGAACTTCGCGCACGGCATCGCGCAGGCCCTGTGGGCGGGCAAGCTCTTCCACATCGACCTCAACGGCCAGTCCGGCATCAAGTACGACCAGGACCTCCGCTTCGGCGCCGGCGACCTGCGCCAGGCCTTCTGGCTCGTCGACCTGCTGGAGAGCTCGGACTACGCGGGCCCGCTGCACTTCGACTTCAAGCCGGTGCGCACCGACGGCATCGACGGGGTGTGGGAGTCCGCGAAGAACTGCATGCGCAACTACCTGATCCTCAAGGAGCGCGCGCTGGCGTTCCGCGCCGACCCGGCGGTCCAGGAGGCGCTGGCCGCCTCCCGTCTGGACGAGCTGGCGCAGCCCACCGCCGCCGACGGCGTCAAGGCCCTGCTCGCGGACCGTTCCGCGTACGAGGACTTCGACGTGGACGGCGCCGCCGAGCGCTCGATGGCCTTCGAGGCGCTCGACCAGCTCGCCATGGAGCACCTGCTCGGCGTCAGCTGACCCCACCGGGGGTGTCCGGCGCGGACCTTCGCCGTCGGACACCCCCTGCTCCCCGGGCGTGGGCCTGCCGGACCCGCGCCCGGGCGGACGGATCCACCTCGTCGGGACACAGTGGTCCCCCCGGGCCCGGCACCCCTCTCACGCAAGGGCACCATCGTGACAGCACCTTCTCCGGACGGCATGCGCCAGCCGCGCCGCCGTCCTCACCGGCGGGTCATCGTCCCGCTCACCGTCGTCTCCGCGCTGGTCGGCGGCGTCGTCCTGTCCGGCTGCGGGCAGCAGCGGGACGCGGACGTGTACACCGTCATGAACTCGTCGACCGACGAGTCCTACCACCGCTGGGACGCCCAGACGCTGGCCCGGTGCAGCAAGACGCTCGGGGTGAGGATCGAGCAGCAGAGCGTCCCCGCCTCGCAGGTGATGACGAAGGCCCTGCGGATGGCGTCCTCGAAGTCGCTGCCTGACGTGCTCCAGCTGGACGCCTCGGAGATGCCGACGTTCGCCGAGGCCGGCGGGCTGATCCCGCTGAAGGACCTCGGTCTGACGACGAAGGACATCCCCGAGGGCATCGTCAACTTCGGCTCGTACGACGGGAAGTACTACGGGGCGGCGCGCACCGTGAACACCCTGGCGCTGTTCTACAACAAGGACACCCTCGCCAAGGCCGGCCTGGAGGTGCCCACCACCTGGGCCGAGATGCAGGCGACCGCGAAGACGCTCACGCAGGGCAAGCGGTACGGTCTCGCGCTCAGCGCGGGCGGTGCGGAGGACGGCGTCTTCCAGTTCGCCCCGTTCATGTGGTCCAACGGCGGCGACGAGACGAAGCTCGACAGCCCGCAGGTGGCAGGCGCGCTGGACTACTGGAAGGCCCTCCTCAAGGACGGCTCGCTGTCCAAGTCGACGGTCAACTGGACCCAGGCCGACGTGAACGACCAGTTCATGGCCGGCAACGCGGCCATGATGATCAACGGCCCGTGGCAGGTCGAGAGCCTCAACGCCAAGAAGGGGCTGAACTGGGGCATGGCCCAGATCCCCGTTCCGAAGGCGGGTGACGACTCGGTGGGCCCGCTGGGCGGGGGAATCCTGACCGTCCCCAACACCGGTGACGAGGCGCGGGAGAAGATGTCCGCCCGCATCATCGGCTGCATGTCGGGCGAGCAGGAGCAGATCACCTACGCGATCAACAGCTGGATGGTCCCGGCCAACGAGAAGGCCGCGGCCGTGTGGCGTACGAAGGCACCGGAGCTGGCCGCCCTCGCCGACCAGGTCGCCACGGCCCGTTCGCGTACCGCCAAGCTCGGCGCGCAGTGGTCGTCCGTGTCGCTGGCCCTGCAGAGCGCCTTCCAGTCCGCGCTCACCGGTGAGTCCAGCGAGGCCGCTCTGAAGCGTGCCCAGCAGCAGGTCACGAGCGGGAACTGAGGTATACGAACCATGTCATCCACCACAGCCTCGGCCGCCGCGCTGCCGGCCGACCCGAAGGCCCCCGCGGCCGGTGCGGTCAAGAAGCCGGTGAACCCGCGGAGCGCCAAGCGGCGCCGGACGCTCGCCCAGTGGGGGTTCATCGCCCCCGCCGTGATCTTCATGGCGCTGTTCTTCGGCTACCCGCTCGTCCGCAACATCGTGATGAGCTTCCAGGACTACTCGCCGTCCACGTTCTTCACCGGTGAGGCGCCGTTCAACGGCTTCGACAACTGGAGCAACGTCTTCAACGACGGGCTGTTCGGCAAGGCCCTGTGGCAGACGATCCTCTTCACGGTCGGATCACTCGTCGGCCAGTTCTGCATCGGCCTGGGCCTCGCCGTCTTCTTCACCCGCCGCTTCCCGCTGAACGGGATCCTGCGCTCGCTGATCCTGCTGCCGTGGCTGGTCCCGATGGTCGTCTCCGGCATCGTGTGGCGGCGCATCTTCGACCAGGACACCGGTGTCCTCAACTCCTTCCTGGGCACCATCGGCCTTCCCGGTGACACGCCGTGGCTGACGAGCACCAGCATGGCGCTGATCTCGGTGATCCTGGTGAACATCTGGATCGGCATCCCGTTCAACATGGTGATCCTCTACGGCGGCCTCCAGGAGGTCCCCAAGGAGCTGAACGAGGCCGCCTCGCTCGACGGCGCGTCCGCCTGGCGTACGTTCCGCTCGGTCACGCTGCCCATGCTCAAGCCCGTCATCACCGTGGTGCTGGTGCTCGGCTTCATGTCGACGGTGAAGATCCTCGACCTGGTCCTCGCCCTCACCGACGGCGGGCCCGCCGACTCCACCCAGACGCTCGGCACGCTCACGTACCAGAACTCCTTCGTCCAGATGGACTTCGGGGCCGGTGCCGTGGTCGGCAACATCCTGATCCTGATCTCCGCCGTCTTCGCGGTGTTCTACCTGCGGGCCAACCGCAACGAGGGGAAGTGACCGGCATGGCGACCACCACCCAGATCCCCGCCGCCCCGGCTCCCGCCGTCCACCGGCGAAAGCGCCGCTGGGGAGCGACCGTCCTCGGCGTCGTCATCCTCGCGGTGATGCTGTTCCCGCTGTACTGGATGATCAACACCGCGCTGCAGCCCGACGCGAGCCTGGTCGACGTCGGCCCGGTCCCGACGGGCGTGGACTTCTCCGGCTTCACCTCCGCCCTGACCGAGCAGGGCGGCAACCTGCTGACCTCGCTGGCCGTGGCGCTCGGCGCCGTGGCGATCTGCCTGGCGATCTCCGCCCCGGCGGCGTACGGCCTGGCGCAGTTCAACCTGCGCGGCGGCAAGACGATCGTCTTCGGCACGCTCATCACCCAGATGGTGCCGGGCATCGTCATCGCGAACGCCCTGTACAGCGCGTACGTGGACCTCGGACTGGTCAACTCCTACTTCGGCCTGATGCTGGCGGACGCCTCGCTGGGCATCCCCTTCGCGATCGTGCTGATGCGCTCGTTCATGGTGTCCATCCCGCGCGAGGTCATCGAGGCCGCCGAGGTCGACGGCGCCGGCCGCATCCGTACGTTCATCCAGGTCGTCCTGCCGATGAGCCGCAACTCGCTGATCACCGCCGGGCTGTTCTCGTTCCTGTACGCGTGGAGCGACTTCATGTTCGCGCTGACGCTGAACACCACGGACGACGTCAAGCCGATCACACTGGGCATCTACCAGTACATCGGCGCCCACGTCGGTGACTGGGGTTCGGTCATGGCGGCCTCGGTCCTCTCGGCCGTGCCCGCCGCGGTCCTGCTCGTCCTGTCCCAGAAATACATCGCCGCCGGAATCACCGGCGGCTCGGTCAAGTAAGGGTTTCCATGAGTGACTTCCCGGTCTTCCCGCCCGGTTTCGTCTTCGGCGCGGCCACGGCCTCGTACCAGATCGAGGGCGCCGCGGATGAAGACGGCCGCGGGCCGTCCATCTGGGACACCTACAGCCACACGCCGGGGAAGACCGACGGCGGTGACACGGGGGACGTGGCGTGCGACCACTACCACCGCTACCCCGAGGACGTGGCGCTGCTGCGTGACCTCGGCGTGGACTCGTACCGCTTCTCGATAGCCTGGTCGCGCATCCAGCCCGCGGGCTCCGGGGCGGTCAACGCCAAGGGCCTGGACTTCTACTCCCGGCTGGTCGACGAGCTCCTCGAAGCGGGCATCGAGCCGGCCGCCACCCTCTACCACTGGGACCTGCCGCAGGCCCTGGAGGACAAGGGCGGCTGGCGGGTACGCGAGACGGCGGAGCGCTTCGGTGAGTACACGGCGATCATGGCGGAGCACCTGGGCGACCGGGTGCCGCGCTGGATCACGCTGAACGAGCCGTGGTGCAGCGCGTTCCTCGGCTACTCGGTGGGCCGGCACGCGCCCGGCGCGAAGGAGGGCCGCGGGGCCCTGGCCGCCGCGCACCACCTGCTCGTCGGCCACGGTCACGCGATGACCGCGCTGCGCGCGGCGGGTGTCCGCGAGGCGGGCATCACGCTCAACCTGGACCGCAACGTCCCGGCCACCGAGTCGGACGCCGACCTGGCCGCGGTCGTCCGCGCGGACACCCAGCACAACCTCGTGTGGACCGAGCCGATCCTGGCGGGCCGCTACCCGGTCACCGAGGAGGAGACCTGGGGCGAGCTCATCACCGCGCAGGACTTCCGGCGCGAGGGCGACCTGGAACTGATCTCCCAGCCGATGGACTTCCTGGGCATCAACTACTACCGCCCCATCGTGGTCGCCGCCGCCCCGCACCGCGAGGCCGACCCGGCCCTGCGGGTCGCCACCGACAACCGGTACAGCGAGGGCGAGTACCGGGGCGTCCGCAAGACGGCGATGAACTGGCCGGTCGTGCCCGAGTCCTTCACCGACCTGCTGACCGCGCTGAAGCAGACGTACGGGGACGCGCTGCCGCCGGTGCACATCACGGAGAACGGCTCGGCGGAGTTCGACACCGTGGACGCCGACGGCTCGGTGCACGACGCGGACCGCGTCGCGTACCTGCGGACGCACCTCACGGCGCTGCGTGCGGCGATGGACGCGGGCGTCGACGTGCGCGGCTACTACGTCTGGTCGCTGCTGGACAACTTCGAGTGGGCGCTGGGTTACGCGAAGCGGTTCGGGATCATCCGGGTCGACTACGACACCCTGGAGCGCACGCCGAAGGACAGCTACCGCTGGTATCAGGAGCTGATCGCGGCACACCGGAAGTAGTTCCGGCCCGGTCCGGTCTCGTCCGGTCGGGTCCTGTTCTGCCCCCGTTCGCCCTGCTGCGGACGGGGGCGGTTCCTTGCGCGGACCCCTCAGCGCGCCGCGTACGCCGCCGGGTCCGCCAGGACCCCGCGCACCACCCGCGCCGCCGCG
This sequence comes from Streptomyces poriferorum, assembly GCF_019399235.1. Lineage (GTDB taxonomy): Bacteria > Actinomycetota > Actinomycetes > Streptomycetales > Streptomycetaceae > Streptomyces > Streptomyces poriferorum. The sequence continues at coordinate 20,386 of NZ_JAELVH010000002.1, read as the reverse complement.
CCCCGGGCCGCGTCGCCGGAGAGCGAGGAGGCCCGCAGCCCGGTGCCGTCGTCCCGCCACCGGCCCGACACCACCCGGTCCGCCAGCTGTGCCTGGGCCGCCCCGGCGAGCCACGGCATCAGGTCGCGGTAGATGCCGCCGAGCACGACGGTGTCCAGGTCGAAGAGGTTGACCGCACCGGCCAGCACCACGCCCATGCGGTCCCCGGCCGCCCGCATCACCTCCAGCGTGTCCGGGTCGTCCGACCTCGCCCGCTTCTCCAGCTCACCGAGTCCCCGCACCCCCGCGGCCGGGTCGATGCCGGCGGCCCGGAGCAGGGCCGCCTGACCGGCGTACTGCTCAAGACAGCCCCGGGCGCCGCACCCGCACAGCGGCCCGTCCGGGTCGACGACCACATGCCCGACCTCCCCCGCGAAACCGTGGGCACCCCGCAGCAGTTCGCCCCGCAGCACCAGCGCACCGCCGACGCCGATCTCGCCCGTGAGGTAGAGGAAGCCGCGGGCGTCGCCGAGGCCGCCGAACCACAGCTCTGCCAGCGCCGCCAGATTGGCCTCGTTGTCGGAACTGACCGCCAGCGCCCGGCCCGCCGGCCTCAGTGTGCTGAGTGCCTGGCCGAAGATGCCTTCGGCCGCGACGCGGTACCAGCCCAGGTTGGGTGCCTGGCGGACCATGCCGCCGGAGACGAGGCCGGGCAGGGCCAGTTCGACACCGACGGCCCGCAGCCCCTGCTCGCCGGTCGAGGTGATGACCCGGTTGGTGAGCCGGGCGGCGTGGGCGAGGACCTCGGCAGGCGGGGTGTTCCGGTTGTCGATGTGCTCGGTGACGCGGACCCGGTCGGTGCCGGTGAGCCCGACCGCGCACACCGAGACGTAGTCGATGTTGATCTCGACGCCGAGCCCGGCCGGGCCGGTCTCCGACACCTTCAGGACGGTGCCGGGGCGCCCGGCGCTTCCGCTGAACGTCTTGCCGGACTCGGTCAGATGGCCGAGGGACAGCAACTCCTCGACGAGCGAAGAGACCGCCGCCCGGGTCAGCCCGACGCGGGCCGCCACCCGGGCGCGGGTCACCTCGCCCTCCTCCAGGACGGCACGCAGGACCAGGCCGAGGTTGTTGCGGCGCACGGACTCGGCTCCGGCCTTGGCGCCGGGTGAGGGAGGCTGGATCGTCGTCATCAGACCATCGAGCGTAGGCCCTCGGCATCCCGCGCGACGCGCGCACCCGCGGACGACCTGCGGTTTCCGTCCGCCGCGGCCGGCCGGACCGAGGATCACGGGCCTCGCGCGCACCCATGGCTTCCGTCCGATTCGACCGGCAGACCGAAGGATCACACGCCCGAAACATCACCGCAGCCCGCCCGACAAATCCCCCTGTTACGTTCGGTGTACGCGGCCGCCGTTGCCCGCTCCACCCGCCCCCCGGACCCGTGGTCCGGCCGGTGAACGAGGAGGTACGCGGTGCACGTTCCGGCCGTCCGATCCGACCCCACGAGGCCGCGGCGCGATGCGCCCGCCTGGCTCACCCATGTCCTGCGCCTGCGCCGGGCCCCCGTGCCCCGCACGGCGATGGTGCGCGGCGCGCTCGGCGCGGGCCCCCTTCTCGGAGCGGGTATCGCCCTCGGGCAGCCGGGGCCGGGTGTCCTCGCCGCGCTCGGGGCGATGCTCGCCGGGGTCAACGACCGCCCGGGCACCCGCCGCAAGGGGCTCGTCCACATAGGGCTGCCGGCCGCGGCCGGTGCGCTGGGGCTGCTCGTCGGCGCACTGGTCGCGGACACGGCGGGGCGGTGGGCGGCGGTCCCCGTGCTCTTCCTGGTGGGCTGGGTGTCCGGGGCGCTGAGTGCCCGGGGCGCCGTGTGGTCGGCGGGCGCCCTCCAGATGCTGGTCGCCACGACGATCGGCATGGGGATGCCGCTGGCCGGTCCTGCGTGGCTGAAGGCGCTGTGCTTCCTCTCCGGCGCGGGCTGGCTCGTCCTCCTGCGCCTCCTGCCGCGCGCCCCGCGGTCGCCGGGCGCGACGCGGTGGAGCGGCGAGCGCGAGGCCGTCGCCGCCGTGTTCGACACACTCGCGGACGCGCTGGGCGCGCTCGGCGGACCGGGTGCGCCGGCCGCCCGGCGCGCCCTGGTCGCCGCGCAGCAGCAGGCCGACGATGCGTTGCGGCTGATGCGGCTGCTTCCGTGGCCCCGCTGGTCCGGCGGGGCCGGGCACGCCCTCGTCGAACGGCACGGCTCGGGGGTCGCGCTCTGCGAGGCGAGCATCGCGCTGCTGTGGGAGGGCCGTCCCGTCCCGGACGCCGTGGCCGCGGGTCCGCGGCGGCTGGCCGCGGCGGTCCGCTCCGGCGGACCGGCGGGTACGCTGCCGGGCCCGCCCCCGGACACCGTCGAACGGCTCGCCTTCGACCGGGCGGTGCTGGAGGCCGCGGTGGTCTTCGACCGGACGACGGCCGGCGCACACGCCCCGCAGGCTCCCGGGCCCTCCTCCCGTACGACGGGCCCCCGCTCCGGTCTCCGCCCGGGTCTGTTCACCTCCGCCGGGCGTGAGTACGGCCTGCGGGTGGCGCTCTGCGTCTCGGTCACGGCGGCTGTCGCGCTGCTGCTGCACGAGGACCACTGGTACTGGCTGCCCGCCACCGCCGCGTTCCTGGTGAAGCCCGACATGGGCCCGCTGTTCTCCCGGGTGGTGAACCGGTTCGCCGGGACCGTCGCCGGAGTCCTCGCCTTCGTCGCCCTCATGGCCGCGCTCGGCGGCCTCGGTGCGCAGGTGGTCGTGGCGGCGGTCGTCGTGGCCGGGGCCCTGGTTCCCCTGTCCACCCGCCACTTCGCGTTCCAGACCGCGGTGATCACCGTGCTCGTGCTGTCGTTCGTGCACACCGCGGGCGACACCGAGGCGGCCGCGTCCCGGCTGCTGGAGACCTTCCTGGCCTGCGTCATCGTGCTGCTCGTCGGCCATCTGCCGCTGGTGGCCGACCCCCGGGTGCGCGTCGGCCACCGGTTCGCCGTCACGCTGCGCTGCACGGAGCGGTATCTGCGCCATGTCCTGGACACTCCGGACCCGGCCGGGGACGTACGACTGCCGGGCGACGCGAGGTACGCACGGCTGCCGGGCGACGCCGCGAACCGGCAGCGGGACGACGCGCTGGGGCTGGCGCTGCGCGGCGCCGCGTACCGGGCGCTGGCCGAGGCACGGGCCGCCGCGGAGACCGTCGCGGCCGAGCTGCCGGGCCCGTTCGGCGGGCGGCGCCACGACTGGTCGGCGGTGACGGTGGCCGCCGAGCTCGTCGTCGACGCGGCGACCGCTTGCGCGCTGCGGGTCGAGAACGGGGTGCCGCGGCCCTCGTCCGGCGAGGCGGAGCGCGTGACGACGGCGCTGTCGTTGCTGGCGGACGCCCTGGAGGACGGCCACCGCACCGCCCGGCCGGCACCGGGCCCGGGTCCGCGGGACTGCCGGTCGCTGCGGGATGTGATGACGCAGCTGCACGGTATTCACCGGCTGACCACAGAGGCCTCCGCCGAACCCGCGGCAGCCGGTTCCGCAGCCCGTCCCTGACCTGGGCCCGGGCGCAACGCCCTCCCGGCCGGGCGGAGATGTCGCTTTGGCGCCTTTCCGTCAAACCCTTGGAGCCGTGAGGGACTCGTGAAAGGATCACCCTCAATTCCGTGGCGTGTCCCCGTATCCCGCGGCGCGTCACGCCTCGACCCACCATCCATGGAGAACACACGTGGCCAAGATCTTCGGCCGTCTGCCCGGGCGGGCAGCCACCCGCGTCGCCGCCGCCGTGATAACCGCGGCCCTCGTCGGCACCGGCACCTCCGCGTTCGCGGCGGACACGGGCGACGCGCCCATGTACGGCATCACGGGCGTGGACAGCACGGGCGCCTCGTACTACTACGCACCGAACGGCGAGGGCAGCCTGCAGGCACGCGTCCCGTTCGACACGGGCTGGAAGGACACCAAGTTCCTCGGCCTCGTGGACAGCAACGCGGACAGCCTCCCCGACGGCCGCTGGCAGACCAACGCGGCGGGCGTGCTCAACTACGCCGCCAACGACAACTCCGACCTCAAGAACGTCGGCCACGGCTGGGGCATCTACAACAAGCTCGTCTCCGCGGGCAACCTCGGCGGCGGCGAGGCCGGTGACCTCCTCGGCCGCGACTCCGCCGGGAACCTGTACCTGTACCTGGGATACGGCGACGGCACCGTCACCCAGCGGTACAAGGTCGGCGGTGGCTGGAACGCGTACACGCAGCTCGCGGGCAACGGCGACCTGACCGGCGACGGCAAGAACGACATCGTCGCCGCCGACAAGTCCGGCGTCCTGTGGCTCTACAAGGGCACCGGCAACTACAAGGCCCCGTTCGCCGCCCGCACCAAGGTCGGCAGTGGCTGGAACGCGTACAACACCGTCTTCGCCCCCGGCGACATCGACCTGGACGGCACGACCGACCTCGTAGGCCGGGACGCCAAGGGCGCACTGTACCTCTACAAGGGAACGGGCAAGGCGGCGGCCCCGTACGGGTACCGCACGCAGATCGGTACCGGTGGCTGGAACACGTATCGTCTTATCTTCTGACCAAAAAGTGAAGGTTTCGCGACCGAAGTCATGACACGATTCGGATGAAACCCGTGGCCTGCCCTCCCTCTTGGGGCGGGCAGGCCACTCTTCATCGAGAACCATGGAGTACTTCGTGGCCAAAACCTCTGGCCGTAAGCACAGACGCATAGCCGCCCGCGTGGCAGCAGCGGCAATCACCGCCGCCCTCGTCGGCACCGGCACCTCCGCCGTCGCCGCCGACTCCCCGAGCCCGGTGGCTCCGAGCGCGGTCAACTCCGCTCAGCAGCCCGCCGCGGCAGCAGCCGCCGCCGCCACCGTGTCGTCCGCTCTGTACGGAATCGACAAGGCCGGCAACTCGTACGGCTACACGCAGAACGGCAAGGGCGCCTTCCTGGCGCGCGAGTCGAACAGCGACGACAACTGGTCGGACATCAAGGAGCTCGGCCAGGTCAACAACGGCACTGACGCCAAGACCGACGGCCTGTGGGCGCGGGACTACTCCGGCTCGCTGTACTACATGCCCTGGGACTCCGCGGGATTCCGGCTCGGCGGCGGCTGGAACATCTACAACAAGATGCTCTCCGCGGGCAACTTCGGCGGCGCCGGAGCCGGCGACCTGCTGGCCCGTGACAGCTCGGGCGTGCTCTACCTCTACCTGGGTACGGGCACCGGCAAGCTGACGACCCGCTACAAGGTCGGCAGCGGCTGGAACTCGTACAACCAGATCGCGGGCAACGGCGACCTGACCGGCGACGGAAAGCACGACCTCGTCGCCCAGGACAAGTCCGGCGTCCTGTGGCTCTACAAGGGGACGGGCAACTACAAGGCCCCGTTCGCCGCCCGCACCAAGGTCGGCAGTGGCTGGAACGCGTACAACCTGCTCATCTCGTCGGGTGACCTCGACTACGACGGCAGGGCAGACCTGCTCGCCCGTGACAAGGACGGCATCCTCTGGCGCTACTCCGGCACCGGCAACGCGGCCTCGCCGTACAAGGCGCGCGTGAAGATCGGTAGCGGCTGGAGCACCTACCGACTGCTCTACTGAGCCCGGTAGTCTCCACCACATCATGAGAGAGGGCCGCACCCCCGTCGCCGGGGGTGCGGCCCTCTCGCCGTACTGCCGCTGATGCCTACTTGCGGATCAGGCTGCGGAGCACGTACTGCAGGATGCCGCCGTTGCGGTAGTAGTCCGCCTCACCGGGGGTGTCGATGCGGACGACGCCGTCGAACTCCACACCGGTGTCGGTGGTGACCTTGACCGTGCGCGGGGTGGTGCCGTCGTTCAGCTCGGTCACGCCGGTGAAGGAGAAGGTCTCCTCGCCGGTGAGACCGAGGGTCTCGGCGGTGTGGCCCTCCGGGAACTGGAGCGGAAGGACGCCCATGCCGATGAGGTTCGAGCGGTGGATGCGCTCGTAGGACTCGGCGATGACGGCCTTGACGCCCAGGAGCGCGGTGCCCTTGGCCGCCCAGTCGCGGGACGAGCCGGAGCCGTACTCCTTGCCCGCCAGGATGACGAGCGGGGTGCCGGCGGCCTGGTAGTTCTGCGAGGCGTCGTAGATGAACGCCACCGGCGCGTCGGCCTGGGTGAAGTCGCGGGTGAAGCCGCCCTCGGTGCCCGGCGCGATCTGGTTGCGCAGGCGGATGTTGGCGAACGTGCCGCGGATCATGACCTCGTGGTTGCCACGGCGCGAGCCGTAGGAGTTGAAGTCACGGCGCTCGATGCCGTGCTCCGTGAGGTACTTGCCGGCCGGGGTGTCGGCCTTGATCGCACCGGCCGGGGAGATGTGGTCGGTGGTGACCGAGTCGCCCAGCTTGGCGAGGACGCGGGCGCCCGTGATGTCGGAGACCGGGGTGGTCTCCATCGTCATGCCCTCGAAGTAAGGGGGCTTACGGACGTAGGTGGACTCGGCGTCCCACTCGAAGGTGTTGCCGGTGGGGATCGAGAGCGCCTGCCACTGGGCGTCGCCCGCGAAGACGTCCTGGTAGGACTTGTTGAACATGTCCTCGCCGATGGAGTTGGCGACGACGTCGTTCACCTCGGCCTCGGAGGGCCAGATGTCGGCGAGGAAGACGGGCTTGCCGTCCTGGTCGACGCCGAGGGCGTCCTTGGTGATGTCGACCTTCATCGAACCGGCGATGGCGTACGCGACGACCAGCGGCGGGGAGGCCAGGTAGTTCATCTTGACGTCGGGGTTGATCCGGCCCTCGAAGTTACGGTTGCCGGAGAGCACCGAGGTCACGGCCAGGTCGTGGTCGTTGACCGCCTTGGAGACCTCTTCCGGCAGCGGGCCGGAGTTGCCGATGCAGGTGGTGCAGCCGTAGCCGACGAGGTTGAAGCCGACCTTGTCGAGGTACGGGGTCAGGCCCGCCTTGTCGAAGTAGTCGGTGACGACCTTCGAGCCCGGGGCGAGGGTGGTCTTGACCCACGGCTTGCGGGTCAGGCCCTTCTCGACGGCCTTCTTCGCCACGAGCGCCGCGGCGACCATGACGTACGGGTTCGAGGTGTTGGTGCAGGAGGTGATCGCGGCGACGGTGACGGCGCCGTGGTCCAGCTCGTACGTGGTGCCGTCGGGGGCGGTCACGGTGACCGGGTTCGACGGGACGCCGTTGTGGGTGGCCGGCGAGTCGGAGGCCGGGAAGGACTCCTTGCCCGCCTCCTCGTCGTCCGAGACGTAGTTGCGCACGTCCTGGGCGAACTGCGCCTTGGCGTTCGCGAGGACGATGCGGTCCTGCGGGCGCTTCGGGCCGGCGATGGAGGGGACGACCGTGGAGAGGTCGAGCTCCAGCTTCTCGGAGAAGTCGGGCTCGGCGGCCGGGTCGAGCCAGAGGCCCTGCTCCTTGGCGTACGCCTCGACAAGCGCGACCTGCTGCGCGTCGCGGCCGGTCAGACGCAGGTACTTCAGCGTCTCGTCGTCGATCGGGAAGATCGCGGCGGTGGAGCCGAACTCCGGCGACATGTTGCCGATGGTGGCGCGGTTCGCGAGGGAGGTGGCGGCGACGCCCTCACCGTAGAACTCGACGAACTTGCCGACGACGCCGTGCTTGCGGAGCATCTCGGTGATGGTCAGCACGAGGTCGGTGGCGGTGGTGCCGGCCGGGAGCTCGCCGGTCAGCTTGAAGCCGACGACGCGCGGGATGAGCATGGAGACCGGCTGGCCGAGCATCGCGGCCTCGGCCTCGATGCCGCCGACGCCCCAGCCCAGCACACCGAGGCCGTTGACCATGGTGGTGTGCGAGTCGGTGCCGACGAGGGTGTCGGGGTACGCCTGGCCGCCCCGGACCATGACCGTACGGGCCAGGTGCTCGATGTTCACCTGGTGGACGATGCCGGTGCCCGGGGGGACGACCTTGAACTCGTCGAAGGCGGTCTGGCCCCAGCGCAGGAACTGGTAGCGCTCCTTGTTGCGGCCGTACTCCAGCTCGACGTTCTGCGCGAACGCGTCGTTCGTGCCGAACTTGTCGGCGATCACGGAGTGGTCGATGACCAGCTCGGCCGGGGCGAGGGGGTTGATCTTCGTCGCGTCACCGCCGAGCTCCTTGACGGCCTCACGCATGGTGGCGAGGTCCACGACACAGGGCACACCGGTGAAGTCCTGCATGATCACGCGGGCCGGCGTGAACTGGATCTCCTGGCTGGGCTGGGCCTGGGAGTCCCAGCCTCCGAGCGCACGGATGTGGTCGGCGGTGATGTTCGCGCCGTCCTCCGTGCGGAGCAGGTTCTCCAGCAGCACCTTCAGGCTGTAAGGGAGGCGCGCGGAGCCCTCGACCTTGTCCAGCTTGAAGATCTCGTACGACTCGTCGCCCACGCGCAGCGTGCTGCGGGCGTCGAAGCTGTTCGCCGACACGACAGTCTCCTTCATCAATGTGCGCGTAACTCCGCGCCGCGCCTCACTACGGCGGGCGCCGCGTGGTGCCGCCTTCGGCGAGCCGGACATCCGCTAAGGTAAGGCTTAGTTAGGTAACCCTTACCGCGCGGTGGCCCGCTGTGCGCCTTCGGCATATATCTCGATGTCGAGATAACTCTAGTACATCACCGTGGACGGGTCATGTCCGGCCACCGTCCTGCGGCATCCAATCGAGGCATTCGGCGGCAAACCCAGCCGTTTCCGCTCTTTCGCCCGCTCAGCTCCGTTGATCGGTCTCTGCCGTGCCGGTCCTGGCGGTACGGGTTGCCGCCAGGCTGGTCAGGAGCTTGAGCCGGTCTTCGGAGGTACTGCCGGGTTCGGCGGTGTAGAGGCTCAGGTCATGCACGGCTCGCTGGGACACGGGCAGGTCCACGGACTGGTAGGTCAGCTCCAGCTCGCCGACCTCGGGGTGCTGGAGCCGCTTGACGCCGTCGTGGCGGATGCGGACGTCGTGCGCCGCCCACAGGGTGCGGAAGTCCTGGCTGAGGGTGGACAGCTCGCCGACCAGTTCGCGCAAGGTCCGGTCGTGCGGTTCGCGCCCGGCTTCGGCGCGCAGCAGTGCGACGGTGGCGGCGGCGCCGGATTCCCAGTCGACGAAGAAGTCGTGGGAGGTGTCGTCGAGGAAGTGGAAGCGGGCGAAGTTGGGTCGGCCGCGCCTGTCGGTGGTGGGGCTGTCGAACATCGGCGCGTGCAGGGTCCGGCCGAGCGGATTGTGGGCGATGACGTCCAGGCGGCCGTTGCGGACGAAGGCGGCCGACATCGTGATGGAGTCCAGCAGCCACTCGATGCGGGGCGGGACTGCGACGTCCCGGCGGCGCGACGGCGTGCGCCGGGCCGGGCGTGCGGCGCGGGCCAGGTCGAAGAGGTAGGTGCGCTCGTCCTCGTCGAGCTGGAGGGCCTGGGCGACGGCGGCGAGGACGTCCTCGGAGACACCGCTGATGTGGCCCTTCTCCAGGCGGGTGTACCACTCGGTGCTCACTCCCGCGAGGACGGCGACCTCCTCGCGCCGCAGGCCCGGGACCCGGCGCCGGCCGCTGGTGGGCAGCCCGGCCCGCTCCGGGGTGATCTTCGCTCGGCGGCTGGCGAGAAAGTCCCGGATCTCGGTGCGGTGATCGTGCTGGTCGTCCATGTCTTCCACGGTAGCCACCGGCGGGCGGGGAGGGAGGTTGAGCTTGTACCCCCCATAAACGCGACCTTCCTCAAGGGTGGCGGGGTCGGTTTCCTGGATGACGTACCCAATAACGACCCCCATGGAGATGCACTGTGAGTACGCGAGGAGGAACCCTCCAGGCTCCCGCCGAGGTCCGGCCCGAACCGGCCGAGCAGGCAGCAGGCCCGTCCCGGTTGCCGCTCGTCGTCCACATCCTGGCGATCGGCACGTTCCTGATGGGAACGACCGAGTTCGTCGTGGCCGGCCTGCTGCCCGAGATCGCGGGCGACCTGGACGTGAGCGTGGCCCGGACCGGCCTGATGATCACCGTCTTCGCGGTCGGAATGATCATCGGCGCGCCGCTGATGGCGATGCTCACCCTGCGGCTGCCCAGGCGGCTCACCCTGATGCTCGCCCTCGGGGTCTTCGCCGTCGGGCATGTCATCGTCGCTCTCGGCTCGGACTTCACCGTGATCCTAGGGGCGCGGTTCCTGACCGCGATCGCCACCGGGGCGTTCTGGGCGGTGGCCAATGTGGCTGCCACGAACGCCGCGGGCCCGGCCGCCGGCTCCCGCGCCCTCGGTCTCGTCGGGGCCGGCGCGATGCTCGCCAACGTCGTCGGCGTGCCGCTGGGCGCGTTCGCCGGACAGCTCACGGGCTGGCGCGGACCCTTCTGGGCACTGGCGGTCCTCTCAGCCGCAGCCATCGTTCTGATCGCCCGTACGGTCACGCACGACGGACCGGCCCAGCGGACGGTGTCGGTGCGCTCCGAGCTGACCGCGCTGCGCTCCGGCCGCCTGTGGCTGGTGCTGGCGGCCTGTGCCACCACGACCGGCGGCGTCCTGGCCGCGTACTCCTACATCTCACCGCTGCTGATCGGCCGCTCGGAGGTTCAGTCCGGCAGCGTGCCGCTGGTCCTGGTCGGCTTCGGCCTGGGCGCCCTGGCCGGTTCGCTCGTCGGAGGCCGCCTCGGCGACCACCGCCCTCACACAGTCACGATCCTGGCTCCCGCCGGAGCCACCCTCCTGCTGCTCGCGATCTCCCTGCTGGCCGGCTACGCCGTGCCCACCGTCATCCTGATCACCCTGCTCGGCTTCTTCGGTCTGGGCGCCAACCCGGTGCTGATGGCCCTGGCCGTGCGCTTCGCGAAGCAGGCGCCGGTGCTGGCCTCCGCCCTGACCGTCTCGGCGTTCAACCTCGGCACCGCCGTGGGCTCCTGGATCGCAGGCCTCACCCTCGACTCCTCGCTCGGCACGACCGGCCCCGCCGTCGTCGGCACCGTGATCGCCGCCCTCACCCTGATCCCCACACTCGCCATCGCGCTCCTCCAGCGCCGCCGCACGGCAGCAGCCGTCGCCTGAGCGCTGACCTGCGATTCCTGGCGGTACAGCCCTTAGGAGACTGCGGACACCTGCGCGGACACCGGCACGGAAGGAACGCGAGGACAGGCACCGCAAATAAGGACAGCCCACATCAAACCGGCGAGAGTGGTTCAGCAAGATCCTGCTCTCCACGGGCACCTGGTCAACACACCACACACCATCTGGAAACGGAGCACCACTCATGCGCGCGACCCTCATGTACGGCGCCGGCGACGTCCGTGTCGAGAACGTCCCCGACCCCGTCATCAAGCACCCCACCGACGCCCTCGTCCGCATCACCGCGTCCTGCGTCTGCGGCAGCGACCTGCACCCCTACGGCTCGATGAAGCCCGAGGACGGCCCTGCGCGGATGGGCCACGAATTCATCGGCGTCGTCGAGGACACCGGGCCGCAGGTGACCACCGTCAAGCGCGGCGACCTGGTCGTCGCCCCGTTCGCGATCTCCGACAACACCTGCGAGTTCTGCCGCGAGGGACTGCACACCTCCTGCTCCCACCCGCAGGCCAACTTCTGGGACGGCGAGAGCGAGGAGGGCGCCCAGGCCGAAGCCATTCGCGTGCCACTGGCCGACGGAACCCTCGTCAAGCTGCCCGTCGCCGCGGACTCCGCCCTCATCCCGTCCCTGCTGACACTCTCCGACGTCTTCGGCACCGGCCACCACGCCGCCGTCATGGGCGGAGTCGACGAGCGCACCCGCGTCACCGTGATCGGCGACGGCGCCGTCGGCCTCCTCGCGGTGCTCTCGGCCAAGCTCCTGGGCGCGGAGCAGATCATCCTCATGGGACGCCACCGGGAACGCACCGACCTCGGCCGCGAGTTCGGCGCCACCGACGTCGTCGCCGCCCGCGGCGAGGAGGGCATCGAGCGGGTCCGTCAGCTCACCGGCGGCCACGGCACGCACGTGGTTCTCGAAGCCGTCGGCCACATGCCCGCCTACCAGCAGGCCCTCGGCATCGTCCGCCCCGGCGGCGTCATCAGCCGCGTCGGCGTACCCCAGTACGAAGAGGCACCCATCGGCATGGGCAGCCTGTTCCGCCCCAACCTCCGCCTCGCCGGAGGCCCCGCCCCCGTCCGCGCCTACATCGAAGAACTGATGCCGGCCATCCTCGACGGAAGCATCGAGCCCGGAAAGGTCTTCGACGCCACCACCAGCCTCGACGGCGTCCCCGCCGGCTACCGGGACATGGCCGACCGCAAGAGCCTCAAGGTCCTCGTCAAGCCCTGACCCCGCAGGACAGGCCGGGGTGCGGCCTGCGCCGCACCCCGGCCGGGCGCTCTGCGGAACGTGCGGACATCGCAGGGCATCCCGCCCCGTCCGGCACGACGGTCCGGTCCAGCGAGCGCGTCCACCGCCCCGCACCCCGGACACACCCCGCGCATCGCCCGGCCGGCCGCCTCCAGGGCAGCTTTTCCACCATCACGCAAGACGCACTTTCACGCCACGCGCCCTTTCAGCCAATTTCCCGGTGTGCGATTGACGCCCCGCCCCGCGGTGGCCATCAATTGTTATGCGAGAAGTTCGGAAGTGGTGACCATTTCCGAAGTGAGCATGGATATCCGACGGGGGCCGGGTATGAGCCAGAATACGTTTCAGTACGTGCTGGACCGGAGCGAATGCCATTACGCGGCACGTTCGGTCATCCGCACCTCACCGCCGAGCGACTGCTCCGCGACACTCGAAGAACATCTGGAATGCGCCTTTCCGTCTTTCCGGGCCGCTTTCGCAGAGTGCCTGACCGGCGAGGCAGATGGCTATGTGCTCGAACTGCCGGGCTGGGCCGGCGAGTCGCTGGAGCGGCTGGAGGAGACCACCGTCGCGGTCTTCGACTGGTACGGGGCCCGTTCGGCCCCCCGGCGCCCCGCGGTGTCGCCGGAGGACGTCACGGACCCCAGCCACTGGTTCCGGTGGGGAGAGCACCGGGCGTTCGTGCTCTGCTTCGCTCCCTGCTTCGGCGAGGACCACGCCCGCTACGGGTTCGGCCGGCCCGAGACGTTCGTGATGTTCCAGCACGAGCGCGCCTTCCACCGCCGCCATCCGCAGCAGATTCCGGCCGCCGTCCGTCAGGCCGTCCGCCGCACCTTCGACGAGGCCGGCCGGGGTTACGAGTACGACATCGGGGCGGTGCCCACCTATGACTGAGCAGCTCACAGGGGTGGCACCCGGACGAGCCGCCCTCCTGGCCGCGCACCCGGACTTCGGCCGCGCGGACGCGATCGGGCGGCGCGCCCGGCAGGTTCTCGGGTTCACCCTCGCGGCCGCCCTGCGGCGTTTCGGGCACGGGGACGACGTCGCGGTGGGTCCGGAGGTCGCCGGGGACCCGGCCGTATGGGCCGCGTTGCAGTCGATGTTCGACGGCCTGCACGAGCCGGTGACCGAACCGTCGTCCGTACTGGCGGCCGCCATCGCGCCGCGGGCACCCCGGCGGGATGGTCTGTCGCCGACCGGCTCGGAGCCGGCGCGCTCGTGCACGGCGCGGATCGGCGAGCGGCGGCAGCAGACCGTCTGGCTGTGGCAAGGGGTGCACGGGCCGCTGACCGCGGCCGTCGACGCGGCTTTCGGACGGTACGCACGCACCGCGCCGGCCTCACGCGAAACGCATTCCCGCGCCCTCGGCGCGGGGAACGGGGATTTCAAGGTCAGCACCCTCTATGTCGCCGGGGAAATCGAACGGAAAGCCGTCGAATCTGCGACCGAGCTGCTCTGCGCGGCCGTTCCCGAGATCACTCGGGAAACATTTCCGTTCATCGACGGAATCACATTCTTCGACGGTGATCTTTTCGCCAGCGGAACCCTTCTCTCGCAGCCGGGGATCATCTTCATCGAACGCCGCATCATTGACGATCCCGACCGCCTCGCCGAAGCACTCCTGCACGAAGCGCTCCACCTCAAGCTCAACGCGCTCACCCTGACCCGCCCGGTCCATCGCGCGGGCGTGGCCGACGACAGCGCGCTGCTGCTGCCGGTCCCCTGGCACCGGGACGCGGCGTCCGGGGCGCCGCACCGGTGGCTGGCCAACCGGGCACTCGCCGCCGCCCATGTCTACGTCCACCTCGTCGCGCTGTACGAACGTCACGCCCCGTCCGCCCGGAGTCGCGCGACCGGCCCGGACGTGTGCCGCGAACGCGCCGCGTACCTGCTGACGGAACTGCTGGCGGACGCCTCCCGCGACCTGGGGCCGGCCGGCGTGCGGATGGCACGGTGGCTGCGCGACGTCCTGGACGCCGCACCGCGGAACCACGAGGGCGGGGCGGCCGTGCCAGGGCCGGGCCCCCGGCGGGAACGGGAGCCGGGGCCGCTGTCCCGGCCGGGCAGCACGGCCGCCCTTCCCGCCGGCACCCTCCGCCGCAGCGCTCCCGGCCACCGCGCCTGGCGGCCGGAGCCCGACCTCTGCCTCGTGGCCACGTTCGAGCCGTGGGACGTCCACGTGCTGAACGCGTACCAGTGGGCCTTCTTCACGGCGTGCGACGGGGTGGACAGCGGCCTCGCCGTCAGTTCCCTCCGCGCCGCCGCGCCCGGCTCGGCCGCGACCGCGGTGACCCGGGCGCTCACGGACCTGCTCGACACCGGCCTGATGGTGATCGAGCAGCCCCCGGGGACACAGTCCGCGGGGGACGCACGGAACGAACGGGGGAGGTGAACAACATGACCACCAAGTCCACCGACCAGGAGCTCGTGGCGAAGCTGGCCGAGGAGCTGTCCCTGGACGGCTTCGAGGACACGGACGAGGCCGCGGCCGAGGCCGTCAGCCTGGGCGGCGCGAGCTACGTGAAGATGCTCGGCCGTACCTGGACCGCCACCTGATGTGCCGGTCGGCACCAGTGGTCCCACCACGCCGAACACACGGACCACAGGGAAGAACGGGATGCGGACGACTCATCGCTGGCTCGACGAGGCCGGTCACGTCTACGTGGCCGAGGGGGGCCCGCAGGGGCAGTGCGTGCGGTTCAACTCCGCCGCCTCCGCGGTCTGGCGGGCACTGCTCGCCGGGCAGGCCACCCCGGACCAACTGGAGGGAGGAGACCGGATGTTCGCCCTCTCCCTGCTGGCCGACGGCGTGCTCCTCCCGGAACGGAGCAGCTGATGGCGCGGACCACTCCGGCGACGCGGAAGACCTCCGGAACCCGGCAGGGGCCCGAGATCCTGCGGATCGCCCCGGCACTCACCCCGGCCGAGGCTGCCGAGTTCAGCCCGGCCATGGCATTCGTGAACCCGTCGGTCGGGTACTCGGACCGCCGCAAGTCCAAGCCGATCGGGCTCGCCTACGTGATGGCCTACTTGCGCTCCCACGGCCTGGAGAGCGAGGGCTTCGACTTCGGCGGCGCGCTCCGCGAGCCGGAGCTGCTCGCCGCCGAGCACCGTCTCGACACGTACGACATCGTGGGCTTCTCCGTCTACAACGAGTCCGCCGACAACGCCCTGCGCATGGCCGCCTGGGTCAAGGAGCGCAACCCGGCCGCCCTGGTCGTGCTGGGCGGCCCCCATGCGACCGCCGTCGCCGGCCACCTGGTCGTCGCGCATCCGCAGGTCGATCTGGTGGTGCGCCGCGAGGGCGAGGAGCCGATGCTGGAGATCGCGCGACGGGTCGCCGCGCGTCGTCCGGTGACCGGCGTGCTGGGCACGACATGGCGGGAGCCGAGCGGAGAGGCGGCATCGCGGGAGGACCCGCCGTTCATCGAGGACCTGGACAGCCTGCCGTTCCCCGACGCCCGGTTCACCTCCGACTCGGGCTACCCGACGCTGACGTACTTCGACGACGTCAGCGGCCGGCTCAAACCCGCGCTGACCGTCAACACCAGCCGGAGCTGCCCGTACAACTGCTCCTTCTGCGGTGTGCTCACCATCGGGCGGCGCTACCGCACGCGCTCGCCGGAGTCGGTGGTCGAGGAGATCGGCTACTTCCGGAAGCGGGACGGGATCCCGTACCAGCACATCTACTTCAGCGACGCGAACTTCTACGTGAACCCGCGCCGTTCCCTCGCCGTCATCGAGGCGATCCATGCGTACGACCCCGGGATCACGGTCAGCTTCGGCACCCGCGTCAACCAGATCCTGCGCAGCGAGGACGTCCTGGCGCGGATGAAGGAGATCGGCCTGCGGTTCGTCGAGCTCGGCATCGAAAGCGCCTCGCCCACGATGCTGGAACGGCTGGCGAAGGGTGTGTCGCCCCAGGTCAACGTCGACGCGGTGCGCACGCTGCAGCGGCTCGGGCTGGAGATCGTCGTCGACTTCATCATGTTCGATCCGGCCACCACGCTGGCCGATCTGCGGTTGAACCTGTCGTTCCTCCGGCGGCTCGGCTTCTACGACTACGTCCCGCACGAGGCGATCTACACCACCCTCGTGCTCTATCAGGGCACCCCCATCCGGGAGTTCTACGAACGTCGGCACGGCCGCGTCTTCGCTCCGAACGAACTCCCCGACATCGTGGGCCTGTACGAGAACGACGATGTCGCCGCGGTCGCCGCGGGCATGCGGTGGTTCCGCCGCGCCTGGCAGCCCGCCATCGACACCGCGCTCGCCGACGGCGAGCTCTGCGCCGAGAAGTGGCGTGCGGGTGGCCGTACCGGCGATCACCTCTCGCAGCTCCAACTGGACCTGGTCGCCCTGCGGCACGTCCCCTACCTCTACATGCAGCACCTGGTGGAGGTGGCCGGTACCGGTCTGCCGGTCGCCGACGAGGAGTACGGTGCCCATCTGCCCACGACCGGCGCTCCACGGACCGCATTGCCCGAACTGATCGCCCGGGTAAGGGAGTCGGTGGGCGACGAGCACCTCGACCGGGACCCTTCGCTGCTCACTCGATTCGCATGACTGTCCTCGTGCATGACGGAGAAGGAAGACCTTGACCACTGATCTGCCCGCCCAGGAGCCGTCCGCGTCCCTCGGTGCGGACACCGGACCGCCCCCTGTGAAGGACCTGGCGGCGATCCGTCGTACGACCAGGATGTTCTACGGCATCTCGTACGTCGGCTACTTCATCGACTTCACCTGGGCCGCGACTTCCATCCTCTACTTCGCCTCCATCGGCCTGAGCCCGGGGGCGATCTTCGCCACGGTCGCGGTGGTGTGGCTGGCCGAGGCGGTCTTCGAGATCCCGACGGGCCTGGTCGCCGACCTGCTCGGGCGGCGTAGTTCGGTCATCGCGAGCTTCGTGTTCCGGGCGGTGGGGTTCGGGGTGCTGTTCTTCGCTCACGACCTGCCCGTCCTGCTGCTCGCGCATGTACTGGTCTCCATCGGTACGACGTTCGAGTCGGGCGCGCTGGAGGCCTGGGCGGTCGACGAGAGCGAGCACTTCGGAGCGGACGAGACGGTCGACGCGCTGTTCACCCGCAGCCGCATCGCCTGCAACTCCGGTCTGATCTCCGGTGTCCTGACAGGAGCGGTCATCGGCACCCGGAGCCTGGCCCTGCCCTTCCTCCTGTCGGCGGTGGTGTGTGCGGTGACCGCGGCCGTCCTGCCTCTGGTCATGCGCGAACACAGCCGGGCCCCGCGCCCCGGCGGGCTCTCGCTGTCCACGGCCCTGCGGGAGAACCTGGGCGGCACGGGGGCGGCGCTGCGCGGAGACCGGGTACTGATGTTCCTGGCCGGGGCGGTGGCCTTCGTGGCCCTGATGAGCAGCCTGCCCGGCGTGCAGTGGACGGCCTATCTGGACGGGGAGTTCACGACCTCCCTGGTACTGATCGGGCTGGTGCGCTGCGTGGGGCCGCTGGTACAGATCCCGCTCCTCGACCTGGTGCGCAGGCTGCGCACCAAGCGGGGTGTCGCCCGTCCGCCGATCGTCCTGGCCGCGTCGTTCGCGGCCGCGGTGCTGCTCCTGGGGACCGCGTTCAGCGACGGCGCCTGGCAGGCGGTCACGCTGTTCGCCTGCTTCTCCGCGGCGTCGGGTGTGGCCGTGCCGGTCGTCCAGGGCGCGGTCAACGACCGGCTCACCAGCGCCAACCGGGCCACCATGCTGTCCTTCGTCTCCCTGGTGTCCGGAGCCGTGACCGGAGTCGGACTGTTCGTCGTCGGATGGTTCGTGGGTGCCATCGACTCGGTCACCGTCACCTGGTCGGTCGCCGCGGCCGGGCTTGCCGCCGGAGGGGCGCTGACGGCCTGGCTCTGCGGCGGGAGGCGGTGAGCGAATGCCGCAGCCGGCGGAGGACTACCTCGAAGCTCGGGTGCTGGCCCACCTCGGGCTGGGCGCCGACCCGGGGCCGATTCCCGCCGCCGCCTCCGGGAGCGTGCGGCAGCTGCTGACCCAGCTCGCACCGGCCGGCCGCGGGGCACCGCCCACGCCCCTGCTCGCCCTCGACACGAGTCCCACCGCTGATCCGGCCGTCCGCCGGACCGCCGTCGACCGGCGCCTCGCCTCGGTGGACGCCTCGGCGCTGGCGGCCGGCTTCCTGGAACGGCGAAGGACGGGCGACCCGTGGTGGGAGTGGGGGCGGCCGTTCCCGCTCACGGCGGGCACCCGGTCCTGGCTGCTCCGCTGCGGCGGCCCGGTCGAGCCCGTCGACGGACTGCTGCGCCGCTGGGCCGGAGCGGGCCGGGACGAGGAGGTGACCACCCCCGCGTTCAGGACGGCCCTCCGGGAGGGCCGCCACGGCCCGGCCGTCGCACTGCCGTCCGCCGACGCCCTGCTGCGGATCCTGGTCCCCCGGCTGCGCCGGGCCGGCCTGCTGCCCCCGGAGCACCGGGTCACGCTCGTACGGAAGGTCTGGACGAGCGCCGTGGCCGTACCCGTACGGGTACCCGGCCGCAGTGTGCTCGTCCAGTCCACCACCCCCGCCGTGCCGGCACTCGCCCACCTCCTCCATGAGCTGGCCCATGTGGCCGAACACGCCCTGCGCGCACCGGACGCGGCGCTGGAGAGCCGCTGGCGCTTCGACCCCGTGCGATCCGAGGGGTGGGCCCTGCTCCTGGAATCCCTGGCCACCGACCCCGAGTGGCTCGCGACGCTCGGCCTCCCGTCCCCCTTCACCGAAGCCGTCCGCGACACCGCCGCGTTCACCGGCCTCCTCGACCTCCAGATGTTCCGCGCCGCAGTGGCCCTCGACGACGAGCTGCCGCCCGGCGCCACCCCGGTCGGGGCTCTCGCGCTGACCGTCGGCCTCAACGCCCGCCTGGGTATCGACCGCGCGCCCCAGGCCCTGCTCCAGGACGCCGCCGACGGCCTCCGCCTCCGCTCCTACCTGGCCGGATTCGCCTGGCGCGACGAGGCCCTGGGATGTCTGACGGACGGCTGGGGCCCGCGCTGGTGGGCCGCGCCGGCTGCCTGGAAGACCGTGAGGGGCGTGCTGGCCGGGGACGGCGACGCGCGGACCGTCCTGGACGCGCTGGCATCCCGCACCGCGGCGGGTGCGGCGTGAACGCCGTCCCCGCGCCGGTCGCCGCCCTCCTCGACGCCTGGGACGACAGCTCCCTCTACCCCGCGGCGTTACGGGCCGGGTTGCTCCCGTACCTCGGAACCCGGGGGCCCTGTGTCGCCGTGCGCACCCTTGACGGCGGGCGGGCCTGGGCCGTCACCGGGCATCGCGCGCTGCGCGAGGCGGCGCTGAGGCCGCGGGACTTCAGCGGGGAACTGCTCGGAACGGCGATGAGCGACCCGTCCCCCGAGGAGATCGCCCTGCTGCGCCTCCAGCTCCCCGGGCTGTCCTGCGGTCCGCACGCCCGAATGCGGCATGGGCTCTCCGCCCCACTGCGCGCCGACATGGCCCGGGGACTGAGCGACCGGGTGAGGGAGGCCACCGCCGCCCGGACGGCTGCCCTTTCCCGCGCGGCCGCCGGGGCCGCCCCAACGGCCCTCCTCTCCCGCACGGCCGCCGGTGCCGGGCCGCAGCCGGCGGCCGCGGATCTCGTGCGGGACGTGGTCGTGCCGGTGGTGGCGGACGCGCTGGGCGAACTCCTCGGCGTGCCGCGGGGCCTGGCGGAGGAGTTCCGGTCCTGGTGCGTGGACAGCAGCGAGATGGCGTCCGATCCCGAGGCCGAGGAACAGGCGCTGCGCGCCTTCCTGCACCTCTGCACGCGGCTGCGTCGGCACCGCACCGCCCACCCCGCCGACGACCTCCCCACCTCGTTGGCCACCCGGCTGACGTCGTCCACCGGCGGGTTCGCGCTCAACTGGGTCCTCCTCGTCAAGGCGGGCTTCGGGGCGACGGTCTCGGCCGGGGCACAACTGCTGCGGGCGCTGCCCGGGGGCGGGGCGGCCGGGGGCGTGCCCGCTCTGCTGGACGAGACCCTGCGCGGCCATCCCCCGATCCTTCAGGCGCGTCGTACGGCGGCCCGTCACACCTCGCTCGCCGGCCGGGACATCGCGGCGGGCGAGCGTGTCCTGCTGGTCTTCGCAGCCCCCGGGCAGGCGTGGCGGCCGTGCCCGAACACGGTGTGCGGCACGCGGCCGGACGCCTGCCCGGGGGCTGCG
>NZ_JAELVH010000029.1 GCF_019399235.1 Streptomyces poriferorum | reverse complement strand
AATATCCTGGAGCAGGCGGAGGACTCGAAGATCCTCCGCCTGCTCCAGGATATTGGCGCTCCAGCCGACGACCCGCGCCGAGCAGAAGGTCGGGGTGAACATCTCGCGCGGCAGCCCGCACAGTTCCATGACCACTCCGGCGTAGAACTCCACGTTGGTGTGCAGTTCGCGCCCCGGTTTGAGCTCGGCGAGGATCGCCTCGACCTGCCGTTCCACCTCTACGGCGAAGTCCACGAGCGGGCCGCCGAAACTCTGGGCGATGGACCTCAGCATGCGTGACCGCGGGTCCTCGGTGCGGTAGACCGGGTGACCGAAGCCCATGATCCGGTCGCCGGCGAGCACCCGCTCGCGGATCCAGCCGTCGATGCGGTCGGGGGTGCCGATGGCGTCCAGGGTGTCGAGGGCGCGGCTGGGCGCACCTCCGTGCAGCGGCCCGGACAGTGCGCCGACGGCGGCCACCAGGCAAGCCGCGATGTCCGCTCCGGTGGAGGCCACGACACGGCCGGTGAAGGTGGAGGCGTTGAAGCCGTGGTCGACGGTGGAGATCAGATACTGCTCCACCGCGCTGACCCGGTCGGCGTCCGGCACGGAACCGGTCAGCATGTAGAGGTAGTTGGCCGCGTAGGGCAGGTCGTCGCGGGGTTCCACCGGTTCGAGACCCTGGCCGAGCCGGTGGAGAGCGGTCAGCACGGTGGGGACGGCGGCACAGGCGGTCAGTGCGTCGCTGCGGCGACGCTCCGCGTCGATGTCGTACACGGGCCGGAAGCCTGCCGAGGCGCCGAGCAGGGAGAGCGCCGTACGCAGCCCGGCGAGGGGACCGGCCGCCGCGCCCGCTCGGGCTATGGCGGGCAGGGCGTCGCGGACCTCGGCGGGCAGCCTGCGCAACCCGGCGGTACGGGCGGCGAACTCGGCGCGGGCCGCCAGGCCGGGCAGCTCGCCCTCGGTCATCAGGTACCAGACGTCCTCGAAGCTGCGGGTCCGCGCCAGCTCGATCGCCGAGTACTGCCGGTAGTGGTAGAAGCCCTCTCGGCCCCGGACGTCACCGAGCGCGGTATCCGTGACGACGACACCGGCGAGGCCCCTGGGGACGTCGAGCGGTGTGGCGGTGGTGGTCGTCATTGCTTCCTCCATGGACATTCCGGTTTGCGGCTGACATTGATTCGACTGTCCATGCTTGACTGAAGATCTGTCAATGTTGATTGAATCAATATGGATACGGTGGACACCATGACGGATCAAGCAGGTGCGGCCGGCTTCACCGAGCCCTCGGCACAGCGGCTCACCACGCGGGAGACGGCCGAGCGCCTGGGCGTGAAGCCCGAGACGGTGTACGCGTACGTGAGCCGGGGGCAGCTCACCAGCAACCGCGCCCCGGGCGGGCGTGGCAGCACGTTCGACGCGGCGGAGGTCGACGCCCTGGCCCGCCGTACGGGCCGCAGGGAACCCACCGCGGCGGCCGGCGCGCTGTCCTTCCCCACCGGCATCACACTCATCGGGAGCGACCAGTACTTCTTCCGGGGCGTGGACGCCACGGAGCTGGCCCGGCGGCACACGTACGAGGAGGTCGCGGAGTGGCTCTGGACCGGGGAACTGCGACCCGGCATGCGTTTCACGGCGCCGGCCGAGACACTCGCCGCGGCCCGCCGGGCAGTCGGCGCGCTGCCCGCGCACTGCGGCGCGACCGACCGGCTGCGGGTGGCGGTCGTCGCGGCGGCGGCGGCCGACCCGCTCCGTTTCGACCTGTCGCGCGAGGCGGTGCTCGGCGGCGCCCGAAGCCTGATCCCGACCCTGGCCGCCGCGCTGCCGACGGTTGCCGGGGAGGCGTCGGAAGCTGCCGCGCGCCCCGGTCTCGCACGTCAACTCTGGCCGAAACTCACCGGCCGCCCGGCCGACGAGGCGTCACTGGCGGTGCTGGACACCGCTCTGGGGCTGCTGATCGACCACGATCTGGCCGCCTCCACCCTGGCAGCGCGGGTCGCCGCCTCCGCCCGTGCGCATCCGTACGCCGTGGTCTCGGCGGGGCTCGGGGTGCTGGAGGGTCCTCTGCACGGCGCCGCGAGCGGGCTGGCACACCGCATGCTGACCGAGGTCCTGGAGCGGGGCGGGGCGGCTCCGGTGGTCGCGGACCATCTGCGCAGCGGACGCCGGGTCCCAGGACTCGGCCACCGGCTCTACGCCGGCGAGGACCCCCGGGCCCGCACCTTGTTCGCACTGCTCGCCGAGGTCCCGCGGGCCGCGCCCGCCCTGGCTGCCGCCCGTGACGTCGTCGCCACGACCACCCGGCACACGCCCCTGCACGCCAATGTCGATCTGGCGCTCGCCGTCCTGTCCGTCTCCTCGGGCATGGCTGTGGAGGCGGGCGAGACGGTGTTCGCGATCTCCCGCACGGCGGGCTGGATCGCGCACGCCCTGGAGGAGTACGGGGAGCGTCCGCTGCGGATGCGCCCCAGCGGTCAGTACACCGGCCCCCGGCCGCCCCAGCCGCTTCCCAGCGGCCATGCGCCCGGTTCGCAATAGACGATGTCCACGGTGTAAATTCTCGACGCTCAGCGGGAAGCGCTGCGCGGGGGCTGGGCCGTCGAGCCCCGCACCACCAGTTCCGGCTCGAAGAGCAGCTCGTCGGACGGCACCGTACGGCCTCCGATCTGCACCGAGAGCAGTTCGACGGCGGCCCGCCCCATGGCCTCGATCGGCTGACGCACGGTGGTGAGCGGCGGCTCGGTGCAGTTCATGAACGCCGAGTCGTCGTAGCCCACGACGGAGACGTCCTCGGGCACCGAGAGGCCCCGGCGGCGGGCCGCCCGGACCGCGCCCAGGGCGAGCGGGTCGCTGGCGCAGATGAACCCGGTGACGCCCTGATCCAGCAGCCGCATGGCGGCCGCCTGGCCGCCCTCCAGCGAGAACATCGCCCTGGCCACCCACTCGTCCGGGATGGCCGCGCCGGAGGCCTCGGCAAGCGCCCGGGCGGCGGTCAGCTTGCGCTGCGAGGGCATGTGGTCCGAGGGGCCGAGCACCAGACCGATGCGCTCGTGACCCAGCGAGACCAGATGACGCCAGGCCTGCTCGACGGCCACGGAGTCGTCGCAGGAGACGCAGGGGAAGCCGAGATGGGCGATGGCCGCGTTGATCAGTACGACGGGGATCTTGCGGTCGGCCAGCACCTTGTAGTGGTCGTGCGGGGCGTCGGCCTGGGCATAGAGGCCACCGGCGAAGACCACGCCCGAGACCTGCTGCTGGAGAAGCAGCTCCACGTAGTCCGCCTCGGAGACCCCGCCCTTGGTCTGGGTGCACAGCACCGGGGTCAGGCCCTGCTGGGCGAGGGCACCGCCCACCACCTCGGCGAAGGCCGGGAAGATCGGGTTCTGCAGCTCGGGCAGGACCAGCCCCACCAGGCGGGCCCGTTCGCCGCGCAGCTGGGTCGGGCGCTCGTAGCCGAGGACGTCCAGGGCGGACAGGACAGCCTGCCGCGTGGCGTCGGAAACGCCCGGCTTGCCGTTGAGCACCCGGCTGACCGTGGCCTCGCTGACTCCAACCTTCTGTGCCACCTGAGCAAGTCGTCGCGTCATGTGCGCAAGATTAGCGCAAGAAGCGCAAGCCGATTGCGTGGATCGGGAAACGAGACGAATTTCGGAAAGCACCGGAATGCCCTCTACCGTTCATACGATGAGCGCCCCACCGCCCACGGCCAGAAGGCCGCGCCGGCTCGGCTGGCCCCAGCGGGTCTTCTCGCAGGTGCTGATGATGCAGCTGGCCATCGCCACCGGCGTCACCGTACTCGCCACCGGTCTCTTTCTGGCACCCCTCAGCGCACAACTCGACGATCAGGCGATGCGCCGGGCCCTGTCCATCGCGCAGAGCACGGCCGCCCAGCCGCAGATCGCCGAGGCGCTGCTCACCACGGCCCCGGCGCCGGGCGGTGCCGTCCAGACCGCGGCGGAGCGGATCAGGCGTGCCACGGACGCCGAGTACGTCGTCGTGATGGACCGCCGCGGGGTGCGCTGGTCGCATCCAGACCGGTCCCGGATCGGGCGGACCGTCTCCACCGACCCCGGCCAGGCGCTCGCGGGCCAGGACGTGATGGAGATCGACAGCGGCACGCTCGGACGCTCGGCCCGGGGGAAGGTTCCGCTGCGCGACCGGTCCGGGCACATCGCGGGTGCGGTCTCCGTGGGGATCGCGTACGACAGCGTCCGGGCCCGGCTCCTCGCGGCGATTCCCGGCTTGTTCGCCTACGCGGGCGGGGCTCTGGCCGTGGGTGCTCTCGCCGCCTACCTGATCTCCAGGCGCCTGCAACGGCAGACCCATGACCTCGCCTTCTCCGATATCGCCGCGCTGCTGACGGAGCGCGAGGCCATGCTGCACGGCATCCGGGAAGGAGTGGTCGCGCTCGACCGCGGCGGCCGTGTCCGGCTGCTGAACGACGAGGCGCAGCGGCTGCTCGGGGTCGGGCCAGAGGCGTCGGGCCGTCCGCTGGCCGAGGTGTTCGGCACCGGGCGGACCGCCGATGTGCTGGCCGGCGACGTGTCCGGCGAGGATCTGCTGACCGTGCGCGGCAGCAGGGTGCTGCTCGCCAACCGGATGCCGACAGCCGACGGAGGAGCCGTCGTCACCCTCCGCGACCGCACCGAGCTCGAACACCTCGGCCGCGAGCTCGACTCCACCCGCGGGCTGATCGACGCCCTGCGCGCCCAGGACCACGAGCACGCCAACCGCCTGCACACGCTCCTCGGCCTGCTGGAGCTCGAGCTGCACGAGGACGCGAGGGAGTTCGTCACCGAGGTGGTCGGCGTCCACCGGGCCACCGCGGAACAGATCACCGAGAAGGTCCGCGACCCGCTCCTCGCCGCGCTGCTGGTGGGCAAGGCCACGGTCGCCGCCGAGCGCGGCGTGGCCCTGCGCACGGCACCGGACAGCCTGCTTCCGGACCGGCTCGTCGACCCGCGCGGGCTGGTGACCATCGTCGGCAACCTGGTCGACAACGCTCTGGACGCGGCCGCAGGAACGGCCGGTGCCCTGATCGAGGTGGGCCTGCACGCCGAGGGCCGTACGGTGATGCTGTGGGTCCGCGACAGCGGCCCAGGCGTCCCGCCGGATCAGCGCGAAACGATCTTCACCGAGGGCTGGTCGACCAAGGAGATTCCGGCGCACGGCAAGCGCGGCCTCGGACTCGCCCTGGTGCGGCGGCTGGCCGAGCGGCAGGGCGGCAGCGTGGCGGTGGACGCGGCGGACGAAGGCGGCGCCGTATTCGCCGTCGTCCTTCCCGAGGCCATGACCGAAACGGAATCCGACAAGGCGGGAGCGGCGCAGTGATCGAGGTCCTGGTCGTGGACGACGACGTCCGTGTCGCGCGGATCAATGCGGCCTACGTCTCGAAGGTGCCCGGCTTCCGGGTGGCAGCCCAGGCGCACACCGCCGCCGACGCCCTTGCCGCGGTCGAGGAGCGCCCGGTCGATCTGATCCTGCTGGACCACTACATGCCCGACCGGACCGGCCTGGCCGTGGTGCGGGAACTGCGCAGCCTCGGTCACCGCACCGACGTGATCATGGTGACCGCGGCTCGCGATGTCGCCACCGTGCAGGAAGCCATGCGCCAGGGCGCCCTGCAGTATCTGGTGAAGCCGTTCACGTATGCGGGGCTGCGGACGAAGCTGGAGGCCTACGCCGCGCTGCGCCGCTCCCTGGACAGCGGCGGCGAGGCCGAGCAGGGCGAGGTGGACCGGCTCTTCGGCGCCCTGTGGACGGCGGGCGAGCCCGATCTGCCCAAGGGGCACTCGGCCACGACGGCCGAGCTCGTCCGCCAGGCACTGCGCGGCGCCGACGGCCCGCTCTCCGCCCAGGAGATCGCGGAGAGCGCCGGGATGAGCCGGCAGACGGCCCAGCGCTATCTGAAACTCCTGGAACGGTCGGGCCGCGTCCGGCTGACCCTGCGGTACGGGGAGACCGGGCGCCCCGAACACCGCTACGCGTGGGTCGCCGGCGGCGGCCGGTGACCGTGGCGCCCGGGCGCTATGCCTTGGGGTGCTCCGAGTCGTAGGTCGTCTGGCTCAGCTCGATGCCGGGGTTGTTGTCGACGGCCCACTCGGCCAGTTTCACAGCGGGCTCGATCAGGGTGCGCCCCCTCGCGGTGAGTTCGTACTCGACTCGCGGCGGGACCTCGGGGAACACCGTGCGGGACACGAGGCCGTCGCGCTCCAGGTGCCGGACGGTGCGGGTGAGCATGCGCTGCGAGATGCCGGGAATGCGCTGCTGGAGCTCGGTGAAGCGCATGCGTTCACCGTCGAGGGTGGCCACCACCAGCAGGGTCCATTTGTCGCCGATGCGGTCCAGGATGCCGCGGATCGCCCGGCCTCCGTCGCCACGGATGAGGCAGCTGTGGCGGTACTTCGACATCGTCGTCCCCTGTTCGCAAGGCACACCCGTGTGCCTTTTGTAAGCGTTCCGATAGTCACCGATCATGTGCTTACTTACGCATCGTAACCATGACGGAGGACGAGCATGGAAATCGCCTACTGGATCGTCGCAGGTGTCCTGGCGGCCTTCTATCTGTACGCGGGTGGCAAGAAGGCCGTCCAAAGCCAGGAGCAGCTGGCGCCCATGATGGGCTGGGTGGACACGGTTCCGATGGGGCTGGTCCGGGTCATCGGAACCGTCGAGATTCTTGGTGCGGCCGGTCTGGTGCTGCCGCCGCTCACGGGCATCGCGCCCGTCCTCGCTTTGATGGCGGCACTCGGCCTGCTCGTGCTCCAGGTACTGGCGGGCGCCCTGCACCTGTCCCGGGGCGAGGCCAAGGAGACCGGTCTCAACGCCGCCCTGATCGCGCTGGCCGCAGGGGCGGTGTGGCTCGCGACGACCTGGTGATGCCGGAGGCCTGAGCCCCGGTCCAGCCCCGCCCGGTCCGGTCCGGTGCCCAGCCCGGTCCAGTCCCGGTCCGGTCCCCCCGGTCCGGGACCAGCACGGTCCAGCCCCGCCCGGTCACACCGCGCCCGCTCCCGTCAGCGCACGTACCTCGGTCTCCGCGTGCTTGGCCTCGTCGGGCGGCTCGGTCGAGGTGACCGTGCCGATCCAGCCTGCCAGGAAACCCAGCGGGATGGAGACGAGCCCGGGGTTCTCCAGCGGGAACAGCTGGAAGTCCACTCCAGGAAACAGAGAGGTGGGGCTGCCCGAGACGACCGGGGAGATCAGGACGAGCGCGACGGCGGGAAGCAGACCGCCGTAGACCGACCAGACCGCCCCGCGCGTGGTGAACTTCCGCCAGAACAGCGAGAAGAGCAGTACCGGCAGGTTCGCCGATGCGGCGACCGCGAAGGCCAGGCCCACCAGGAAGGCCACGTTGAGGTCCTGGGCGAGCAGCCCCAGCCCGATGGCGGCCAGCCCGATCCCGGCCGCTGCGACGCGGGCCACGGCGACCTCGCTGTACTGCCGGGACCCCGGTCGCCTGAGGGAGGCGTAGAGGTCGTGGGCGACGGAAGCGGACGAGGCGAGGGTGATACCGGCGACGACGGCGAGGATGGTCGCGAAGGCGACGGCGGCGACCACCGCGAACAGAATCGTTCCCCCCGTCGAGCCCTCACCGCCGCCGAGGACCAGGGCCAGCAGCGGAACGGCCGTGTTGCCGGCCGGATTCGACTCCCGTACCTCTGCGGAGCCGACCAGGGCCGCCGCTCCGAACCCGAGCACGATCGTCATCAGGTAGAAGCCGCCGATGAGGCCGATGGACCAGACGACGGACCGCCGGGCCGCACGGGCCGTGGGCACGGTGTAGAAGCGGGACAGGATGTGCGGAAGGCCCGCCGTACCGAGCACCAGGGCCAGCCCCAGGCTGATGAAGTCGACGCGCGCCGTCCAGCTTCCGCCGTAACGCAGCCCGGGCGAGAGGAACTCCCTGCCGTTCCCGCTGCGGTCGGCGGCTGAGTTGAGCAACTCGTTGAAGTTTCCGTGGAAGTGGACCAGGACCAGCGCGGTGAGGACCACGGTGCCCGCCATCAGCAGTACGGCCTTGACGATCTGGATCCACGTGGTGGCGCGCATCCCGCCGAGCGACACGTAAACCACCATGAGCGCCCCGACACCGATGACCGTCCAGGACCGTGCGGCGCCGCTCGTCCCGCCGAGGAGCAGTGCGACAAGGCTGCCCGCCCCCACCATCTGGGCCACCAGGTAGAGCACGGAGACGGTCACGGACGACGTGCCCGCCGCGATCCGGACCGGACGCTCCGCCATGCGGGCCGCCACCACGTCGGCGAGGGTGAACCGGCCGCAGTTGCGGACGAGTTCCGCGACGAGCAGCAGCACGACGAGCCAGGCGACCAGGAAGCCGACCGAGTAGAGCATGCCGTCGTAGCCGTAGAGGGCGATCACCCCGGAGATGCCGAGGAATGAGGCGGCGGACATGTAGTCGCCGGCGATGGCGAAACCGTTCTCCATGGGGGAGAACAGCCGGCCGCCCGCGTAGAACTCCTCGGCCGATCCCTGGCGGTTGCGGCTGACCCAGGTCGTGATGCCGAGGGTGACGGCGATGAAGGCGCTGAACAGCAGGAGCGCCAGGGTCTGATGGTTCCCGCTCAACGTCCGATCCCCCGCGTCATCTCCTGGGTGTCCCAGCGCAGATCGAGCGCGGCCCGGTCCCTGCGCAGCCGCGCATGTCGTGCGTACGCCCCGGTGAGCAGGAACGTGGTCAGGAACTGCCCGAGTCCCGCGACCATGGCGACGTTGACCGCGCCCACCACCGGACGGGCCATCAGGCCGGGCGCGGTGACCGCCGTGACGACGTAGGCGAGGTACCAGACGAGGAAGGCGAGGGTGGCGGGGACGACGAATCGCCGGTACCGGCGGCGCACTTCCTGGAAGGCCTCGCTGCGCTGCACCTCCAGGTAGATCTCCGCCGCGCTGGGACCGCGCCCGGGTGTGGCGGGGGCGGGCACCTCGGCGGGCGCAAAACTTCCCGTGCCGTCCAGTTCCCCCCATCCGGAGGCCAGTGCGTCGTACCACGGGTCCTCGAGCCGCATCCCTGCGGCCTCGCGCCCTGCTTCCTTCTCCACCGAACAACTCCCCTTGTCCACGGACCACTTCGGCCGCGTATCCAAGAATGGGCAGATCGGGAAGATCCCGGGCACATCATTCCCCGGACTTCACCTCTTCAGGTGAAGGTTGCCCCGGGCGGATGTGCGATCCCTCGAACGTACGCATAGCGAACCGCCTGAGCCCGGTCGCGGAGCCCGGCCTTGGCGAACAGGTTGTTGATGTGGCTCTTCACGGTGGCCTGCGAAATGTGGAGGCTCCGGGCGATCTCCGCGTTGGACATCCCGTCGGCGATCAGGACGAGCACCTCGGCCTCACGGGGAGTCATCCCGTCGGGCAGCTCCGGCGCATCGCTCACCGCCCGCGGCAGTGGCCCCTCGGTGACCTGCTCCAGCAGACGGCGCTGAATGGCGGGCGAGAGCCCCGCCTCTCCGGAGAGCACGGCCTGGACGGCCCGCACGATCTCGTCACCTCCCGCGTCCTTCGTCAGGTATCCACGGGCCCCCGCGCGGAGGGCCGGGAAGAGCGAGCCGTCGTCGTCGAAGGTCGTGAGCACCACGACCTGTGTGCCGGGGAACTCCGTGCGGATGCGGCGCGTCGCCTCCACCCCGTCGCAGCGGGGCATCCGCAGATCCATCAGGACTACGTCCGGGGCGTGCTCGGCCACAAGAGCGACGGCCTCCTCCCCGTCCTTCGCCGATCCGACCACCTCGATCCCGGGCAACAGCCCCAGCAGCATGACGATCCCCTCGCGCACCACCGACTGATCATCGGCGACCACCACCCGCGCGCTCACGCGGGCACTCGCAGACTCACCACGAACCCCTCCTCGCCGGGACCGGCCTCCAGACTGCCGCCCAGCAGTTCGGCGCGCTCCCTCATCCCCAGCAGACCGTAGCCGGAGCCGCTGACAGCCAACTCTCCCCCGGGGCCGTCCCCACCCGAATCACTGACGTCCAGGGCAATGGCGTCCGGCTGATACTCCAGCCTGATCAGCACGCTGGCCCCCGGTGCGTGCTTGCGCACATTGGTGAGCGCCTCCTGCGCCACGCGCCGGACCGTCTGCGAGGCCTCGGCCGTCAGCGTCCGCCGCTCACCCTCCACCCTGACCTCGACCGGCCCGGCCGCCACCAGCTGCCGCAGGAACTCCTCCACGGGCGCCACCTCCCCTCGCAGGGCGGAGAGGGCCTGGCGGGTCTCCGCAAGCCCCTCACGGGCCATGGAACGGGACGCGACCACCCGCTGCAGGACCTCGTCCCGGAACTCCCCGGCCGGCTCCCTCTCGATGAGCAGCCGCGCCGCCTCCAGATGCACCAGCTGGGCGGAAAGGCTGTGTGCGAGCACGTCATGGATCTCCCGGGCGATTCTGGACCGCTCGTCCAGCGCCGCCGTCTCGGCCTCCGCCGCCCGTGCCGCCCGTTCCTGCGCCAGAAGGCGCTGCGCGCTTCCACGGGCCTCGGCGTCCAGACGCAGCACGTACCCCGCGAGGCAGAGCCCGGCCGTGGTCACAGCCGTGGTCAGCCAGTCATCGGTGTTCACCGCGGCGTACGCGATGAGTGCCACCGCCGTGGACGGGACACCTGCGCGGAGTGGAAGCCGCTCCAGAGCGGTCACGGCGCAGCCGCACCAGAGCACCGTCGCGGGCACCTCGGCCCCCGCCTGCTGCGCCCCGAACGCCGCAAGCATCAGCAGGAACAGCAGGCCGAGCGAGGGCCACAGGCGGTTCTTCAGGCTGGCCCGGAAGAAGGCCACGGCGACCGCGGCGCATCCTGCCACTCCGACGACGCCGGCCACGATCTCCCACGGGCCGAACGGTCCATCCGTGAAAGTCCCCCAGAGCATCAGGGTGATCAGCCCGACCGTCCGCACCAACCGGCTGATGACGGTCCGCGACCGAGGACGGGTCTCCCGCGCGAGTGCCTCCTTCGACGGCCAGCTCGTCCAGGCAGCGGCTGTCACACACGGTCCTTCCACGTCGGCCGGAAGCTCATGCCCTCGGCAGATCCACGGCAGGACTCCGGTATCTCCGCGGCCCGGCGCGCCAGGATGCCGCCGCGCACCAGCAAGGTGACCGCTAGAGCCGTCATCAGGGCGGGCGCGCCCTGATGTATACCCAGGGCCGTGGCAAGCCCGTACAAGCCCGCTCGCAGCGCCAGGCCCGCGCACCAGACGTAAGCGGTCGCCCTGGTGCCCTTGCCCCAGAGGCTCCCGTCCTCGGCTCGCCGGAGCCGGGTGGTCCATGCCCAGCCCGCGCCGGTGACCAGGCCCACGGCCAGCTCGGCGCCCAGGACTACGACGGACAGCGCTTCATGGTGCGGATCCACGAGGCCGGGCTCGCGCAGGGCCATGACCAGCAGTACTCCCGGCAGGACCCACCAGCGGCGGTCACCGGAGATCTGCTGCTCCGAACACTGGCGCACCACGACGAGAGCGATGACCGCGACGATCACCAGGACGTTGACGAGCCCGGGCATGGGCGCCTCCGAGTTGCGGAAAGTGCTGACAATCCGACGCTACGGAAACGGACCGCTCGGCAGATCGGCCGAGGGGTGGATCACGGGTGGAGCCGTTGTCTCCACCCGTGGGTGGAGACAACGGCTCGAACCGGCGCCATGCCGGGGAGAACGCGGTCTCAGACGTCGATGCGCGAACGGTCCAGCGTGGCTGCCGAACTGGTGATGAACTCCTTGCGGGGCGCC
Organism: Streptomyces poriferorum; assembly: GCF_019399235.1. Taxonomy (GTDB): domain Bacteria; phylum Actinomycetota; class Actinomycetes; order Streptomycetales; family Streptomycetaceae; genus Streptomyces; species Streptomyces poriferorum. The sequence goes on along the minus strand of NZ_JAELVH010000029.1, from coordinate 28,798 downwards.
ACTTCGTTGCCCATCAGCAGGTCGAAGACCTTCTCCGACGATTCCAGGTCGCCGATGTTGATCCGCCGCAGCGTGCGGTGGCGCGGGTCCATCGTCGTCTCCGCCAGCTGGTCGGCGTCCATCTCACCCAGACCCTTGTAGCGCTGGATCGAGTCCTTGTACCGGACGTTCTTCCGCTGGAGCTCCAGCAGCCGCTGGCGCAGCTCGTTGTCCGAGTACGTGTAGATGTACTTGTCCTGGCCCTTCTTCGGCTGGACCAGCTCGATCCGGTGCAGCGGGGGCACCGCCGCGAAGACCCGCCCCGCCTCGACCATGGGACGCATGTACCGCTGGAACAGCGTCAGCAGCAGGATGCGGATATGGGCCCCGTCCACATCTGCGTCGACCAGCAGCACGATCTTGCCGTAGCGGGCTGCGTCGATGTCGAAGGTCCGACCGGACCCCGCTCCTATGACCTGGATGATCGCCCCGCACTCGGCGTTCTTCAGCATGTCCGAGACGGATGCCTTCTGAACGTTGAGGATCTTGCCGCGGATCGGCAGCAGCGCCTGGAACTCGCTGTTCCGCGCCAGCTTGGCGGTGCCGAGCGCGGAGTCGCCCTCCACGATGAACAGCTCGCTGCGCTCCACGTCGTCACTGCGGCAGTCGGCGAGCTTCGCCGGCAGCGAGGAGGACTCCAGGGCCGTCTTGCGACGCTGCGCGTCCTTGTGCTGGCGGGCGGCGATCCGGGTGCGTGCGGCTGCCACCGCCTTCTCCAGAACCGCCCTGGCCTGGGCCTTCGCGTCCCGCTTGGTGGAGGTCAGGAACGTCTTGAGCTCCTTGGCCACGACGTTGGCGACGATCCGGTTGGCCGCGGAGGTGCCCAGCACCTCCTTGGTCTGGCCCTCGAACTGCGGTTCCGCCAGCCGTACGGTCACGACGGCGGTGAGGCCCTCCAGTGCGTCGTCCTTGACGATGTCGTCCTCGGCGACACGCAGCATCTTCGCGGACCGGAGCACCTCGTTGACCGTCTTGGTCACCGAGCGCTCGAAACCGGACACATGGGTGCCGCCCTTGGGGGTGGCGATGATGTTGACGAAGGACTTGACGACGGTGTCGTAGCCGGTGCCCCAGCGCAGCGCGATGTCCACTCCGAGTTCGCGGGTGACCTCCGTCGGGATCATGTGGCCCCGCTCGTCCAGGACCGGCACGGTCTCCTTGAAGCTGCCCTGTCCCGTCAGTCGCTGGACGTCGCAGACCGCCTTGTCCTGGGCCAGGTACTCACAGAATTCGCTGATGCCACCGTCGTAGTGGAAGGTCTCCACGCTGACGGGTGCGCCGTCGATCCCCCGCTCGTCGCGGACGACGAGGGTGAGACCGGGCACCAGGAACGCCGTCTGACGTGCGCGCTGGTACAGCGTGTCCAGGTTGAGCTTGGCTTCCTTCAGGAAGATCTGCCGGTCGGCCCAGTACCTCGTGCGGGTGCCGGTACGGGTCTTCGGGATCCGCTTGGTCTTGCGGAGCCCGTTGGCGGGATCGAACGGGCTCTCCGCCCCCTGCTCCGTGAAGATGCCGGGAACGCCACGGCGGAAGCTGATCGAGTGGGTCGAGCCGTTGCGGTCGACCTCGACGTCCAGGCGCGCGGAGAGCGCGTTGACGACGGAGGCGCCCACGCCGTGCAGGCCGCCCGAGGCGGCGTAGGAGCCACCGCCGAACTTCCCGCCCGCGTGCAGCTTCGTCATCACGACCTCGACGCCGGAGAGCCCCGTCTTGGGCTCCACGTCGACCGGGATGCCGCGGCCGTTGTCACGGACCTCGACGGAGGCGTCCTCGTGCAGGATCACCTCGATGTGGTCACCGTAACCGCCCAGGGCCTCGTCGACGGAGTTGTCGATGATCTCCCACAGACAGTGCATGAGGCCGCGGCTGTCGGTGGACCCGATGTACATGCCGGGGCGCTTGCGAACCGCTTCGAGCCCCTCGAGTACGAGCAGGTGCCGCGCGGTGTAGTTGGAACCGTCTCGGTCTGCTCCGGTCAGCAGCGCAGTGGACGGCACGGACGTATCGGCGGTCACGCGGTTCGCTCCTCGCTGAATTTCATTTGGGGCCCAGTGGGTAACGGGCTCGGCTTCGGTCGCCGCTGAGAGGGTACCGAGGCCTGGTAGAGCGGGTGTAACGCCACCCTCGGAGAACGCTCACACTAGTCCAGCCTCGCATGCACGTTCGATCCCTCCTTGGAGTGACGTGCACATCACGTTCCCTTCCAGGCATGAACCATTTAGGCTCCGGGCACGTCCTCATGAACAAACCGGCAAGCCGGCCGGTGGGACCGACCGAGACAAGCAACGCGAAACCGTAGCGCCACGCAATACGGCACATTCGCCGCGAACCGGCAACAGACAGCCATCCTGAGAAGAAGTTTCGAAGAAATGCCACGAGCGGGAACGTTTTCGGCCTGGTTGGATGTTGACCCTGGTACGACAGCTCGTCGAGCTAGAGAAGAGGCGACGTGACTACTGTTCTGACCCCCGCGAGCCCGCTGACCGCAGCAGACCGCTGTGACCGTTGCGGCGCCCAGGCATACCTGCGCGTCGTCCTGATCAGCGGCGGTGAACTGCTCTTCTGCGCCCACCACGGTCGCAAGTTCGAGCCGGAACTCAAGAAGATCGCCGCGGAAATACAGGATGAGACGGACCGACTGACGGCCGTGCAGGCCCAAGCCGCCGAAGAGGAACAACACTGACACCTCGCATCCACGACGAGCCAGGGGCCGGTCCCGCACCGGCCGACGGGCGGCTCCCCAGCCGGGGAGCCGCCCGTTCTCGCACCCGCTCAGGCCGCGCCGGTCAGGCGGCGCCCTCCATCCACTCGATGGCGGCGGAGATCCGCGTGTAGACGCCCGGGCTGCCCGGGAGCCCGCAGCCGTTCCCCCAGGACACGAGGCCGACCAGTTTCCCCTGGGCCACCAGAGGCCCTCCGCTGTCCCCCTGGCAGGCGTCGTAGCCGCCCTGGGGTTCGCCCGCGCAGAGCATCGCGGAGGCGTCGTAGGTGCCGTCACGGCCTCCGGGATAGGCCTGCTCGCACGAACTGTCCGGGAGCACGGTCACCTTCGCCGACCGGAGCGACGACGCGTAGTCACCGCTACCGGTCGTATCGCCCCAGCCGTAGACGACTGCGGCAGTATCCGGGTCGTACGCGGAGTCACCGGCCCCGGCCATGGGGATCACGCTCTGTTCGGGCAACGCCTCGGCGAGGGTGAGTACCGCGACGTCCCCGCTGTTGGTGGCGGCGTCGAAACCGGGGTTGACCCAGGTCCCGCTCACCGCGATCTCCTTGCCGCCGGTGCCGTTGAGCTCGTCCCGGCCCGAGATGATCCGCAGATCCCGCACCTGGCCGACATCGACACCCAGCGCCTCCCGGCTCAGGCAGTGCGCGGCCGTCAGCGCCTTCTTCGGCCCGACCACGACGGCCCCGCAGAACTGGCCGGCGCGGGTACCACCGAACCGGTCACGGCTGGAGAGCGCCACCACCCACGGACTGTCCTTGACGTGAGCGGGCTGGCCGCCGATGACGATGCTGTCGGCGACTGCCGGGGCAGGCGAGACGAGCGGTATCACAGCCGTTGCGGCAGTGAGGGCAAGCGCCCGGGTCATGGTGCGGACGACGGTACGGGACATGCGTACTCCTGACTCTGTGATGGACCATGCCTACCCAGAGTCATTCCACCGGCCGCAGCCCGCACCCGCACAGGACCGAGGGCCCGGATCCCCTGGGGGATCCGGGCCCTCGGCCTACCGCGTGACTGAGCGACCTAGTCGAGATAGTCGCGCAGGACCTGAGAACGCGACGGGTGGCGCAGCTTGGACATCGTCTTGGACTCGATCTGACGGATGCGCTCACGCGTCACGCCGTAGACCTTGCCGATCTCGTCCAGCGTCTTCGGCTGCCCGTCGGTGAGACCGAAGCGCATGGAGACCACGCCCGCCTCACGCTCGGACAGCGTGTCGAGCACCGAGTGCAGCTGCTCCTGGAGGAGCGTGAAGCTCACCGCGTCGGCCGGAACGACCGCCTCGGAGTCCTCGATCAGGTCGCCGAACTCGCTGTCCCCGTCCTCACCCAGCGGGGTGTGGAGGGAGATCGGCTCGCGGCCGTACTTCTGGACCTCGATGACCTTTTCGGGGGTCATGTCGAGTTCCTTGGCCAGCTCCTCCGGGGTGGGCTCACGGCCCAGATCCTGGAGCATCTGACGCTGCACGCGCGCGAGCTTGTTGATGACCTCGACCATGTGCACCGGGATACGGATGGTGCGGGCCTGGTCGGCCATGGCTCGGGTGATCGCCTGACGGATCCACCAGGTGGCGTACGTGGAGAACTTGTAGCCCTTGGTGTAGTCGAACTTCTCGACGGCACGGATCAGACCCAGGTTGCCCTCCTGGATCAGGTCCAGGAAGAGCATGCCGCGGCCGGTGTAACGCTTCGCCAGCGAGACCACGAGACGGAGGTTGGCCTCCAGCAGGTGGTTCTTGGCGCGGCGGCCGTCCTCGGCGATGATCTCCAGCTCGCGCTTGAGCTTGGGAGCGAGCTTGTCGGAGTTCGCCAGCTTGTCCTCGGCGAACAGGCCCGCCTCGATGCGCTTGGCGAGCTCGACCTCCTGCTCGGCGTTGAGGAGCGGGACCTTGCCGATCTGCTTCAGGTAGTCCTTGACCGGGTCGGCCGTGGCGCCGGCGACGGCGACCTGCTGCGCAGGTGCGTCGTCCTCGTCGTCGTCGGAGAGGACGAAGCCCTTGTTCTCGCCCTCGCCCTCCTCTTCCTCACCCTTGCCGGCCTTGACTTCCTCGGCGGCGTCGTCGCCGTCGAGGATCTCGTCGTCCTGCTTGCCGGCCTTCTTGGACGCGGTCTTCTTCGCCGCCGTCTTCTTCACGGCGGTCTTCTTGGCAGCCGTCTTCTTGGCTGCCGCCTTCTTCGCGGGTGCGGCCGCAACGGCGTCGTCAGCCACCGCGTCCACGGTCTCGGCCGACGCGGCGGCGGTGGCCGCGACGGTCCGCGTCACGGTCGTCTTGGCCGCGACGGTCTTGGTGGCGGTGCGCTTGACCGGGCTCTTCGCTGCGACGCTGCTCTTGCGGGCGCGCTTCGACGGCTCCGCGGCACTGACCATCAGCGTCACACCCTCTTCCTCGAGGATCTGGTTGAGGCTGCGCAGAACGTTCTTCCACTGGGTTGGCGGAATCTGGTCAGCCTCGAAGGCCCGACGCACGTCATCGCCGGCGATCTGCCCATCAGCCTTTCCCCGCTCGATGAGCGCCATGACAGATTCGGACTCGGCGATCTCCGGCGGGAGCGTACGGGATGTGCTGGCCGACACGAACAACCTCTCGGAACGATGGAAACGGCTTCCGGCCCTGCCCTGAGAGGGCTGGTACCGACGACCGTCGGGCTGGGAATGTACCGACGGCGCGGGCTAGGCCTCAGAACTGCACAGCGCACTGAACGGCTGCTGTATTCCTTCCGCGGCGGTCACCTCTTAAGTCATCGCGCTGTTTCGAGGAGTGTTACGCCCAATCCGCGTGGCCCGAGTCACACCTCATTCACGACGAACAAGACCAGAGGAGACATCTCTCCACAATTGTGCCGCCGGACCGTGGAGGTCCGACGACACTTGGCCCGTACACCCTGACCGCGCCGCTGTCAGTGCTCGCGCTCGCGCGGCGCCGGCACCACTCGCTCCACCTGGACGACAAGAAGCTGGCGCATCGCCGTTTCGGCGCCTGCCGCGTCACCGCTCGCCAGGGCGTCGACGATGCGGGCGTGATGGCCGAGCGACGCCTCGTTGGGCCGGTCACAGCCCGTGACCGGGCCGCCCGAGACCTGCAGCGCGGCCGACACGATGCCGGAGAGGTGTTCCAGCATGCGGTTGCCCGCGGCCTGGATGAGCAAGGAGTGGAACTCCGCATCGGCGCGGGCGCAGGTGATCACGTCTCCCTGCCCGAGTGCGTGCCCCATGATCTCGACCATGTCCCCGAGCCTCTGCTGAAGATCATCACGCTTGTGACCGGCGGCCAGCCGGGCGGCGAGGGGTTCGATCGTCCACCGGAGCTCCCCCAGTTCGCGACGCTGGTCGTCACGCTGCGGGCCGAACGCGCGCCATTCGATGATGTCGGGGTCGAGCAGATTCCAGTCACTGACCGGCCGGACCCTGGTGCCCACGTTGGGCCGGGCACTGACCAGGCCCTTCGCCTCCAGCACGCGCAGGGATTCCCGGACAACGGTGCGGGAGACCTCGAATCGCTGGCCGATCTCCTCCGGCACCAGGGGCCGGTCCGCGCCGAGGTCACCGGAAACGATCATCTGACCCAACTGCTGAACAAGTTGGCCGTGCAGGCCTCGGCCCCGGCTGGCCGATCCTCGCCGGCCCACACGGCCCAGTTCGGTATCGGGGTCCCCCCAGGACCGGGCGGCGGCACGCTCGCCGGCCGGCGCATCCGCGTGGGTATATCGGTCGAGTTCGCCCGGGCCGGCGAGGCCGGTGTCGGCGGTGCGGGCGGCGGTCATCATGGTGTGCGCAAGGGTACTCACGCATCCTTTGTCGGCGCGGCTCAGCCGCCCCTTGAGGTCTTTGGTGAAAAGCACACGAAAGGGTGATCGGCACTCGCCTCCCAATTGACGCCTTAATGGTATAAAACGGGCACTTCCATTGGAGTTGTGGCTCTCGGCTGGTTCAGATCTTCTTCGCCGATCACCAACGCACTCTGCCGCGAAGGCTCGTGAACAGATACGCGCAGACAAGGACCGACAACGACAGGGTCAGCGCGGTCCCCACCGGGTGCGCCACGATCCGCACCAGGGCCAGCACCCACCGGTCCGCCTCCTGCGGCCACTGCAGCCAGGTCAGTTCCCTGAGCCGGCCCGGAAGTCCGCTCATCGAACGGGCGGTCGGCGCCTTCGGCACCGCCTCGATGAGCGGAACCATCAGCACGGGAACGGCAAGCACCGCGGCGACGCCCGCCGCCGTCACGCGGAAGATTCCGGCGGCCAGCAACCCGGCCCAGGCACAGCCGACTGTCAGGCCCGACCAACTCGCGGCCAGCGGCATCACATTCGAAGGCACCTGGACCAAGTCACCCCCGTACACGAGACGGAGAGATTCGGCCGAAACCAGCACGACGAGCAACCCCAGCGACAGTGCGACGCCCGCCGAAACGGCCAGCTTGGCGAGCAGGAGCCCGAGTCTGCGGGGAACGGTCCCGCGGCCGGCGGCGAGCGCGGGGTAACGGAACTCGTCACCGAAGGACAGGGCCCCGAGCAGCCCTGCGCCGAGCGCGGCGGGCGGCAGCGGCAACAGCGAGGGCCAGGCGACCAGTACGTTCGGCAGCGGGGCGCGACCGTTACGGGCAAGTACGACGGACACCGCAGCCGAGGCGACAAGGGTGACGGCGACGATCAGGGTCGTGCTCCTGACGCCGAAGAGGCGGCGCAGCTCATATCGCACCGGGCGCAGCGGGCCACGGGCCGGGCGCCGCCTGATCCGCGGCGGCAACTGCGCCCCGGCCGATTCCACCGCCGGGGCGGGTCCGCCTGCGGCGCGCCGGGAGGCGGCGGCGACCGCACCGATGCCCGTGGCGGGGCGGGCAGCAGCGGCAGCGCCGTCGCCGCCTTCGCCTTCGCTGAGGGGGTCGCAGTCGCTCACACCGCCGCGGAGCAGGCCGTTGTCGCGGAGACCGTCGCCCAGGACGCCGCTGTCGCGAGGGCGGGAGGCGGGGCCGGTGTCGCCCACCTCGTCGGCGAGCTGGTGAACGGGAAGCCCGTGGCGGAATGCCGTGTCCCCGATCTCCGCACAGCTGCTGCCGTAGACGGAGAGCCGGCTGCTGCTCGCCTCGGTGACGACTTCGACGGAGCGCCGGGCGGCACGGGCCTCTCGGCTGACGATCGCGGCGAGACGGGCAGCATGCGGGGAACGGACCGCGACGCGGGGGCGCAGCCGGGTACGGGAGAAGTCCGCGGCCTTCTGGTCGGCGAGGAGACGTCCCGAGTCGATGGTCACCACATGACCGGCCGACCGCGCGGCTTCCTTGGGATCCCGCGTGGTGTACAGAACCGTTCCGCCCCGGTCGGCATGGGATCTGAGCATTCCGTGCAGCCAGTCCGCCTCCCGCGCGACCAGGCCTTCGGCGGGTTCGTCGAGGATCAGCGTGTGCGGGTCGGCGAGCAGCGCCGAGGCGAGGGCCAGCCTCCGGTCCATGCCCAGGGAGAGGGTGCCGATGCGCTGATCCCCCAGCCCGACGAGACCGACGGCGTCCAGCACCTCGTCGGCCCTGGACGCGGGCACTCCCGCAGCGGCGCAGAGCATGCGGAGCTGCCCGCGGACCGTGCGGGCAGGGTGCCCCGGCACGTCCCCGAGCAGTACGCCCACCTCCCGGGCCGGATGAGCCACACGGTGCAGCGGTCTGCCCCGGAAGTACGTGACGCCACGCCCGGGCTCGAGTTCGAGCATCAGGCGCAGGGTCGAGGTCTTGCCTGATCCGGGTGGGCCAAGCAGAGCGGTCACGCTGCCGGATCCCGCTTCGAACGTGAGGTCGTCCACGGCGGGCGGAAGTCCGCGGTGGCGGGTGCTGGTGAGTCCGATGGCCTGGAGCATCGCTTCTCTCGCAGGAGGTGAGGCCGCTCGACGGCAGAGGTACCGCAGCACGGTAACCCGACATATCGGACTTTTCACTCAAGGCTGGGCCCACGACGTTCCGACGAACCCATACCTACGGGGCCTGCGGGGCCGTCAGTGCCTGCGGGGAACCGCGAGGTCCTACGTAGAGCCGAGCTGAGCTGAGCCGCGCCGAGGCCGACCCGTCGGGGTCAGACCTCGGGCCGCAGCATCGGCGGGTTCAGCACCGTGGCGGAACCCGACCGGAACAGCTGGGCGGGGCGGCCGCCCTGCCTGGTGGTCGTCCCACCGGCGGGCACCAGGAATCCGGGCGTGCCCGTCACCTTGCGATGGAAGTTCCTCGGATCGAGCACCACGCCCCACACCGCTTCGTACACCCGTCGCAGCTCGCCGACGGTGAACGTGGGCGGGCAGAACGCGGTGGCCAGGGAGGAGTACTCGATCTTGGAGCGGGCCCGCTCCACACCGTCGGCCAGGATGCGGGCGTGATCGAAGGCCAGCGGTGCCTGGCTTTCCCCGTCCCGGCCGTAGCCCCCCTCCGGCCGGAGCAGGTCCTCGACGGGTGCCCAGCGCGCGCTGTTCGCGTCACCGCCCGCCCGCGGAGCCGGCAGATCAGGGGCCAGCGCGAGATGCGCGACGCTGACGACCCTCATACGCGGATCGCGCGCGGGGTCGCCGTACGTGGCGAGCTGTTCGAGGTGGGCCCCATTGCCTACCGCCGGGGTCGCGGGGTCGTGCGCACACAGCCCGGTCTCCTCGACGAGCTCGCGCGCCGCTGCGGCGCCGAGGTCCTCATCCGCCCTGACGAATCCGCCGGGCAACGCCCATCTGCCCTGGAACGGCGTCTCACCTCGGCGTACCACCAGGGCACAGAGCGCGTGACGACGCACCGTGAGCACGACCAGGTCGACGGTGACAGCGAAGGGCGGAAAGGTCGACGGGTCGTAGGGCGGCATGCCGTGATCATAGTCGTCTGCCTGACGATAAACACTCCCTTCGCGACGCTCTTCGTCGGTCACGGCGCCCGGCGGACCGGTGGTGCGGTGCCGGATTCCGGCACCGCACCGCTCTCATCGTCCGGTCCTGGTCCCGCGCCGGCCCTGGCTGCGCAGCTGCCCGGTCCGACGCCGGCCGGAGGCCGTATCCGGACGGCCGGAGCCTGGCCTCGTCCGGCGCCGGCCCGCAGCCTGGACCCGTACGGAACGGGCCCCCGCGACCCGTCCCGTACCTCGGCCGCGCCGCACCGTCCGTGTGCTGCGCTCACCGCGCAGGCAGCGCCGCAGCGTCTCCGGATCGAGGCCCTGGTTGCAGGCCTCGTGCAGCAGCTGGGCAAAGGTGTATCCGGGATCCAGTCGCAGGGCGAGGCCCAGAGCCACCCGCGCCGCCGGCTCGTCACCGGTCGACCACGAGACCCAGCCCGCCAGGGTGAGCGGCGCCGCCGCGTGCTCCTCGTACGGCGCGACACACCGGCGCGCGAGTGCCCGCCACAGCCTCAACGCGGACTGCGCCTCCGGGCCTTCCATCCATTCCGCGGCCCTGTCCCGGGTCTCCCGGTCCTGAAGCCCGAGGATGACCGCCGCCGCCTCCTCATGGCTGATCAGCCGGTCGTCGTTGAGGTCGGACAGCGAAGGCGTCGATGCCGGGGCCTGTCCGAGGCGCTCCATGAGCCGCCGGGCAAGGTCCAGGGTCGCGCCGCCGACCTCCTTGCGGCTCTCCTCGTCGAGGAGTTTCGGCACCAGAGCGGACCCGGCCGAATCCAGCGCCCGTTGCTGCTCCCTGCCTGCCCCACCCGGCTGGGGCGCGAGCCTGGATTCCATCTCGCGCAGCGATCCCCGCACCTGGATGCCGGCGTACGCCGCCGCCGCGGCCATCACCGAGGTGCCCTGCATGGCCAGGCGATTCCCCTCGGCCGGGCAGCAGCGGGCGTCGGGGCAGACATAGGACCAGAACCTGTCGCCGGAGATGCAGAGTGCTTCGAGCACCGGCACGTCCAGCGCCCCGCAGGCGGTTCGCAACCGCTGGGCAAAGGGCCGGAGCCGCTCCATGGTCTGACTGCCCGTTTCTCCTTCGGCCGGATCCTGGCACAGGAACAGCACGATCGCGTCGGGTCGCCCTCCGCGCCGCTCGCTCCCCTTGATCAGGCACTCGGCGAGCTGCTCGGCAACCGAAGGCCACTCGTGCGCGGACTGCGGGATCCCGAGCCTCAGACGCCCGCCGAAACGGCCACGACCGCCGTGCAGCGCGACCATGACCACGCTGTCGTTCGGATGGAACCCCATGAGATACGGGAGGGCGTCGGCCAGCTCGGCGGGCCCACGCAAGGTGATCTGCTGCTCGTTGGACGGTCCGGTGGATTCGTGGTGCTTGTTCATGGGATGACCGTCTCCCGGCCGGACAATTTCCGCGACCCCCTGTGGATAACTTATCCACAGGGACCGCGCGGTCGTTCGCGGTTTGTCGTACCCATCGGGTTGCATGGGGGTATGACCAACGCAGACCGTGCAGAGCTCAGGGCTTCGGCCGATTCCGTACTGGCACGACTCGTCGGGGACGCCTCCGGCACTGCCCGGCTGCGTGAGGACCAGTGGCGGGCCATCGAAGCGCTCGTCGCCGACAAGCGCAGAGCACTGGTCGTCCAGCGGACCGGCTGGGGCAAGTCGGCCGTGTACTTCGTCGCGACCTCGCTGCTGCGCGCGCAGGGCAGCGGGCCCACCGTGATCGTCTCCCCGTTGCTGGCGCTGATGCGCAACCAGGTGGCGGCCGCTGCCCGGGCCGGGATCAGCGCGCGGACGATCAATTCGTCCAACACCGAGGAGTGGGACACCGTGCAGGCCGAGGTGGCCGCCGGTGAAGTGGATGTGCTGCTCGTCAGCCCCGAGCGGCTCAACAATCCGGACTTCCGGGATCAGGTCCTGCCCAGGCTGGCCGCCGCGACCGGACTGCTCGTGGTCGACGAGGCGCACTGCATCTCCGACTGGGGCCACGACTTCCGTCCCGACTACCGGCGGCTTCGGACCATGCTCGCCGATCTGCCCGCAGGCGTGCCCGTCCTCGCGACCACAGCCACCGCGAACGCCCGTGTGACCGCGGACGTCGCGGAACAGCTGGGCACCGGCGCGGGGACGGACGCCCTCGTCCTGCGCGGCCCGCTGGACCGGGAGAGCCTGAGCCTCGGTGTGCTGCAACTGCCCAATGCCGCGCACCGGCTGGCATGGCTCGGCGACCACCTCAAGGAGCTCCCCGGTTCGGGGATCATCTACACCCTGACGGTCGCGGCGGCCGAGGAGATCACCGCGTATCTCCGGCAGTGCGGGCACACAGTCGCCTCGTACACCGGCCGTACCGAGAACGCCGACCGGCAGCAGGCCGAGGACGATCTGCTGGCCAACCGCGTCAAGGCCCTGGTGGCGACCTCCGCGCTGGGCATGGGGTTCGACAAGCCCGACCTGGGCTTCGTCGTCCACCTGGGCTCGCCCTCCTCCCCCATCGCGTACTACCAGCAGGTCGGCCGTGCGGGCCGCGGCGTCGAACACGCCGAGGTGCTGTTGCTTCCGGGCAAGGAGGACGAGGCGATCTGGCAGTACTTCGCGTCGGTCGCCTTCCCCCCGGAGGAGCAGGTCCGGCGCACGATCGACGCGCTCGCCCAGGCTGGGCGCCCGCTCTCGCTGCCTGCTCTGGAACCCCTGGTCGACCTGCGGCGCACTCGCCTGGAGACCATGCTCAAGGTGCTCGACGTCGACGGAGCGGTCCGCCGTGTCAAGGGCGGCTGGATCGCCACGGGCGAGCCCTGGGTCTACGACGCCGAGCGCTATGCCTGGGTGGCGCGCCAACGGGCGGCCGAGCAGCAGGCGATGCGCGATTACGCGACGACGGACGGCTGCCGGATGGAGTTCCTGCGCCGCCAGCTGGACGACGAGGAGGCCACGGCCTGCGGACGTTGTGACAACTGCGCCGGAGCCCGCTTCGACGAGGCCGTCTCCACGACCGCCCTGGACACCGCTCGGGGTGAGCTCGGCCGGCCCGGCGTCGAGGTGGAGCCCCGCAAGATGTGGCCGACGGGTCTCGCCGCGGTGGGGGTGGACCTCAAGGGACGGATCCCGGCCGGCGAGTTGTCCGGCACCGGCCGGGCGCTGGGCCGCCTCTCCGACATCGGCTGGGGCAACAGGCTCCGCCCCCTGCTGGCCGCTCAGTCGCCCGATGCTCCGGTGCCGGACGACGTGGCCGAAGCCGTGGTGACCGTGCTGGCCGACTGGGCGCGGGGCCCGGGCGGCTGGGCACCCGGCGCGGTGAACGCCGTCCCCCGGCCGGTCGGCGTCGTCACCGTCGCCTCCCACAGCAGGCCCCGGCTCATCGAGTCGCTCGGCAACCGCATCGCCGAGGTCGGACGGATGCCTCTGCTGGGCAGTGTCGGCCATGCCCCGGGAGCCGAAGGTGCCCGGATCTCGCAGACCAACAGCGCCCAGCGGGTCCGGGCACTGCACGAGCGGCTCGTCGTGGGACCCGAGCTTGCCGAGGCACTGGCAGCGGTGGAAGGCCCCGTCCTGCTCGTGGACGATCGCTCGGACACCGGCTGGACCCTCGCCGTGGCGGCCCGGCTTCTGCGGCGGGCCGGGGCGGGCGCCGTGTTTCCGCTGGTCCTCGCTGTTCAGGCGTGACGGGTGGCGTCATCCGGTGCCGGACTGGGCAGGGATATCCGTGTCATTCCAACTGATTACCGTCAGCTGTGCCAATTGCTCGTTGCCGCCTGCCGATACGCCAGGGAGAATTGGACTCGCTCCCCGCACGGTCTTTTCGCGGGCCCGGAAGGGCTGTGCCGCGGCGCGCCCTCACCCGACTCTGCCCGCATCGTGGGCGCGTATGCGAAGGGAGGACCGTGACCTTCGGATTCGCTCCGTCCGCAGCCACTTCGATGTCGCCGGCCACAGACTCCGCCAACCGCCTTGCCAGAATGCTCGAACCGGCCGAGTGGGCGGCAGCGGGCATACCGCTGCTGCGCAGCCCGCGCGAGGTGGTCAGCGGCCTGCACTCCAGGCATCGGCCGATCCCGCAGACAGCGGTCGTCGCTGTGCTCGATCACGAGGAACGTCTGACGGCCAGCGCCTCGTTCGCACGTCGTTCGGTGACGGCGGACGGCTGGGAATTCCGTAACGCCCTGCTGGCACACCTGCGCCGGGTGATTCCGCACGATCTTCGCCGCCGTACCCCCGTGCGGACCGCGGTACTGCTCTACTGCCGTGAGGGGGACGAGCGTTGGACGGAGGAGGACGGGGCCTGGATGTGGGGGTTGCGGGATGCCTGCACCCTGCACGGGCTGCGGTGCGGCGCGTACATCACGCTGACCCGCGGCGGCTGGCAGGTGCTGGGGGAGGGCCGCGGCGGCCGTCGCCCCAACTCCACGTCGCAGCCGACTTCCCTGGCCGACGCCGCGCTGGACCAGGATCCCGGCCCGGTGCGCACCGGCGGCGGTGCGGTCCAGGCGCTGCACCGCACCGCGGCTCGCTGACCCGGGCCGCACGCAACTCGCTGACCCACGGCTCGCTGACCCGGGCCGCACGCGACTCGCCGCACCGCGGCTCGCTGACCCGGGCCGCGGGCCCGGCCACCCTCACGGGCAGCCGGGTCACCACGGGCCGGCAGCACTGCGGCTCCGGCGTCCGGACCGGAGTGCATCGCCCCCGTCCAGACCGAACCGCATCGCACCTGCCCGGGCCGAAGCGCGTCACATCATCGATCCGTTGCGGCCCGGGCGTTCGTGCCCGGTGCTACGTCACATCCGCTCCGGCTCAGACACCCGCGCCGAGCACGGCGTTGATCCGCTGCGGATCTCCGCAGACGATCAGCAGGGCTCCGGCACGACCCTGTGCCGTCGTCAGTGCACGCTCGGCGGTGTCGTCTGCGGCACCGTTGACCGCGATGATCACAACCGGCCGCGGCTTCAGCCGGTCCACCGCTGCGGCACCGGCGAAGAACACGTCCTCGCCCGCTTCGTGCTGGGCCCAGTAGGCGGCCTCGCCGAAGGAAAGCTCGTGCGTCGCCCACGGGTGCTGCTCACCGGTGGTGAGCACCAGGATGTCTCCAGGTGCGCGACCGGAGTCGAGCAGCAGGTCCACCGCCTCGTCGGCGGCATCCAGCGCACCGTCGGCTGCGGCGGGGACCACCTGGAGCTGGGGTGCGGAACGATTCTCCGGACGGGCCGCCTGGGGCTGGCCGGAGGTGGAGTGCGGGCGCGGCGCCGGGGGCGCGGGCCTCGCGGGGCCGGGACCCGGACGACCGGGGCGCGGCATGGCCGCGGAACGCGGACCGGGTACGGGACGAGGGGTCGACGCGGTACGGCCGGTGGCCGTGGTGGCGCGGGGACCCTGGACGCTCTCGTGAATCTGAGGCTCCTCGGGGATGAGAGGCATGGGTGGTTGTCTATCAAACGCCGACGCACGAAGCATCGGCGGGTGGGCACATGTGCGCGATCAGAAGTCGAAGCCGAGCTGGCCCCCGCTTTCCAGTGCGGCCGCCTCGGCGGAGAAGCGGACCTTCTTGAGGTGCTGCCACCTGGGCAGCGCGTCGAGGTAGGACCACGAGAGGCGGTGATGGGCCGTGGGGCCCCGCTCCTCCAGCGCGGCCCTGTGCACAGGGGACGGGTAGCCGGCGTTGGCGTCGAAGGCGAAGTCCTTGTACTCACCGGATTCCGCGCCCAGTTCGGCCATCACGGCGTCCCTGCGGACCTTCGCGATCACGGAGGCCGCGGCGACCGCGACGCAGGACTGGTCGCCCTTGATCACCGTGCGCACCTGCCAGGGCAGGCCCAGGTAGTCGTGTTTGCCGTCCAGGATCACCGCGTCGGGCCGCACCGGCAGCGCTTCCAGGGCACGCACGGCGGCGAGCCGGAGCGCTGCGGTCATTCCGAGCTCGTCGATCTCCTGCGGGGTGGCGTCGCCGAGGGCGTACGCGGTGACCCAGCGCTCCAGCAGCGGCGCGAGCTCCGCGCGGCGCTTCGGGCTGATCAGCTTAGAGTCGGTGAGTCCGGGGGGAGGCTTACGGAGGCCGGTGACTGCGGCACACACGGTGACCGGTCCCGCCCACGCTCCGCGTCCGACCTCGTCGACACCGGCGACGGTCTTGGCACCGGTGGTGGCGCGCAGTGAGCGCTCGACGGTGTGCGTGGGTGGTTCGTACGGCATGGCGCCAGCCAGCGTACGCCGATGGGAGCGCCGAGAACACCCCGGGGCGTACCTGGGCCGTCTCAGTCCGGCTCCGGGCCGCCGGACGGAGACGGGAAGCGCCCGCACGAGGTCGGCCGCAGGGCTCGGCGGCGAACGCTCAACGGGGGCCGGCGCAGAAGAACGGGACCGCGACCTGATCGATCAGGTCGGCGATGTCCCCGTCGGTCCATTCGCTTCCGCACACCTTGCTGCGATACATCATCATGGCGGGAATGACGTCGAAGGCCAGCCCGCGCAGCGCATCGGCGCGCACTTCACCGCGGTCCACCCCCCTGCTCACGACTTCTCTTATGAGAGCGGTCGTCGGCCCGATCACGCCGCTCAGGATCACCGACTGAAACCGTTCCGCCGTGTCCGCGTCACATTCGTGAAGGACGGCGCGCAGCGCGGAGCCCGACTTGGAGAGCATGGCGTCACGGAGTCCGCAGCACAGCTGGTAGAGGTCCTCGCGGATGTTCCCGTAGTCCGGCGCGTCACCGATCGCCGGGAGCGCGCTGCGCAGCGCTTCCGCGACCAGGTCCTCCTTGGAGGACCATCGCCGGTAGATCGCGGCCTTGCCGGTCTGGGCGCCGGCCGCGACGCCCTCCATCGTCAGGCCGCTCCAGCCGACCGTACTCAGCCGCTCCAGCGCGGCATCGAGGATCGCGCGTTCCAGCACGGGTCCACGGCGCCTCAGGGACACCACCGGCTGCCGGGCGGCGGCTGCCGATCGCGAAGTAACCATGAGCTTCTCTCCATCGGAACAGGTCGGTACGCCCACGCCGGCCGGCCGGTGCTCTGGACCGGGCGGTCAGTGGCGGAGCGGGCGTCGCAACGGATCGGCGCGGGACTGAGCAGGTCCCGGCCGGGACAGCGGATGCGGACACGGCACACCAACGAAGGATTCAGTGAACGCTTGCGTTCACTCAAGGGGACTCACTAACGTTGACGCGACAGTGAACGGATCCGTTCACTAATTCACTTGTGGGGGACCCATAGTGACAACCTCTCAGTTAGAAGCACAGAACGCACCGGGCGCGGCTCGAAGGCAGGGCCGCCCGGGGATCGCCCTGGCCGTCATCGCCGCCTGCCAGTTGATGGTTGTGCTCGATTCCACGATCGTCAACATCGCCCTCCCGCACATCCAGGATGCGCTCAGCTTCTCGACCACCGATCTCTCCTGGGTCCTCAGCGCCTACACGCTCACCTTCGGCGGTCTGCTGCTGCTCGGCGGGCGGGCCGGGGACATCCTCGGCCGCCGCCGCGTCTTCATGACGGGCATCCTGGTCTTCACGCTGGCCTCGCTGCTGGGCGGATTCGCGCAGGAACCCTGGCAGTTGCTCGCGGCGCGTGCGCTTCAGGGCATCGGTGGCGCGATCGCGTCACCGACGTCACTGGCCCTGATCACCACCACGTTCCCGGAAGGGCCCGAGCGCAACCGCGCGTTCGGCGTATTCGCCGCGGTGTCCGCAGGTGGCGGGGCGATCGGTCTGCTGGCGGGCGGGCTGCTCACCGAATGGCTCGACTGGCGCTGGGTCTTCTTCGTCAACGTGCCGATCGGCATACTGATCGCCGTCCTGGCGCCGCTGTACATCAACGAGTCCGAGAAGCATCCGGGCCGCTTCGACATATCGGGGGCCCTGACCTCGACCCTCGGCATGGCCTCGCTCGTGTACGGATTCATCCGGGCCTCCGAGGAGGGCTGGCGGGACTCCGTGACCCTGGCTTCGTTCGGTGCCGCGGTGATCCTGCTCGCCTCGTTCGTCCTCATCGAGATGCGCGCCAAGGAACCGATCACTCCGCTGCGGATGTTCGCCGACCGCAACCGTTCCGGCACGTACGTGATCATGCTCAGTCTGGCTGCGGCCATGTTCGGCATGTTCTTCTTCATCGTGCTGTTCGTGCAGAACGTGCTGGCGTACAGCCCCATCGAGTCGGGCCTGGCGTTCCTGCCGGTGACCGTCGCGATCATCGTGGGAGCGGGGCTCTCGCAACGGTTCCTTCCGGTGCTCGGGCCCAAGCCGTTCATGGTCACGGGCTCGGCGTTCACCGGCGTGGGCCTGCTCTGGCTCACGTTCATCTCCCCCGACAGCAGCTACCTGTCCGGCGTCCTGGGCCCGATGCTCATCTTCGGCTTCGGCATGGGGCTGAACTTCGTGACCCTCACGCTGACGGCGGTCTCCGGAGTCGCCCAGCACGAGGCCGGGGCCGCCTCCAGCCTGCTCAACGCGAGTCAGCAGGTGGGAGGTTCTCTGGGGCTCTCCATTCTGGTCACGGTCTTCGGTACGGCGAGCCGCAACGAGGCGGAGAAGCAGGTTCCGCAGTTCCTGGCGCAGGCGTCTCCGGAGCAGAAGGCGGAGTTCGCCAAGACGCAGGAGCTGCCCGGGAGCTGGGGTCACGCGGTGCTCTCCCAGGGCATCTCGACCGCGTTCCTCGCCGCGGTGGCCATGGCAGGACTCGCGCTGCTGACCGCGCTGGTGGTGATCCGGGTGCGGAAGAGCGATCTGGAGGCGCTGAGCGGAAAGGCGGCGGCAGGAGGACCGGCGGCCTAGCGTGCGGACGGCCGCCCCGCAGAGGCTCGCGGGTGCGGACGAGCCCCTGCGTGCCCGGGAACAGCGCCGTTGGAAGCCGTACGTACGACCGGAAGCGGACCGCTCCCCACGGGGCGGCCTGCTTCCGGTGCGGTGCGTTACGGCGATCAGTACGGGTCGTAGGGGTCGTACTGATCGTCCGCGTCGCCGCGTTCGCTCCCGTTGTCCCCCGAGCCGAGACCGCTGCAGTCCCTCGTGCGGTAGCCGGGGTCCCAGTCCCCGAGGATGTCACGGGCCCTCGCCTCGCCCCAGCTCGTGGCGTACCAGGGTTCGTCCGAGCTCCGCAGCGACCGCTGGATCTCCTCCAGCGCGCAGGACCGCAGGGGCTCCGGAAGGGCGTCGAGGGCCGGCACGGCATCGGCCGAGAGGCCGCGGAGGTACTCGACGTCGATCGAGTGATGGCGGTCGTAGCGCGCGACGTTCTGCTCCGCGATCAGGCCGTCGGGCGAGATGAGCCCGAACGCCAGGACGCCGACGGCCGCGCTGGCCGCGACGGCCCGCGGCAGCATCTTCGCGCCGAAGGCCCCGGCCGCCATGATCAGCACGAGGACCACACCGAGCCACAGCTCGACCGCCGCCACGGAGATCCGCAGCCTGGTCAGCCCGTACGCGTCGACATAGAGGTCCATGCGCCGCAGCGCGGAGGCCACGACGACGAGCGTGAGCAGGCACAGTGTGCCGAGCACTCCGCGGACGAGCGTACGGTCGCGTGCTCCGCCGCGCGGCGCCCAGCGCAGCGCGAGCGCGATGACCAGCAGGGTGAGGAGCGTGGCCCAGAGCAGCTGCCAGAACCCCTCGCGGGCGTACTGCGCGTAGCTGAGATCGGTCTCGGCCATCACCTTGTCGTACCCGCCGAGCAGCACCGTGAGCTGAATGGCGAGGAAGGCGGCGAAGAGCAGGTTCAGAACCACCAGCGGCAGAGCCCATTCCAGCCGCCCGCGCGCCTTGCCCGGGCGGACCGTCAGACCGTCCCAGCGCACGGGGGCGGCTGCGGTGTACGCGGCGGCGAGCGCGCCGACGAGACCGAGCACGCCGAGGAAGAACCGCCACGGACTGTCACCGACGGACACATCGGGCATCAGGCTGCCGAGTACATCGGCGAACGCCGCGTCCGCACTCGCGAACAGCGCCCCGAACACGATGAGCAGGACGACCGCCACGACCGTGGACCGGAAGACCACACCCCAGCGCCCCCGCGAGCCTGCCATCCGGTCACGGACACCGCGGGCGCCCCAGCCCAGCGACTCGGCGACGGATGTGAGCAGCCCCAGCGATCCGAGGAACATCCCGAGCCAGCTGCGGCTGCCGTGCAGCGCGAGGGAACCGAGTGCGAAAGCGGACACGATGGCGAGGAAGCTCGGCCAGCCGGCGTCGCGGAGTGCCGGAACGACGAGCAGGGCCAGCCCGCCGACCGCCCAGACGGCGGTCCAGGGGCGCAGTCGGCGGGCCGCCGCCCGGGCGGCGAAGTACGCCGCGAGCGCTGCGGGGACCGCCACGACGAGCAGATTCAGGCCGATGCCCTCGCCGAGCAGCAGGGCGCTGAGCAGTCCGGTGGCGAGTACGGCCAAGAGCGTGGCGCCCGGGATGGCTCCCGGCTTGACCGGGCGGAGCCGCGAGAGCTCCGAGGG
Organism: Streptomyces poriferorum; assembly: GCF_019399235.1. Taxonomy (GTDB): domain Bacteria; phylum Actinomycetota; class Actinomycetes; order Streptomycetales; family Streptomycetaceae; genus Streptomyces; species Streptomyces poriferorum. The sequence goes on along the minus strand of NZ_JAELVH010000029.1, from coordinate 8,751 downwards.
CGCCTGCTTGGGCTGCCCCCACGGGTTGGGCTGCGGCGGCCGCGCCTGCTGCGCGTAGGCCGGGACCTTCGGAGGCTGCGGTCCGGTGTCGCGGGGCTGCGGAACCGCGGCTCCCGCGGGCGGCCGCGGGTCTCCGGCGGGCCCGCCTGCCGCGCCTCCCGCCGGCGACCCGGCGACGTTCTCGGACGGGGACGTACCGGCCGGAGGCGACCCGGCGACGTTCTCGGACCGGGTGGCACCGGCCGGCTCGGCCGGTATACCCGCCGGCCCGGCCTCCCCGGATGCCGGAGCCTCCGCAGGTACCGGCTCCGGCCCGGCTGCCTCCGGTGTCCGGGGCGCAGGCTCCGGCCGGGGTGATTCTGGCGTGTGATCTGACACGGGCCCCCTCCCCACCGGGATCCGCTCGCGCGAGCCCTGGGCAGCGCGGCCCCCCGGCGTCTCATTCGGTGCACACCCGTCGTGATGATCACCGCGGGCGGCGTGGCCGAAAGAGTAACCCCCCGTGACGGCCGTCAGCCGTACGGGGCAACGCTGTGGCAGTTCCGTGACAGTCGGGCGCGAAAGGCAACCTGTCCGCGCCATCCGGTCGGGTGCGGAAGGCGGCCCGCCCCACCATCCAGTCCGCCGCGGGAAGCGGCCCAACCACATCAGCCACCCCGCCGCGGAAAGCGGCCTACCGCGTCATCCAGCCCGCCGCGCAAAGCGACCCACCGCACCAACCACCCCGCCGCGGAAAGCGGCCTACCGCGTCATCCAGTCGGGCAGCTCTTCCGTCCGGGCCGTCCACTCGGCCGGTGGGGCACCCGCCGCGCCCGACGCCACTACTCCGCCGACGATCGCGCACGTCGTGTCGACGTCTCCGCCGGCCTGGGCGGTCACCCAGAACGCCTGCTCGAAATCGCCGAGACTGCGTGCCGCGGACCAGAGAGCGAAGGGAACCGTGTCGTGCGCGCTCGTGCGGCGCCCGTTGCCGAGGACCGCGGCGACCGTGCCCGCGTCCTTGTAGTCCAGCATGTCGCGGGCCCTGCGCAGCCCGGCGCCGACCGCGCTGCGCGGCACGAGCGCGATCACGCCGTCCAGGAGGTCCGCGGGCGTCGGCGGGCCGCTGGGCGAGGCCGCGAGCGAGGCGGCAGCCGCGACCGCCATGGCGCCGACCACGGCTTCCCGGTGCTGATGCGTGGTGTACGAGGAGATCTCGGCCTGGTGCGTGGCCTGCTCGGGGTCGTCCGCGTACCAGGCGCCGAGCGGTGCGATGCGCATGGACGAGCCGTTGCCCCACGAGCCCTGGCCCTGGAAGAGCGCGGAGGCCAGTTCGCGCCAGTCCCCGCCTTCCCGGACAAGCCTGAGCAGGCGGTTCACGGCCGGGCCGTACCCCCGGTCGAAGTCGTGATGCACCGCGAAGGAGCGGGCGAGCGCGTCCTGGTCGATACGGCCGTGCTTCAGCAGCACGGCCAGGACCGAGGCGGCCATCTCCGTGTCATCGGTCCACTGCCAGGGCCCTGGGGGCAGGGCGCGGTCCTTCAGGAGTGGATAGTTGGCGGGCACGAAGAACTGGGAGCCCAGGGCGTCCCCCACGGAGAGGCCACGCAGGCTGGCAAGGGCGCGTTCGAAGCGCGGGTCGGAAGCGGATTCGGTCATCGCTTCCACTCTATCCGGTGATGCCGTACGGCTCAGGGGTGCGCCAGCGCTCGAACGGCCTGTCCAGCGTGTAGCGGCCGTCCTTGCCGAGTACCAGCGTCCGGGATTCCCCGTTGTCCGGATTGGACAGCGATTCGAATTCGGCCACGGACCAGTGGAACCAGCGCATGCAGAACAGCCGCATGGTCAGTCCGTGCGTGACCAGCAGGACGTTCGGGGGGTGGTCGGGGTCCTCGAAGCTCCGGTAGAGGCTCTCCAGGAAGGCACCCACCCGGTCGTACACGTCCGCGCCGGACTCTCCCTGCGCGAAGCGGTAGAAGAAGTGTCCGTATGCGTCCCGGTACGCCTTCTGGAGGCGCACATCGTCCCGCTCCTGCCAGTTCCCCCAGTCCTGCTCGCGCAGCCGGGGTTCCTCGCGCACCCGGACCGTTTCCGGATCCAGCCCAAGGGATCCGAACGTCTCGTGCGTCCGGCGGTAGGGAGAGACGTACACGCTGACCCGCTCCCCGTCGAAGAGCTCGCGCAACCGCACCCCGGTCTCGCGGGACTGCCGCAGTCCCGTCGGGGTGAGCCTCAGCGCGTGGTCGGGCTCGCGCTCGTACACGGTGTCGTCGGCGTTGCCCTCGGACTCGCCGTGCCTGACGAGGACAATGCGTTGCGGTCTTGCCATGTACCGACCCTAGATCGAGTCACGGCCGTTCGAGCAATTGTCCGGAACCCGACGGTGCATGTCGCGCACGAACCCGTGGCCGTACCGACCCGTCACACGGTCCAGGCCGTTTCGAGCTGCACGACATCACCGGCGAGCGAGACCACGTCGTCCTCGGTCTGTGCCCGTTGCGAGAGCCGCTCGGCACTCGCCGGCCGGTACTTGCCGCGCTCCGCGCTCGACTGCCACATCGACAGGACCAGGAACTCGTGCCCGGGTGCCTCCCCGAACACGCCGCGCAGCATTCCGGGCGATCCGGCCATCGCCGGGTTCCACACCCGCTGCTGCATCAGCGCGAAGTGCTCGACACGGTCCTCGTGCACCCTGCTGTGCGCCACCCTGACCACGTCCGCGTCCGCGAAGTGGGGCTCGAAGCCGGTCTTCACGTCGAAGCGGTACTCGAACAGCTTGACCTGGATGTCGTTGCACGTACCGGCCTGCGCCGCGGCCAGTGCGTCGTGTCCGCGCGCCATGAAGGAGTCGTAGAAGACCCTGTTCTCCCAGAACGCGAAGACATGGGCCACCTCCGGCCGGCTGCGGCTCCAGCCGCCGCCCTGCCCCCTGAACCCCGGCTCACCCAGCAGCCCCGCCCACTTCCGCTGCCCCCGCTCAAAGCCGCGACGGTCTCCCACACTGCAGCGAATCCACTTGACCAGCACCGCATCATCGTACGGGTGATGGACGTGGCGTGGGTCACGCTCCGACGGAGTACATCAGAACCGGTCACCGGTGATCTCACAATGATCGCCATGACGTCCCTGCACACCAACCCACTGTTCGACCGCCTCGATTCGGCGGAACGGATCCTCGTCGCCGGTGCGGGCGGCGGCTTCGACATCTACGCCGGGCTTCCCCTCGCGCTCTCCCTGATCCACCGGAACAAGCGGGTGCAGTTGGCCAATCTGTCCTTCAGCGCACTCGAAGGGCTCCCCCTCGACTCCTGGCTCGCCCCCGACCTCGCCGTCATCACCCCCGAAACCTCTCTCCACCAGGTGTACTTCCCGGAGCGGACCCTCGCCCAGTGGCTCGCCCTGCACGGCTACCCGGGCCGCGTCCACGCCCTGTCCCGTACGGGCGTCCAGCCGCTGCGCGACGCCTACCGCGCGCTGATCGAGCGGTACGACATCGACGCCGTCGTTCTCGTCGACGGCGGTACGGACATCCTGATGCGGGGCGACGAATCCGGTCTGGGCACTCCGGAGGAGGATCTGACCAGCGTCGCGGCGCTCGCCGCGATCGAAGGACCGGACCGCCTGGTCGTCTCCATCGGGTTCGGCGTCGACGCCTACCACGGTGTGAGCCACGGTCTCGTCCTGGAGAACATCGCCGCGCTCGACCGCGACGGCGCGTATCTGGGCGCGTTCTCCGTGCCCCGCACGACCCGCGAGGGTGCGCTGTTCGTCGACGCGGTCGCCCATGCCCAGGAACACACACCCGATCATCCGAGCATCGTCAACGGATCCATCGCCGCGGCTGTCCGGGGAGAGTTCGGGGACGTCCGGTTCACCTCGCGCACCGGCAACAGCGAGCTGTTCATCAATCCGCTGATGTCGCTGTACTTCGCCTTCGAGCTGGAGGGGATCGCCCGCAACTGCCTGTATCTGGACCGTATCGAGCACACCCACCTCATACGTCAGGTCAGCAGCGCGATCGAGACGTTCCGGGACGAGGTGCTCCAACGCCCACCGCGGCAGATCCCGCATTGAGACACCGTGCGCCCGCCGTGGCCCGATTACGCCCCTCGCCCCCAAGGCGGTTGGTTCCGGGGGCCGTTACGGACATGATCGGGTGATAGAACCGGAGCTACGGCCCCGAGCGACGGCCCCGCGTGAAGGAGCGAAGCCCGATGAGTACTCCCAACAAGGACATCGAGAAGGTCGAGGTCAGAGTCAAGTGGGATCCCAGTCCCCACGGCGAGCCCGCCAACGACCTCGACATCATCGCCGCGACCTATCCGGCCGAGGAGCCGTACGGCGACCCCGCGTACCTCGTGCACTTCGACAGCCGCGCGCCCGACGGCACGATCACGCTGAACCGCGACAGCAGGACCGGTCAGGGCCTGGGGTACGACGAGGTCATGACGCTGGAACTGGACCGGCTCTCGGAGGCGTACTCGCGGGTCGTCATCGGTGTCGCCATCCAGCAGCGCGACGGCCGGAAGACGTTCGGGGCGATAGAGAACACCGCCGTGCAGATCCGTGAGGGGTACACCAGCCTCGCCGAGGACGACTTCTCGACGGTCCCCACGGCGACGGCGGCCGTCGTCGCCGAGTTCGTGCGGGACTCCTCGGGGGTCTGGCTGTTCCATGACACGGTACGAGGATTCGACGGGGACGCCGACTCGTTCGCTGCGGCGATGGGAAGCCGTCCGGCCGGCGCCTGACCTGGTGGTTCGACCGGGGCCCTGACCTGGGGGTTCAGGGCGTGGCACAGCGAAGGGGCGGGCAGGAACTCCACGATCGGAGTCCTGCCCGCCCCCTTCGGCACGTGCCGCAGCCCCTCCCGGGGCATCCGGTTCGGTCAGCTGCAGCCGCTGGTCGAACCGCAGCCCTCGCAGATGTAGCAGGAACCGGCGCGCTGCATCTTCGTACCGCAGGAGAAGCAGAGCGGGGCGTCCGCGCTGATGCCGAGCTGCATCTCGACGAGCTCCGCCGAGGTGTGCGCCGTCTTCGGGGCCGGCGTGCCGGCCTCCTCGACGGTGGTTACCGCCTTCAGCGGCTCCGGCCGGGCGGCCGGGGCTGACCGGACCAGGTTCTCGGCCTCCAGCTGCTCCTCCTCGAACGACGGCTCGTAGGAGCCGGTGTCCAGGTGGCGCTGACGCTCCTCGGCGGAGTGGATGCCGAGGGCGGAGCGGGTCTCGAAGGGCAGGAAGTCCAGCGCCAGGCGGCGGAAGATGTAGTCGACGATCGACTGCGCCATCCGCACGTCCGGGTCGTCCGTCATGCCGGCCGGCTCGAAGCGCATGTTGGTGAACTTCGAGACGTACGTCTCCAGCGGAACGCCGTACTGCAGACCGACCGAGACGGCGATGGAGAAGGCGTCCATCATGCCCGCGAGGGTCGAACCCTGCTTGGACATCTTCAGGAAGACCTCGCCGAGACCGTCGTCCGGGTAGGAGTTGGCGGTCATGTAACCCTCGGCGCCACCCACCGTGAAGGAGGTGGTGATGCCGGGCCGGCCCTTGGGCAGACGCTTGCGGACCGGGCGGTACTCGACGACCTTCTCGACCGCGGTACGGATCGTGTCCTCGGCCTTGGCGGTGACCGCCTCCTTCTCCTTCTCCTTGGTCTTCGCGGAGAGGGGCTGGCCGACCTTGCAGTTGTCGCGGTAGATCGCGAGCGCCTTGACGCCCAGCTTCCACGCCTCGAAGTAGACCTCTTCGACGTCCTCGACGGTGGCCGTCTCCGGCAGGTTCACCGTCTTGGAGAGTGCGCCGGAGATCCACGGCTGGATGGCCGCCATCATGCGCACGTGGCCCATCGCGGAGATGGAACGCTCGCCCATCGCGCAGTCGAAGACCTCGTAGTGCTCGGCCTTCAGGCCGGGGGCGTCGATCACGTTGCCGTTCTCGGCGATGTGGGCGACGACCGCCTCGATCTGCTCCTCCTGGTAACCCAGGCGGCGCAGGGCCTGCGGGACGGTGCCGTTGACGATCTGCATCGAGCCGCCGCCGACCAGCTTCTTGAACTTGACCAGGGCGAGGTCGGGCTCGAGACCGGTGGTGTCGCAGGACATCGCGAGACCGATGGTGCCGGTGGGGGCGATGACGGACGCCTGCGCGTTACGGAAACCGTTCTTCGCGCCGAGACGGATGACGTCCTGCCAGGCCTCCGTCGCGGCGGCCCAGATCGGGTTGTCCAGGTCGTCGGCGTGCACGGCCACGGCGTTGGCGTCGGCGTGCTGCTTCATGACGCGCTGGTGCGGCTCGGCGTTACGGGCGTAACCGTCGTACGGACCGACGACCGCGGCCAGCTCGGCGGAGCGCTTGTACGAGGTGCCGGTCATCAGCGAGGTGATGGCGCCGGCGAGCGCGCGGCCGCCGTCGCTGTCGTACGCGTGGCCGGTCGCCATCAGCAGCGCGCCGAGGTTGGCGTAGCCGATGCCCAGCTGGCGGAAGGCGCGGGTGTTCTCACCGATCTTCTCGGTGGGGAAGTCCGCGAAGCAGATGGAGATGTCCATCGCGGTGATGACCAGCTCGACGACCTTGGCGAAGCGCTCGGACTCGAAGGACTGGTTGCCCAGGCCGTCGTCCTTGAGGAACTTCATCAGGTTCAGCGAGGCGAGGTTGCACGAGGTGTTGTCCAGGTGCATGTACTCGCTGCACGGGTTCGAGCCGTTGATCCGGCCGGACTCCGGGCAGGTGTGCCAGGCGTTGATGGTGTCGTCGTACTGGATGCCCGGGTCGGCGCAGGCCCAGGCGGCCTCGGCCATCTTGCGGAAGAGGGACTTGGCCTCGACCTCTTCGATGACGTCGCCGGTCATCCGGGCGCGCAGCCCGAACTTCCCGCCGGACTCGACGGCCTTCATGAACTCGTCGTTCACGCGGACCGAGTTGTTGGCGTTCTGGTACTGGACGGACGTGATGTCGTCGCCGCCCAGGTCCATGTCGAAGCCCGCGTCACGCAGGGCGCGGATCTTCTCCTCCTCCTTCACCTTGGTCTCGATGAAGTTCTCGATGTCGGGGTGGTCGACGTCGAGAATGACCATCTTGGCCGCGCGGCGGGTGGCGCCACCGGACTTGATCGTTCCGGCGGACGCGTCGGCGCCGCGCATGAAGGAGACCGGCCCGGAGGCGTTGCCGCCCGAGGAGAGGAGCTCCTTGGAGGAGCGGATACGGGAGAGGTTCAGGCCGGCACCGGAGCCGCCCTTGAAGATCATCCCCTCTTCCTTGTACCAGTCGAGGATCGACTCCATGGAGTCGTCGACGGCCAGGATGAAGCAGGCGGAGACCTGCTGCGGCTGGGGTGTGCCGACGTTGAACCAGACCGGCGAGTTGAAGCTGAAGATCTGGTGCAGGAGGGCGTACGCCAGCTCGTGCTCGAAGATCTCGGCGTCCGCGGGAGAGGCGAAGTAGCTGTAGTCCTCGCCGGCCTTCCGGTACGTCTTCACGATCCGGTCGATCAGCTGTCGCAGACCGGTCTCGCGCTGGGGGGTGCCGACAGCCCCGCGGAAGTACTTGCTGGTGACGATGTTGACCGCGTTCACCGACCAGAAGTCGGGGAACTCGACGCCACGCTGCTCGAAGTTGATCGAGCCGTCGCGCCAGTTGGTCATGACGACGTCACGGCGCTCCCACGCCACCTCGTCGTACGGATGCACGCCGGGAGTGGTGTGGATGCGCTCGATACGCAGGCCCTGCTTGGTCGCAGTCGACTTGGCTCCCTTGGTGCGGGAACCTCGTGCCGGGCCGCTCGCCGTCTCTGTCATGCCGCCTCCCATATGTGGGCAAAAACGCCCTGAAGTGCCGAGAACTTCCCCGGGCACAGTGTGTGTCTGATGCTTCGGACGCCGCGCACGTCATGCGTCGTCCGGAACAGGTCCAGGTGCCGGGCCGCAGCCGATCCTCGGATCAGCGGCGCCGGCGGGTGCCGCTCAGTCGGCGGCGACGGCGGGAACGGGGACCTCGAGGGTCTCGCCGGTCCCGCATCCTTGCACGGGAGGCCGCCGCTCGCGGAGTTCCACGATGGCGGCCTCGAAGTCTTCGAGGCTGTCGAACGCCCGGTAGACGGACGCGAACCGCAGGTACGCGACGAGGTCGAGTTCCTGCAGGGGGCCGAGGATGGCCAGACCCACGTCGTGAGTGGTCAGCTCGGCGCTGCCGGTGGCACGCACCGCCTCCTCGACCCGCTGGCCGAGTTTGGCGAGGGCGTCCTCGGTGACCGGCCGCCCCTGGCACGCCTTGCGCACGCCGGAGATGACCTTGGTACGACTGAAGGGCTCGGTGACGCCGCTGCGCTTGACCACCATGAGCGAGCACGTCTCCACCGTCGTGAAACGGCGGGAGCAGTCGGGGCACTGGCGACGCCTGCGGATCGAGGTCCCGTCGTCGGTGGTGCGACTGTCGACGACCCGGCTGTCGGGGTGCCTGCAGAAGGGGCAGTGCATGGCTCCCAACCCTCCTTCACAGCACGACTGAATAGCCTCTTCAGGCCCGGTGAGGGGCCCTCGAAGCGGTCTCAAGCATAGGCGATGACCACACCCCCGATGGACGGGGACCACAACTTCTGGGTGACTGCAGCAATCCAACCACTAGATCTTGGGTTTGGTCGCGCATTTGGCCCTGGCGCGTGTCGCGCGTCCGACATGGCCGGAAGGCAGCGTACGACCGACCACGAGGGTACGGGAAGCGCGCGGCGCGACCGAGTGCGGGGCGACGCCCCCGGGGCCGCGCGCTTCCCGTACCC
>NZ_JAELVH010000299.1 GCF_019399235.1 Streptomyces poriferorum | reverse complement strand
TGAAGATGTTCAGCCGGGCGATGGCGGTATCGCTCGCCCCGGGGAACATCCGCCCGGCTGAACATCTTCAACTACGTGGGGTTCCTCGTGGGCTCGCCCCTGGTGGGGGCGCTCGGGGACGCCTGGAGCTACCGGGGCGCGATGCTCGTGCCGATGGTGCTGGTGCTCGCGACGCTGGTGTACGCCAAGTCGTTCGGCGCGGAGCCTGCCCGATACGGTGGCGGGCATGAGCGGCCGCGCACAGTTGATGTGGGATGACGCAGTAACGGGATACGACTTCGGGGACAGTCATCCCATGGATCCGGTCAGGCTCGCCCTGACGATGGGCCTGGTACGGGCGTTCGGTCTCGACCGGGCCGTGGATGTCGTAGCGGCGAAGGCGGCCGGGGACTCGACGCTGCGGCTCGTGCACCGGTCGGACTACGTGGCGGCCGTGCGGGCTGCGTCCGCCGATCCGCGGGCCGCGGACCAGAACTACGGGATCGGGACGACGGACGATCCGGCCTTCGCCGGGATGCACGAGGTGTCGGCGCTGATCGCCGGACAGTCGGTGGCGGCGGCCGAGGCCGTGTGGCGCGGCGAGACCGGGCACGCCGTGAACTTCTCCGGCGGGCTCCATCACGCCATGCCCGGCGGGGCGGCGGGTTTCTGCATCTACAACGATCCGGCGCTCGCCATCGCGCGGCTGCTGGAGCTGGGCGCGGAGCGGGTCGCGTACGTCGATGTGGACGTACACCACGGTGACGGGGTGCAGGCGGCGTTCTGGGAGGACCCGAGGGTTCTGACCATCTCGCTGCACGAGCACCCGCGCACCCTTTTTCCGCAGACCGGGTGGCCGGAGGAGACCGGTGGCGGGGCGGGCGAGGGCGGCGCGGTCAACGTGGCGCTGCCGGCGGGCACGGGTGACGCGGGCTGGCTGCGGGCGTTCCACGCGGTGGTGCCGGAGCTGCTGGCGGACTTCCGGCCGCAGGTGCTGGTGACGCAGCACGGGGCCGATACGCACTTCGAGGACCCCCTGGCCCATCTCGCGGTGTCGCTGGACGCGCAGCGGGCCGTGATGGCGGCGTGCCACGACCTCGCTCATGAGTACGCGGAGGGCGGGCGCTGGGTGGCGCTCGGCGGGGGCGGTTACGCGGTGGTGGATGTGGTGCCGCGGTCCTGGACGCATCTGGTGGGGATCGCCGCGCACGCGCCGGTGGATCCGGAGTCCGTGATCCCGTCGTCGTGGCGGGACGAGGTCTACGCCCGGACCCGGCAGCTGGGGCCGGCCCGGATGACGGACGGGCGTACTCCGTCGTGGAAGGCGTGGGAGGACGGTTACGACCCCGCGGACCGGCTGGACCAGGCGGTGCTCGCGACCCGGCGTGCGGCGTTTCCGCTGCGGGGGCTGCTGACCTGACGGCCGGAGCGGTGGCGCGTTCTGGTTGCGCCAACTGTGGGGCCTATTCCGGGTTTTGGCCCCTCGGCGCCGGCTGTGGGGCAGCATCGGCAGGGTGTTGAGCACCGGAGCGCTGCGTGCGCATCTGCTGGCGGCCCGGCTGGCCGGGCCCGTGGCCACCTCGCGGGAGACGAGCCTGCGGAGTTATCGGCTGTTCGCGGCCAGGGACCCGCGGGTGACGCTCGGACTCGATCCCGGACGGGGTTGGGGGGAGCGGGACCTGCTGCGGCTCATGGCCGACAAGTGCGGGGTCTCGGACGACCCGGCCCATGTGTCGGGTCCCGACGTGATCGATCCGGAGCGGACGATGGCGGGGCTGGACGCGTTTGCCGAGCGGTTGTCGGACGCGGCGGTCCGGCGGGCGCCGGTGCTGTTCGGGACGGGGCATCCGCATCGGCTGATCGGCTTCTACGCAGCGCTGGCAGACGCCCTGTCGGCGGTCGGCTGTGCCGTACTCACCCCCGCGCAGGGGCGACGTATCGACATAACGACCCGGTTCGGGGTACGCACGTACCACCTCGACTACGTACGGGGAGTCGCGCTGGTGCGCGAACCCGGCGCGCGGGTGCCCGGCGGTGGCACCGGCGCACACACCCACTCACCGCTGCCGCTGAGGGTGGCCCTGGAGGCCGCCGCGGAGGCCCGCGGGCCGCTGCCGGAGCTGGTCGTGGGGGACCACGGCTGGGTCTGCGGGGCAGGTCAGCTGGGCATCGAGGCGATCGGCCTGGCGGATACGGACGATCCGGCGCTGTTCGTCGGGGAGGCGGAGGGCCGGGTGGCGGTCGCCGTTCCGCTCGACGACGGCGTGCGGTCCGCGTACTACCTGCCGCTGACGCGCTATGTGCTCAATCGGGCGTGTCTGTCACAGTAGGCGGCCGATCGTCTCTCCTCTTCCCCACTCGCATCACCCGCCCCTAATCTGGGGAGTGAGCGCACAACGACGAAGAGTCACCGGAGGGGAAGCCGGTGCGCGTCTCGTGCGGAAGGTACAGGTGGGTCATGGCTGCTGACAGCGAGAGGCCTCTCAACGAGGTCAAGTTTCTGACCGTGGCGGAAGTCGCCTCGGTCATGCGAGTGTCGAAGATGACCGTGTACCGCTTGGTGCACAGTGGTCATCTGCCGGCGATCCGGGTGGGAAGGTCCTTCCGGGTGCCGGAGCAAGCGGTTCACGAGTATCTCCGCGAGTCCTTCGTGGGGGTGGGGACGGCCTGACGTTCCCCTCGGATTACGTACCTCACGCGGTGGCGGGTAGGCTAGGCCGACGTAGGTCGTGTGGGCCCAGACGCCCCGCACCAGTGAAGAAGAAGTGAGCGAGGGTAGTCGTGGGCTCTGTTATCAAGAAGCGGCGTAAGCGGATGGCCAAGAAGAAGCACCGCAAGCTGCTCAAGCGCACGCGCGTTCAGCGTCGCAACAAGAAGTAAGCGAACGCAGTTCGTGAAATCCGCAGCCCTTTCGCCGATGAGGCGGGAGGGCTGCGGTGCTGTGCGGGCCCGGTACGCGGCGGTGCGGGCGGCGGGTGCGCACATTCGGGCCAAGACGCGGGAGAACGCCGCCGCGCAGACGTCACAGGGCAACGTCCACCCGCTACGGTGACGACCGGGGGAGTGCCTTTTCGCGGCGCCCCCTCCACTCACCTCACGGGAGACCGACGGAAGGCGCTGATCTTGGGGAAGGTCGTGCTCGTCACGGGAGCGGCCCGGCAGCTGGGCGGCCGGTTCGTGCGGCGCATCCAGCGTGAACCGGACGTGGACCGGGTGATCGCGGTCGACGCGGTCGCGCCCGGGCAACGGCTGGGCGACGCCGTCTTCGTGCGCGCGGACATCCGCCAGCCCGCCATCGCCAGGGTCCTCGCCGAGCACATGGTCGACACGGTCGTGCACCTGGACGTCAGCGGCAAGGCGCTCGGGGCCCAGGGGCGTACCGCGGTCAAGGAGACCAACGTCATCGGCACGATGCAGTTGCTCGGCGCCTGTCAGAAGGCTCCGTCGGTCCGGCGGATGGTGGTCAAGTCCAGTACGGGCGTGTACGGCTCCGCGCCCCGCGATCCGGCGGTCTTCCACGAGACGACGCCGCCCAAGTCGCTGCCCGGCGGCGGCTTCGCGAAGGACGCGGCGGAGGTCGAGGGATACGTACGGGGCTTCGCGCGCCGCAGGCCGGACGTGGCCGTGTGCGTGCTGAGATTCGCGAACATCCTGGGGCCCGACCCGGACTCGCCGCTCGCCGACTATCTGGCGCTGCCGGTCCTGCCGACGGTGTTCGGGTACGACCCGAGGCTCCAGTTCGTCCACGAGGACGACGTCCTGGACGTTCTCGGCATCGCCTCGGGCGAGCCGCGGCGCGGGACGCTGAACAGCGGCACGTTCAACATCGCGGGCGACGGGGTGCTGCTGCTCTCGCAGTGCGCGCGGCGGCTGGGGCGGCCGACGATGCCCCTGCTGCTGCCCGCGGTCACGTGGGTCGGGCAGGCGCTGCGTACCGTCGGCATGACGGACTTCTCGCCGGAACAGATCCGGCTGCTCACCCATGGCAGGGTGGTCTCCACGGTCCAGATGCGCGAGACCCTGGGCTTCCGCCCGCGGTTCTCCACGGCGGAGACCTTCGCCGAGTTCGCGCGCAGCCGGGGTCCGGGGCTGCTGCCGCCCGCGGCGGTGGGCCGGGCCGTCGACCGGCTGGCCGCGCTGCCGTTCGCCGGGGGGACCGGCAGGGCCCCGGGGAGCAGCGGCGACACACACCCGACTCCGAGCGTCAGGTAGAGGAGCGCACCGACGATGGCGGATGCCAAGGTCATTCCGTTCGACGACGACCGTTCGCGGTCGGGAGGCGTGCCGCGTGCTGGGCGCCGGCGATCCGCGGGACGCGGTACGGGGTCCGTCAGCGCCCTGCCCGGGCAGCCGGCGGCCGCGCTGCCGCCGGAGGGGCAGGAGGAGGCCGTGGCGGGCCCTGAGGGCGTGGGAGGCGGTGGCTGGGACCGGCGGATCGCGGGCGGGCTCGCGTTCCTGCGGCGGCGGCTCACGGGCGAGTACGACGTCGACGAGTTCGGTTACGACGAAGAGCTCACCGACCAGGTCCTGATGTCGATGCTGCGGCCGGTGTACGAGAAGTACTTCCGGGTCGAGGTGAAGGGCATCGAGAACATCCCGTCGGACGGCGGGGCGCTCATCGTGTCCAACCACTCGGGGACGCTGCCGCTGGACGGGCTGATGCTCCAGGTCGCGGTGCACGACAACCATCCGGCGGGGCGGCATCTGCGGCTGCTCGCGGCGGACCTGGTGTTCATGCTGCCCGTCGTGAACGAGCTGGCCCGCAAGGCCGGGCACACGCTGGCCTGCGCGGAGGACGCGGAGCGGCTGCTGCGGCAGGGCGAGGTCGTCGGCGTGATGCCGGAGGGGTTCAAGGGCATCGGCAAGCCGTTCGGCGAGCGGTACAAGCTGCAGCGCTTCGGGCGGGGCGGCTTCGTGTCCACGGCGTTGCGGGCCGGGGTGCCGATCGTGCCGTGCTCGATCGTGGGGGCGGAGGAGATCTACCCGATGATCGGCAACGCGAAGACGCTGGCGCGGCTGCTGGGCTTCCCGTACTTCCCGATCACGCCGACGTTTCCCTGGCTGGGGCCGCTGGGGGCCCTGCCGTTGCCGACGAAGTGGACGATCCAGTTCGGTGAGCCGATTCCCACGGACGGGTATCCGATGGAGGCGGCGGAGGATCCGATGCTGATGTTCAACCTGACGGATCAGGTGCGGGAGCAGATTCAGCACACGCTGTACAAGTTGCTGGTGCAGCGGCGGTCGGTGTTCTTCTGACGTTGCCCGGGTGCCGGGCGTGTCGTTCTGTCCTCAAGCGCCGGACGGGCTGGGGATGGGTGGCTGCGGGTGCGCCGGGGCGCGGGATTTGTCCTCAATCGCCGGACGGGCTTGATTGGCCGGACGGGCTTGAGGTGGCCGGGCTTGATTGCGCCGGACGGGCTTGGTTCGTGCCCGTCCGGCGATGTGCGTCAGTCCCTGTCGTCCTGGGCGTCGATTCCCAGGCCGCCGATCAGGCCGGGGATCAGGGGCGGCAGGGTGATGTCCGGCGACGGGGTCGTGCTCGGTGTGTCCTGCGACGGTGAGGTGGCGTCGGGGGACGGCGGGTCGAGCAGGCCGTCCGTGCCGCCGCCGAGCAGGCCGTCCGCGGAGCTGCTGCCCGAGCCCGACGGGCGGGGCGAGGAGCTGGTGCCCGGACTGCTGTCGTGCGTGCCGGAGGGCGACGAGGGCGACGGGGCGTGCGAACGGGAGGACGGTGCCGAGCCGTTGCCGGTGGTGCCGGACTCCTTGGATCCGCTGTCCGTCTCCGGGGGGCGGGGGAGCAGCGACTCCAGCGGTTCGACCTCTTGGTCTATGGCTGCGAAGACCGAGCTCACCTGGTCGCCGATGTCGGCCAGCTGTACGGGGAGGCTGTCGCGGAGGCTGCTCCAGCTGCCGCGGTGTGCGCGGGAGAAGGAGTCGAGGGTCTGGATGGGGCCGAGCGCGCCGTCGCGTTCGTAGGCGGCGTGGAGCAGGCGGTGGCCCTCCGTGGCGTCGTGGGTCATGCCGTTGAGCGTGCGTCGGACTTCGCCGAGCTGCTCGTGGTCCAGATCGCCGGAGCGGGCGCGCTCCATCAGCCTGCGGGCTTCGCTGAGCCGGGTCGAGGCCTGGTCCAGGTAGACCTCGCCGCGGTCCGCGTCCCCGTCGGCCAGGCCGCGGTGGATGTCCTCCATGCCGCGCTTCAGCCCGTAGAGGGAGTCACCCGGCAGGGCGTCGGAACTGGCAGCGGCCACTCCGCCGAAGGCTCCCGCGGCCACACCGACGGTGAGGCCGCCGGCCGCGAGGCCCTTCGTCCAGCGGGATCTGGGGCGCAGTTTCCGGAGTGGCGAGGCCCGGTGGGCCCCCTTGCCCCGTTGTTCGGGCACCGTAGGGTCCGCGGACGCGCCACCCTCGGCGAACATGGCCTCCATGGCGGCGACGAGCTGGGCTCGCTGCACCACTTTGACCTCGGGATCCAACTCCGGCTTCGGTAGCTCACCGAGGCCGTTCGCCAGGGCCAACAGCGGTCCGGGGTCGGCCTGTTCGGCCGGGTCCTCGGGCTGTACGGCCGCCGCACCGCGGAGCGACTGCTCCTCCAGGGCCTGGGCGAAGGCGTTCGCCCGCCGGTGTGCCGAAACGTTTGCGATCACTGGCGGCACCTCCTCTCGTCATGACGGTCGACTCCCCTGTGGGTCCGGAAGGTTGCACACCTTGAGCGCATCCACTCGATTGAGTGAGTGTCTGCGGACATGGGGTGACGACAGGGAGCCTGCAACCGGCACAACGAGCGGCGCGGCATTGGGGTTACGCACGAAAGATGATCGGACCAGTGCGTGATGAACATATCGCCGAGAGTGACTCGGTCCGGGGTGGAGTCAGCGGGCATCGTCCGGGAGGAGCCGGGCAAGGGTGCGGACGGCGCGGTACTGCAGGGTCTTGATCGCGCCCTCGTTCTTGCCCATCACCCGGGCGGTCTCGGCGACCGAGAGGCCTTGCAGGAAGCGCAGGGTCACGCACTCCTGCTGCTGGGGGTTGAGTCGGCGCACGGCTTGCAGCAGTGCGGCATTGGAGAGGGACTCCAGGACGGAGTCCTCGGGGCTGCGCTCGACCTCGTTGGCGTCGAGCATCTCGCCGGTGGTCACTTCCAGTCGGAAACGACTGGATTTGAAGTGGTCGGCGACCAGGTTGCGAGCGATGGTGACCAGCCAGGCGCCGAAGTCACGGCCCTGCCAGGTGAAGGTGGAGATGCGCCGCAGGGCGCGGAGGAAGGTCTCACTCGTGAGGTCCTCGGCCGTCGCCTTGCCGCCCACCCGGTAGTAGATGTAGCGGTACACGGTGTCGCTGTACTGGTCATAGAGGCGGCCGAAGGCGTCAGCCTCACCGGCCTGTGCGCGCTCGACGAGATCCATCATGCGCGCGCTGTCGCTGTCGGCGGTCGGCCGACGAACGGTGGACGTGGTCGTTGCGCCGCGGTTGCTGCGTCTTCCGACCGCCGCGCCGCGTTCGGCCAGGGCGTAGCAGGGGCCGGCAGGTGCAGGGGTGGCAAAGGCGGGTACGGCGTACGCGGTGGGGACGAAGCCGCGCAAGCGGTCGCCGACCGTTGCGCGCAGCGTAGCCAGGCCCGAGGCGTCAACCCCGACGTGTGGGTACACGGGACTCCCAGAGGCAGAGCTTCCATCACGTGCAGTGCGAAACCGTCACTCGTCGTAGTGAGTGGTGGGTTCCGGAATGCGTCTGAGGAGAATAACGCTTCGTACAGGCAGTGCTACACCCAGTTGCTCAAATCATCGATTACGTCGCTTCTGTAGCGACTGTGCGACGCATCAAGTAGCACATCGTGACCGGTTATTGATCGAATTACTTCGAGATCTGTCACGGGGTGCGACAGGTTGTGGTCGAGTGCGGGTAACCCACTGGCCGGAGCGGCCGGTGGGTATGGGGTCCCGATTGGCGGCAGGGCCCGGGCGCGGCCCGGGCGTGGCCCGGCCCCTGCGGGGCTGCGCCCGGGGAGGTCCAGCGGCCGGGGAGGGGCAGCGTCC
>NZ_JAELVH010000298.1 GCF_019399235.1 Streptomyces poriferorum | reverse complement strand
ATCCGAGAAACAGTGCCTAAAGGCTTACGCCGGCGCCTCACCCGTCACCTGGGCCTCCGGCAAGAAGTCCAGCATCACCAGACGATGGGTGAAGAACGACCGGCTCAACCACGCCGGCTACCTCTGGGCGTTCTCAGCGATCACGGCCTCGCCAGGTGCCAAAGCCCACTACCGGCGGCGACGTGACGACCACGGAGACTGGCACGCCGCTGGCCAGCGCAATCTGTTCAACCGGATGCTGGGCCAGCTCCACCACTGCCTCAAGAACGGTCATCTGTTCGATGAACGCACCGCGTTCCCGACGCCGCAGGCCCCAGCACTGGCGGTGGCGTAGGTGATCCCGCCGACTCACCGCCTCCCGGAGGTCGCTCCGCAGCATGCTTGAATCACCGGATGATCGACTGGTCCACACTCCACGACGCCTACGGCCCGGCCCACGCGATACCCGGGTTGCTGGACCGAGCTGTCGGTCGTGACCAGGAGGCCATCGACGGGCTTTGGGGGCGCTTGTGTCACCAGGGGACGATCACCCCGGCGAGCATCGCCGCACTGCCGCGACTGGCGGACATCGCGAAAACCGAGAACGCCGGGGACTGGGCGCTCGATCTGGCCGGAGCCATAGCAGGTGGCCTCCTTCAACCACACGGCGCCGACGAAGAAGTCGCCCGCCGGGCGGCGACCTTGGCCGAGCTTCGCGCCCTGGCCGCCGCCCGGCTGCGGCCTGGCCTGACCGGGAAGATCTACCTAAGCCGGTTGCGGACCATGCTCGCGTTCGACGGCCAGCCCTTGTGGTTCGAGGCCCTCGACGACTTCACCGATTCCTTCGTCACTGTCGCTTGTCCGCACTGCGACGCACCGGTGACGATCGCAATCGGCGACTACGGCTGCTACTCCTCGATCCGCGACTGGAATCTGGGGGATGTCCACCAGGTCCCGCTCCGGCCGGCCACCCCGGACGAGCTGACCGGCACCGGGAGGATGTTGCACGAGACGGCCGTACGGGATGGCCAGCAACGGCTCGCCTGGGGGCTACCGCACCTGTTCGGCCAGGCGGAATGCCCAGGATGCGGAAGCGTCTTCGGCATCGCAGACGAATACGCGGCCACCAACGCACCCGCTCCATGGGACTTCGCCCGAGGCCACATCAAGGACGCTCTCTGATGACCACCGGCAGGGCCCTCCAAATCGAACAGTGAGCTCGTACCCGCTGTCCCGACTTGACGGCTTAGCGCCGTGAGGTGTCTGGATAGCCCCGTTCACCGGGCTGAGCCCACGCTGTTTTGGCAAGCTGGTGACGGCTGTGCGCCGCGAAACTGCGGCCAAGAATATCGCGGGCGCCCCTGGAGGCTGCCGCTGGAGGATCGCATCCTGTTGGTCGTCGCGTACTGGCGCACGAACTTGACGATGCGCCAGCTCGCCCCGCTGTTCGGCATCTCGAAGTCGGCGGCCGACCGGATCATCGACCACCTCGGGCCCCAGCTCGCGCTCCAGCCACGCAAGCGGTTCGCGAAGGACACCGTGCTCATCGTGGACGGCACCCTGGTCCCCACGCGGGATCGCACGATCGGCGAGCAGTCGAAGAACTACCGCTACTCCACAGCCCACCAGGTCGTCATCGACGCCGACACCCGGCTGGTCGTCGTGGTCGGCCGTCCTCTGCCCGGCAACCGGCACGACTCCCGCGGCTGGGAGGAATCCGGTGCCAAGGACGCCGTCGGCAAGACCGTGACCATCGCCGACGGCGGCTACCAGGGCACCGGCCTGGTCATCCCGCACCGCAGGGCCAAGAGCGAGGACCTGCCCGCCTGGAAGGAAGAACACAACCGCTCCCACAAACGCGTCCGGGCCCGCGTCGAGCACACCTTCGCCCGTATGAAGAGCTGGAAGATCCTGCACGACTGCCGCCTCAAGGGCGACGGCATCCACTACGCCATGCTCGGCATCGCTCGCCTGCACAACCTCAACCTCGCTGGATGACAGGTGAGTGCATGCAGCGGTCGACCACGTCAAAACCGACCTCAAGATCAGTTACGGGACAACCTTTAGACGACGGTTTCCAAGGGGCCTGATGAGGGAAGCCAGACTGATCCGCGGCCAGCCAGTCTTGCGCGCGCTGACCGCCTACGACCAGCAAAACCACCATGAGGCGAAGATCAACAGTCACCCAGTGCACGCGACCACACGAAGTGGACCAGAGCCGGTTGTCGTGTACAGAGCCAGGCGAGGGAAGTTGCCACGGAGCGCCGCGTGGTCGATGCCGTGCTTGATGTCGGGCCCCAGCCCGCTGTACGACAGGTACACGATCACGCGCAGGCCCTTGGCGCGTTCTTGTGCAGCACGGTTCCCCCTTGGATGGTGGTCAAGTGCGCTCGGGCAGGTTGGCGGGGGTGTCATGGGCCGAGGTTGCGCATGGCCCTTGGATACTCGGGCTGCCTGGGGGTGCGGCAACGGAGGCCGGTCGAGTAAGCGCGGTTAGGAGCAGGGCGACCGCGGTGGCGCCTGCGCCGACGACCACGCAGGTGATGAACCCCTCTCTGAGGTTGTGCGTCGGCCCGAGGAGTGGGCCGAAGACGGCGATGCCGATGGCTGCGCCGATCTGGCGGGAGGTGTTGAAGACTGCGGACGCGGTCCCGTGAAGGGCTGGTTCGACGGCGGCGATGGACTGCGAGGTCATGGTGGGCACGAGTAGTCCCGAGCTGAACCCGACGGGAACAAGGGCAAGTACCAGTAGCCAGAGCGCCGATGAGGTGCTGGCCCACGCCACCGCGAGGAACGTGGTGGTCAGCACGGCCTGGCCGATGCCCAGGACTGCGGTAGTTCCGATCCGTCGCGCGAGTGGGGCGGCGCAGATGCTGCCGATCGAGATGAGGCCGGTCAGAGGCAGGAACAGCAAACCGCTGACGAGCGCGCTGAGCCCGCGGCCTTGCTGGAGCATCAGGCTCATCGCGAACAGCAATCCGTAGAAGGCGAAGTTGAACAATGCGCCTTGTGCGGCTGTGGCGACGAACCTGCGGTCGGAGTAGACGCCTGGCGGTAGGAGAGGTGCCGGGGTAGAGCGTTCGACCCAGACGAAGCCGACGAGCCCGGTGACCGTCAGCGCGGCGGCGGTGATGGTTGCGGGGCTCAGCCAGCCCTGCGCGGGGGCTTGGACGAGCGCGAAGACCAGCCCGCCGATCAGTGCGGTCGCACAGCCCATGCCGACGATGTCGAGGCGCCGACTGCCCCGCGCGGTTGTGGGCATCGAGCGGATGCTCCAGAGGGCGGCGGGGATCCCGATGACCACGTTGACCGCGAACACGGCACGCCAGTTCGCGAGCGCGACGAGCGCCCCGCCCAGCAGTGGACCGGCGGCCATTCAGACGCCCCCGGCGGCGGCCCACCAGCCAACGAGTCGGTTCCGCGCTTGCTCATCGGTGGCGGATGCCGTGGCCAGGACGAGCGCGCTCGGCAGCAATAGAGCAGAGCCCGCGCCCTGGACCAACCGGGCGAAGTTGAGGACCAGCATCGAGTTGGCGGAAGCGCAGACTGCAGAGGACGCGGTGAAGACCAGCAGGCCGGCCACGAAGGCCCACTTCGCGCCGAGGGCGTCCGTGATCGCGCCGGCACCGAGCATCACCGCGGCAAAGGAGAGGGTGTAGGTGTTGACCGCCCATTCGAGCTCGGAGCGGGAGGCGTGCAGGTGCGAGGTGAGTTGGGCGAGGGTGAGGTTCACGATCGTGCCGTCGACGAAGACCATGAAGGCCGCGATCAGCGCGAGCACCACGACACCCCGACGGTGTTCGAGAGTCACGGATGCACTCATGTCGTTGCAGGCCGCGCGCTGCCCGCCGTTACCTGGCTGCGGCCCGGTCTCGTGGCAGAGGCGGCTGCGACAGCTGAAGCCAATGGGTCGCTAACTGGGCGGACGAGTATGTCGGCGAGGTCGGGGCTGGTGCCGTCCAGGAAACCGTGCCGGATGCCGGTCGCAATCGAGGCGAGCATGGGCGGCTGAAACGGCAGCAAGTCCGGCATGTCATTGAGGAGCCTGCGTCGGTACTCGCCCAGGCCGATGGTCCGGTGCGGGACTCCGAGCCGGTCGGCTACGTCCGCTGTCGTGATCGGCGCGCCGGTCAGATCGTAGGTGCGCCCGCTGTGTTGGGACGCATCTGCTGCGATGATCGCCGCGGCTTCGGCGAGGTCCGCACGGGCGACCGCGGCCAGGGCGCCGTCGCCGAACGCGGACTCCACCCCGTCGTCGCCCCACATCAGCAGACCGCCGAAGAGTTCGGCATACAGGCCGTTGCGCAGGATCGTCCACGGCAGGCCGCAAGCGCGCACGCGCCGTTCGGTCGCACGGTGCGCCAGTGCGAAACCGAGGTGGTCGCCGGCACCGGTCAGGCTCGTATAGATGATATGGCGGACACCGTCTCGGGCGGCAGCGTCCAAGACGGCCGCGTGCCGCCTGACGACCTGGTCGTCCTCGGCGTAGCCGGCGGAGACCAGCGCCAAGGTCGATACACCGGCGAGGTCAATGCCGGAGTGGTCGTCGAAATCCAGCCGCCGCATCCCGTCACTCGGGGTGCGGCTGCCGCCTGTCGCGATCGCACCGCGGGCATGAAGCGCCGCCAGAGTGGCCGCGCCGAGGTTCCCGTTCGCTCCGGTCACCAAGATCATGTCAGTCACAGTCTTCCGTTGTGGTTCTCTTCGGTAACTAGACTTGATCCTGATCCGCCCAGGTACCGTCCACAAGGAGGCAGTTCTATGTCACCTGCGCACACTGAGGTAACCGCCCAGCCCGCCGACCTCGATCCCTGCGGGCACGAAGATCACCCGGACTGCGGTGATGATCTGGGGGTTTTTGTCAGTGGTGGTTCGGCGTTGTGATGTCAGTGGATAGGTATCGGGCCCTTTGCTGTTCAGTGGGTTGTCGTGGGTGACTCGACTGCTGTCATGAATGCCGATCTGGTGCTGACGTTTTTGGTGATTATGCAGGTCAGTTAGTTGCCGGTCGGTACAGCATGGGGTGTGTTGTCGCTGGTCAGGGCCGTGGTGGCAGGGTGTCGGTTACCTGTGCAGTTGCCGCACGAAGGTTTGCTTGAGCAGCACTGCGGTAGTTTCGTCGGCGGGTCCGCAGTGAGGCTGTGAACTCGCATGGCGTGGGCGCGACGCTGCTCAGCGAGGGCGTCGCCCTGTCACCTCTTCCCATCGATCGCGGGCGGCGTCGAGCTTGGGCTGCGTCTTGTTCAGCGGCTCGTTGTTGCTGTGACGAGCAGTCACCTCATCCAGCACGTGGCGTGCCACCGCACTGTGCGCCTGGTCCCGGATGCCAAGGCGCCGGGACCAGGCGCCGTCGGCTACCGCGCTTACTTTTCGCGGGTCGCGGCTGTCAGCGTGCTGCGGAGTTGGCTGACGGTACGCCGCCACCGGCGGGCCCCGGTGCCGTCGGAGTTGAACCAGGCGTCCGTGGACTGCAGGTCCTCGAGTTCGTCCAGTTCTGTCAGTAGAGACGAGCTGTCCTGACGCCGTACTGTCGTCCTGCCGACGGTCTGTGTGAGGTTGTGCAGGCGGTGCGCCGCGCGGTAGTAGGAGACCTGGGTTTCGCTGAGGCGGCGGATGGCGTATCCGCCGCACTTGCTGCACGGGTCGAACCTGGTGTTCTGCAGGAGCTGTTCGATCGTGACCAAATCATCGTCGCTGGCGACTTCGAGGTCCCGGAGATGCCGGCATGCGGGGGAGTGGGCCCGGCCCTGGTACTGCCCGGCGGCGTCCGTCGTATAGACCTGTACCGGTGCGAGGACTCCCAGCGGAAGGTCCGAACCGCTGCCTGTGTCGGAGGCCGGCTCGAACGGTTCCAAATCCAGCTGCTCCATGGCCAGCAGGCCGTGCCAGACATCTCTGGTGAAGGGGCCGAGGCGACGGCCCTCGTCTTCGTACCTGCCGTCGAGTTCTCGCAGGTCCCGCACCCCGCGTGCCAGGGCCAAGGACCGCAGGGCCCTGTTGACGTCCTGCCGCCCCTTGCACAGGCGTGCAAGCAGCCGTTCTCCCTCTCCTGTGCTCAAGCTGCGGCCGAAGTCCGGGTTACGGGAATTGTGGACGCGCGGCAGCCACACGGATTCCCCGTCCGGCGCGCCGTCCGCCGAGGCAGCGTCGCGCTGGGCCTCAACGAGCGTGCCGGGCAGGTCATCGGCGCCGGCGATGATGACGCCCTCCCATCCGGCAGCGCAGCGCCGCTCCAGGACGGTCAGCGCGATGACCTCCGGCCCCGCCGTCATGGAGAAGACGAGATAGAGCTGGTCGGGATCCCGGGAGGCGAGGCGCTGTGCCCGCAGGTGCGCGGCAGTGACCGGGCGCCTGTCGCTGACCGGGGTGTCGTCGAACACCCCCGGACCCAGGGGCTGTTCCTCCTCGGGCGGAAGCTCCGGCGCGGCCGCCACCGCCGCGTCCTGCGCAATGCAGGAGAGCGCCGACTCGTTCCGCGACAGGAGGCGGGCGGCAACAGGCTCCGGCACCCGCAGGGCCACGGTGAACTGCTCCCAGTGCGTTTCGACGGCATACGAGGCCAGGACGCCCAGCTCCCATTCCGTGAGACGGCTGAGCGGTGAATCACCGTAGCCGCGCCCTGCAGCGTCAGGATGAGGCAGGCGAGCGATCACGTCTCTCTCTGCCTGGCCCGATGCCGTGCCCTTCTCCGCCTCGGCCTGCCAGCCGGCAAGCAGCACCCCGGCGCGGGCCAGCATCTCGTCTCGCCCCTTGCGCCGGCTGCTCATGCCGTCTGTCAGGTTGTGGGCGAGATAGGTTTGCTGGCTGGGATGGTCCCAGCCGTCAGTTACCTTGTGCTGCCACCTGTGCCACAGGGACCTCAGCTGCCGTGCCACCTCCGCCGGGGAACCGAGCGGTGTAAACGCCGGGTCGTCCTCGGGCAGAGCAGGGTCGTCCATGGCCGACACGGCTGCCGACAGGATGAGGACATCAGTGGTGACCAGCCGAGAAGCCTGTCCCAGCAGCGCGTTGAGGCGATCCCTCTTCAGCTGCACTCGGGGAGCGGCCCAGGGCTCCAGCCACGGAAACAGACTGAGGATCTGATGGACGCGGTGCAGGCTTGACGCCGCACGCCGCCATTCATCGAAGACCTGCTCGCGCACGGCCTGGGCCTCGCGCAACGCCTCCCACGCATCGTCCTCGTCCTGGTCCTCCGTGTCGTTCTGGCCGCTGCCAGGCGTGCGGTTCAGCACCGTCGCCGCCTGGTTGACATCATCGTCGCTGTACGCGTCTTCGTCGGCCGCACCGTAGTTGTCGAGTTGGTACAGCAGCCCCAATCCGCTCAGAGCCTCCAGGAAGATCCCCAACCCTGTGCCCCGGCGGGCCCACGCCCCGAACTCGGCACACCTGGGGCACAAACGGCCCACCACGGTGGCGTCCAGCGCAACCTTCCGCCGGGCAACTCCTGCCGAGCGGAGGTAGGAACACGACGCTGAAACATGCAGTCTCGCCTGCTTGCCCTGCGCCGACCAGACCGTAATCTCGGTCCCTTCGAAGGGACCGAG